>CAMTXX010000113.1:0-5495 GCA_947085825.1 uncultured Nitrospira sp. | reverse complement strand
TAAGATACTTCTTTGTCTTTTTAGCATCTATCTTTGCCATAATCACCACCTCTTGTTTCAACTATACCATAGCAGAGTCAGGAGATCAAATGAATAGGGTTGGGGAGATGTAACCTATGAAATGAAAAATGACTGACAAGCCCGAAATATGGTTGTAATTTGTCAAATCAAATATCAGGCAAAGACTGCAAGGGATGAAGAGAAAACTGTTACGGATGAGGAGTTTTACAAAAAGTTTTTTGAGGCGGTGGAGACGGAGATAAAGGCATTATCACCATAAAAACCTTCAACCCGGAACCTCGCCGTACAGGTATTTGTCATGATGGAAGGAAAGGTCAATATCATAACAATCTTTTGCAATATCAATTATCCCGATAAGACTGCACTCTTCCGGAGCAACGCGCTCAACTTCATTTGCAAGGATTATTTTAAGCCTCTTATGTTCAGGCACATCAACTTTTTCCAATGGCTTAAAGACGCCGTCCTCAAAAATAGCACTTATTGTTTGCGACATATCTCTATCACCTCCTCTTGCAGAATACCGACTCTATTTGAAATTTACCATATACGCGGCTTTCTGTCAAACTTTAACATAAAAAGATTGGTTCGAACTTCTGCATTGCCGAGCGGACGCTTTCGTTCCCCCTCAAAAATGCTTGGATTCTCGCGGGAAAATACCATACCGAGGCGCAATGCGCCGAGGCAACTTCTTATGATTTCGCAAAAAGTACAATTTGGCGGAGAGGCAGGGATTCGAACCCTGGGTGGAGTCGCCCCCACAACGATTTTCGAGACCGTCCCATTCAACCGCTCTGGCACCTCTCCTAAATACTTACATTAAATCAATGAGTTAGCTTAAAGCAAGATAAAATTGTCATAAAATTGTAATAGCCGGCTGGTTTTTAGTCTCTGAAATGACAGGTTTGCACAGTACATCAACGCCCTGACGAAGTGACTCAGGCGAATGGTGCGCGTAACGCTGTGTCATACGAATATCCCTATGACCGAGTAATTTTGAAATTGAATAAATGTCAATTCCCGCCTGTGCTAATCTTGTTGCAAAAGTATGTCGTAAGTCGTGAAAATGGAAGTTCTTAATCCCTGCATGTGTCATGGCTGTTGTCATCGAACGCTGAACTTTTCGCTTAGTAAGTATCCCACCTTCCATATCACAAAAAACATGACCATGAATCGCCTGAACTTTACTCCGTGCTATCAGAAGTTCAAGGACTCTCTGATTAATGGGAATGGTGCGCTTCTCATTGTTTTTAGACTTGTGAATAACAAGTGTGCGCCTGAACAAATCGACATCATTCCATTTAAGCCTTATAATTTCTCCCTGCCTCATGCCTGTGTGAATTGCAAAAATAACAATAGGCTTAAACCAGTCATAAGCCTTCTGTAACAATGCGGATTCATCTTCATGACTAAGCCACCTGTCGCGCCGATTGTTTATCCGTGGCTTCTTGACATTATTCATAGGATTAACAGTAATCCATTCCCATTCTTTACAGGCAAAATTCAGGGCATGACCAAGGCAAATAAGCTCTTTCGCAAGAGTGGAATTACTTGCGCCTTCGCTTATCCGTTTTGATTTGAATTCATTTATCAGGCGTGGCGTTATCTTATCAAGCGTTAAATCAGAGAAAACAGTATCAAGATGCCTTCTATAGTTTAAGTCGTTTTGATAGCTGCCTAAAGCTTTATTTGGCTTGCTATGCTCTTTAAGATATTTGTCCATCATTTCTTCATAACCGTATTGCCTGCCTTTATCGAATTCAAACCATTTACCCTCAACTATTTGCGTTTGAACTTTGCTGAAAATCTTCTCTGCAAGTTTCCTTTCCGCCGTGCCTGTGCTTCTTTGGTGCTGTCTTCCATCGCAAGAAAAAGTTATCCAGTAAGTTTTTCCTCTCCTATACAATCCCATTTAAAAACCTCCTTTCTTTGGGACTATAGGAGCCTTCCCCACAAGGGGGCACCCCATGAAGGGGCGTAAATACCGTTTCGAGTATATCACGAAAGCACCTCCTTTTTCGCCTGTTCAAGTATTTTATTTATATAGGCGCTTTTACCTGTCCGGGTTTTCCTCGCCTTTGGCATTGCAACAGGCATTGCAACAGGGGTTGAGGGTTTACTGAGCCACGCTAAAACCTCGGCTTCTTTGAATCTTAAAAGCCTTAATCCCTGCACTCGTGGAATTGCTTTTTTGTGTGACCAGCTATAAACGGTTGACAATTTTACCCCGAGGATTTCTGAAAGCTCTGGTGCTGTGAGTAACTTTTCCATAAGTAATAACCTCCTTAAATTTTGGTTATTACTTAAATAGCGACAAGTTCGGCATTTTTAACGAAGAAGATAAAAAAACATGGAAATAACAATAAAAAGAGATAAATAAAGCAAAACTCTGGACTTTACCAAGTTGGTAAAGTCCAGAGAACACGGAATCCACAAGAAAAAAGCCTAAAACCCTTACCTTTTTCATAGCAAAAAATGACACAACTTTTTAACACTAAAAAACCTTACTAACTCAACCGATAAACCCTCGAATTGTAGATAACTTAAACTATTTACAAAAATTGTAGATAACTATAAGGGGAAACGAGGAAATCGGACCGGCAGTTGAGAAATGAAAAATCCTATATAAGACCTCGTATTTTCGATTTTAGTCGGGTACCGGACCAAGCGATAAGGTCAAAAAAGACTCTAAGCGATAGCCCCTTGAAACCCGCACTTTTCAAAAGCTTCAAAATAGTGTAGTGTAAGTTATTAATAGTAATCAACATGGGGAAAGTCGGGCGTTACCTGACTAACATACAAATTCCGATATTATCGGGGCGGTTTCCGCCTAATATCTGGTCGACTAACATCGGATTTCCGTTGTTAGACCATTAACGGGTTAATTACTGGTTATGTTTTACGAGGAAATTAAATTGCATCCCAATGCTGTTCAAAAGATAGAAAACAAAATTAAAGGTTCGTTGTTAAATTGTCGTGTCATAGACAATTGGCCTGAATTTGAATCTTTTTCTAAGCACTTAAAATCATTGGGGGATGAAGTATTAAAGCACAAAAAAGAATGGCTTGATATTAATGACATTTTTTCAATTTTTTATGATTTTGTTTCGGAAGCAATCAATAACAAAGCTGAAAAAAATCAAAAATTTGAAGGTAATTTGTGGGATATACTTGGGCCAGAAAATTCAGAAAAGCTAGTGCAAGGAATTAAATCATATATTGTTAGCATCCCCAGAGAATTTGACGTTTATATTCCTCTTCCTAAAATTTCACAAAATTTGCATACAAATGTAAATCTGACTGAAAGTATATCGCTTGAAATTTATGAAGAAGCAGACAAAGTTCCAGGAGGCTATCAAGGAGGTCTTTTAGGTATTTTTAAAACAAAGTTAGAATTAAAAAAAGTATACTTGCGGCAACGTCTATCCGGGTATTGCGGGAATCGTCTTGAAAATTACTGCAACAAAAAAGCAATTAGTAATTTTAAAATAACTCTTCAACAGGGAATTTTTAGAGATTTATTCAAGGTAAATCCAGATGGAAAATCAGAACTTGGTTTACTCGGAGGGTACTCTCATCACCAAGTACCAAAAGTTAATCTTATAAGTATAGACATAGCAAGGAAACCCCAGAAAATTTTAACGACAGAATTTCCTTTAGATTTTAGCAAATGGATAAATGGCGTTGATCTTAACTGGGAGGCTGACCCATTAGCAAATGCCATGACTGGTGGAAAAATTGAGCCAATTGTTACTGCTTTCCTCAAAAAGCCATTAGAGTTAATCGAATGCAATGCGGAAGAATCAATTCGAGTTAAATCGGCAATCCAATGGTGTTTTGATTCATATATTTCAGAGAATCAAACTTTATCATTCTTGCAAGTTTGTATTGGCTTGGAAGCTCTTCTTGGAGATGATGGTTACAACGGTTCGTTGACAGAAATTCTGGCAGACAGATGTTCATATCTTATCAGCAGCGACATTAAAGGCCGTAAGACCATAAAAAAGAATTTCAAAGATCTGTATGAAGCTAGATCGAAATTAGTCCACGGGAATGCAACTGAGCTAGATAATAACCAAAAAAAATTTCTCAATTGGGGAAGAACCATCCTTGAGCATGCAATAGTTAAAGAAATAAAGCATTTGCAGCTAGGGAAAACATAACAAGCGCATCAACGCAGACGGCGGGGACGCGCTATTTTTTTACCCAAGTTCATAGGCCGCCGCTGGTTACCCTTGGCGTTAGACCGAAATAAAATATGACAGAAATATTAGAACCTAAGTTGAGCGATTTTCTGCATTTTAAGTGTAAGAATTGCTCAACTTAGGTTAAAATCAAGATGAAATATGAAAAAATTGAAAAATAAAGGTTTGACTCCCCTATGCTTAGGGTGAGCAGCAGCAGGAGGACAAAAATGCAAAAGAACATATTTTTGCAAAAGAATCTTTTTATTATCCTACTAATTTTTGTAATAGCATTCCCTGTTATTTCCTTTGCCGATGCTGATAAGATTTTCAAAGAAAACAGCAAGGCTGTTGTGGTTGTCAGCGCTTATGACAGTATGGGCAAGCCGATTAGCCAGGGAAGCGGCTTTATTGTAAGAGTAGACGGCGCAGTAGTTACGAATTACCATGTTATAAGTAATGCAGTGGATATAAAGATAAAGGCAGGGGATAAGGTCTTAAAGGTTGAGGGATTACTACATATAGATAAGGAAAACGATATTGTAATACTCAAGGCAGATGGCAAGAATCTTCCTGTAGTAAAGATTGGAGATATAGAGAAAGTAGCTGTCGGAGAAAAGGTCTATGTCATCAGCAGTCCAAAGGGACTTGAAAATACAATATCTGAGGGGATATTAAGCGGAATAAGAGAGATTGACCCAAAAAGAAAAATCCTTCAGATAACTGCCCCTGTGTCATCAGGCAGCAGCGGTGGACCTGTGTTTAATAAAAATGGTGAGGTTATTGGCATTGCAACATTTCTTATAGAAGAAGCACAAAATCTCAACTTCGCAATGCCTGTGAATCTTATAAAAGATAAAATTGGAAGTAAAAAGGTTACTGCATTAAAAGAATCTGAAATAGAGGATTATAAAAAGACAGCAGACTATTGGTTTTGGCTTGGTTATTATTACGGAGAGGCTGGCAGGCATAGAGAGGCGGTAGAGGCATATAAACAGGCAATAAGGATTAAGCCTGATTATGCAGAGGCTCATCATAATCTTGGTGTTAACTATGGAAAATTAGGCATGCACAAAGAGGGAATGGAGTCATTTAAACAAGCCATAAGGATTAAGCCTGATTATGCAGATGCTCATTATAATCTTGGTGTTACTTATGCCGATTTAGGCAGGCATAGAGAGGCGGTAGAGGCATATAAACAGGCAATAAGGATTAAGCCTGATTTGGCAGAGGCTCATAATAATCTTGGTGTTACTTATGCCGATTTAGGCAGGCATAGAGAGGCAATGGAGG
>CAMTXX010000112.1:0-16790 GCA_947085825.1 uncultured Nitrospira sp. | reverse complement strand
CATTCTCGCTTGTCGGGAATCTTTCTTAAAAAAAGGATTGCGGACAAGCCTCAATGACACAAAAAAGACATAAGATATGAAATTCTTTGTTCATACCCGCTGTGTCCAGACATATTTGTGGGTCACGATCAGTAACCCAAGGGGGATGTTTTCAATCCTCTATGCACTCAGAAGTAAATTTACCCATAAATTTGTCGCACACCCGCCAGCACCGGACAAGCAATGACAAAACAAGCTCAGTTTATTTATAATAAACAGACCTGTACAGAATAATTTTATTTATTTCAGGTTTACACTATGCCATCGAAAAAAACAAAGAATCAGATACGGCCCGGATGGGATGAATACTTCATCAATATCGCAAAAGCGGTTTCCGCAAGGGCCACCTGCCAGAGGCGGAAATACGGGGCGGTTATAACAAAAGACAACATTATCGTAAGCACAGGATATAACGGAGCGCCATCTGGAATGAAGGACTGCCTCGAAGCAAGGAAATGCACCCGGAAGGAACTCCAGATTCCCCACGGCGAGCGTTATGAACTATGCCACAGCGTACACGCAGAGGCAAATGCGATCATACGGGCCTCGGCAGGAGAGCTCAGGGACTCGACCATATACGTTTCAGGGGCAGACCATGGCGCCGGAGAATGTCTTTCAGAGCCTTGCATGATGTGTAAACGGATGATCCTGAACGCCAGGATAAAAACAGTGGTCTTCTCCGACGGCAATGGCGAATACCACATTATTAACCCTAAAGACTGGCTGAAGAAGCGGGTTTGACAAACAACTATTATAAGAGGTGATATATGAGTTTTCAATATGTGCGTGAAATGCCGGGCGTCAAGGATATCCTTGATACTATACCGGTCCCTGAGGCCTTGCAAAAAATAAAGGCAAAAAGGGATTTGGAGATAAAATCGGTTTTCAACCGGGAAAACGAAAAGCTTCTCGTAATCATCGGCCCATGCTCTGCTGACAACGAAGACTCTGTCTGCGAATATGTATCAAAGCTCGCAAAGCTCCAGGATGAAGTGAAGGAAAAACTGATACTCATCCCCCGCATCTATACCAACAAGCCGCGCACTACCGGCGAGGGCTATAAAGGCATGGCACACCAGCCAAAACCCTCGGAAGAGCCGAACATGGTAAAAGGGTTGAAGGCCATCCGCAAGATGCACATCCGGGCACTTAAGGAATCGCATCTGCCGGCCGCAGACGAAATGCTCTATCCCGGCAATTATCCATACCTCGCAGATATCCTCAGCTACGTCGCAGTCGGAGCACGGTCAGTTGAAAATCAATTGCACCGCCTGACTGTCAGCGGACTTGATATTCCTGCCGGCATGAAAAACCCGACGAGCGGCGATCTGGAAGTGATGCTGAACTCTGTTCAGGCTGCCCAGCTATCCCATGTCTTTGTATATAACGGCTGGGAAGTAAAGACAAACGGCAACCCGCTCGCCCATTGCATCCTGCGCGGCGGTGTTGACCAGCACGGCACAAATTTTCCCAATTATCATTACGAAGACCTTAAAAGACTGGCAGAACTGTATAAGAAGCGCAACCTCTCTTATCCTGCAATCATCGTGGACACTAATCATGCCAATTCGAACAAAAAATTCCACGAACAACCAAGAATCGCCAAAGAAGTGATGAGCAGCCGTCAAAACTCCAAAACTCTCAGAAACATGGTAAAAGGGCTGATGATCGAAAGCTACCTTGCCGAGGGTACGCAGAAAATCCCGGAGAATATCTACGGAAAATCTATAACCGACCCCTGCCTCGGCTGGGAAGATTCAGAAAGGCTCGTGAAGGACTTGGCTGAATACGCCTGAATTAAATAGCTCTTAGTTCTTCGAGTGTTCTATTGAGGCTTGCGGTATCCTCGACGTTGTATAATCTTACAGAGGGGTCTATCCGCTTGATGAGTCCGGACAGCACCTTGCCAGGGCCCACTTCAATAAAGGTGTCTATGCCGGTATCAACGATATTTCTTATTGAATCCTCCCATAACAGGGGACTGTTCAACTGATTAACAAGCGATGTCTTGATTCTCTCTGCGTTCGTCAAAATCACGGCATCCGCATTATTGACAATGGGTACTTCGGGGTCTTTGATTTCGATGGTATCCAAAAGCACAGCAAGCCGGTTTGAAGCCTCTACCATTAAAGTACAATGCGAAGGAACGCTGACAGCCAAGGCAAGCGCCCTTTTTGCGCCGGCATTTTTTGCCAGCTTCATCGCCTCTTCAACAGCATTCTTTTCTCCTGCAATGACGATCTGTCCGGGGGAATTATAATTTGCGGGCGAAACATATCCTGATTCAACAGAGAGACATATATCATCGACTTTCCGGCGGTCAAGTCCGATAATTGCCGCCATCAGTCCCTTTCCTGCGGGAACAGCCTCCTGCATGAATGTCCCCCTCTTTTCAGTGAGCATTACCGCCTCTTCAAAGGAAATAACACCCGCCGCTACAATCGCGGAATATTCACCAAGGCTGTGTCCTGCCATAACATACGGTGTGATGCCTTGCGCAGACAGGACTCTGTATGCTGCAATACTGGCGGTCAGAATGCAGGGCTGAGTACGAAAAGTCCTGT
This sequence comes from uncultured Nitrospira sp., assembly GCA_947085825.1. GTDB lineage: Bacteria > Nitrospirota > Thermodesulfovibrionia > Thermodesulfovibrionales > UBA6898 > JAOUFP01. The sequence goes on along the minus strand of CAMTXX010000112.1, from coordinate 14,187 downwards.
TGAGTTCCTCCTGCGGACCGTTAAAACTCAATTCTTTTACATCATATCCGAGCGCCCCGGAGGCTTCTTCGTACAGGGCCTTTACCTCGTCAAAATTGTCCCAGAGGTCTTTTCCCATACCAACATATTGCGACCCCTGCCCCGGAAATACAAAGGAAATTTTCATAAGCCCTTAGCCTCTTTTATCTTTTTGGTCAGCATAGGCAATATCTCAAATAAATCCCCTGCAATCCCGTAAGTGGCAACATTGAAAATCGGGGCCTCAAGGTTCTTGTTTATCGCGATAATAATATCCGACGACTGCATTCCGACAATATGCTGCACAGCGCCCGATATGCCGCACGCAAAATATATCCTTGGGCCAACAGTCTTTCCTGTCTGGCCTACCTGATGTCTGTAAGGGATCCAGCCCTCATCAACAGCAGCCCGTGACGCACCGAGAGACGCCCCCAGCGCCTCGGCAAGTTCATAGAGCAACTGAAAACCTTTTTCTCCACCAGCCCCTCTGCCGCCTGCAACGATCACATTTGCTTCCTGGAGATTTACGGAAATATCAGAGACTTCTTTCACAATCTCCAACACCTTCGTGCGTGACCTGAAATTATCAGCCTTTACTGCGATGATCTCTCCCTGTCTGGATTCATCATACACGCCCCTCTTCATAACCCTGGGCCTCACAGTCGCCATCTGGGGCCTTGTATGAGGACAGAGTATTGTGGCCATGATATTTCCGCCAAAAGCAGGACGAACCTGGAGAAGATTTTTTGTGACTTCATCTATTTCAAGGGCTGTACAATCTGCGGTCAACCCGGCTTTCAGCCTTGCTGCGACCCTTGGGATAAAAGACCTGCCTATGGGAGTTGCCCCTGCAAGAACTATCTCAGGCTTATGCTGCTCAATAAGATCTGAAAGCAGGCTTGCGTAGGGCTCATCGTTGAAAGCGCTGAACAATTCGTCAGCGCAATGATAGACCCGGTCGGCGCCCCACCGTATCAGTTCCCGAGCCTCAACCGCTGTGGCGCCAAAGAGTACGGCAGATACCTCTGTCCCGAGTTTGCCGGCAAGGATTTTGCCTATACCGAGCAACTCAAAGGAAACCCCTGCAATAATGCCTTCCCGCTGTTCAGCATAAATCCAGACACCCTTAAAATCAGTGACGAGTGACGAGTGACGAGTGACGAGTTCTTCTTCAACCTCTATAATCGCGCCTTCGGGACATATACTAAGGCAGGCTCGGCATAACTGGCAGTTTTCAGTAATCTCTGCCTTAGCGTCCTTCATAATAATAGCGTCAAAAGGACATGACTGCAGGCATGACTCACAACCAGTGCATTTATCCCTTTTTATTTTTATAAACATTTCAAACCTGCCAGTTCCTTTATTAAGGCATCAACCTGTTCTTCTGCTGTTCCCTCAAACATCCTCCGGTCTTTTTTAACCTCCGGAGCAAAGATATTCCTCACCTGAGTGGGTGACCCTTTCAGTCCAAGGCTCTCATCCTCTGCCTTGATATCTGCTGCGCTGAGCTTTCTGATCTCAGCCTTTTTCGCAGCCATCTTGCCCTTAAGGGAGGGCAGTCTGGGGACATTCAATTCCCGGACTACTGTAAGCAATACAGGAAGGGATGATTCAACAACATCATATCCGTCATCCATTAATCTCTGAACAACAATTTTGCTGTCAGTCACATCGTCTATTTTCCGTATATATGCGATGTGTGGAATATCGAGAAACTCCGCAATCTCAGGGCCTACCTGGGCTGTATCACCATCTATCGCCTGTTTGCCGCAGAATATGATATCCGCACCGATATGTTCAATCGCCTTTGCAAGGGTATATGCCGTGGCCCATGTATCAGACCCCGCAAATGCCCTGTCAGTCAGCAAAACTCCGCCATCAGCGCCCATGGATATGGCCTCTCTCAACGCAGTTTCGGCCTGAGGCGGCCCCATGGTAACTACAGTCACACTCCCGCCTGTCTTTTCCCTGAGCTGAAGACCTGCTTCTATCGCGTGCGTATCATAGGGATTTATAATGGATGGAACACCATCTCTTATCAGGGTGTTTGTCTCCGGGTTTATCCTGACTTCAGCAGTGTCCGGCACCTGTTTAATGCAGACAATTATCCTCATTTACTCTTAACCTCACAATATACAATGAATAGTTTGGCAAGTTTTGTTAACATTGAATTATTCATGTTATTTTAAACAGGCGCCTTAATCCCTCTTTCAGAAAAAGGGATTAAGGCGCCTGAGTGAAATGTGTTATTACTACTCTACTTCTATCTCTTCAGTCAAAGACGGCTGGAATTCACTTTTCACAAAGGTATCCCTATATTTCTTCAGCCCCGTGCCTGAAGGGATCACACGTCCCATGATCACATTTTCTTTCAAACCTCTTAACTCATCCACTGCCCCATTTATCGCTGCTTCTGTCAGCACACGCGTAGTCTCCTGGAATGATGCAGCAGACACAAAACTGTCTGTTGTCAGAGATGCCTTGGTAATGCCGAGAAGTAATGGCTTGCCCTGCGCAGATTTGGGCAATTCCTCATCCTTAACTTTGGGGTTCTCTGCCTTGATCCTTGCCCTCTCTTCCTTGATTTTGACATTCTCTGCCTGGAAAAGTATCCTGTCCACCTGCTCGCCGATGAGGAATGAGGTATCTCCTGAGTCTTCTATCCGCACCTTTCTCATCATCTGTCTTACGATGACCTCTATATGCTTATCGTTGATGGAAACACCCTGAAGCCTGTAGACTTTTTGCACTTCGTCGACAAGATAACTCTGAAGTTCCTGAGGGCCGAGGATATCAAGCACGCTATGTGGATTTACAGCTCCGTCCATAAGCGGTTCGCCTGCCTTGACCCAGTCTCCCTCATGAACACTCACATGCTTGCCTTTTGGGATATCATATTCTTTTGTTGTCTCTCCGCCCTTGACCATAACAACACGCTTGCCCTTCTGGGCGCTTCTGAACTCGACAATACCGTCGATCTCGGCTATAATCGCCTGCTCCTTGGGCTTTCTTGCTTCAAACAGTTCAGCAACCCTTGGCAGACCTCCTGTTATATCTTTTGTCTTGGTCGTCTCTCTCGGGATCTTTGCGAGTATGTCGCCAGGCTGTACAATCTCATTTCTGTCAACAAGTATATGCACACCGGCAGGCAACAGGTACCGCGCAAGGTTTCCTGTGCCTGGTATTTTCAGCGTTGCCTTGCCGTGTTCGTCCTTAATAGAAAGTCGCGGCCGCATATCTGCAGGGTAATCTATGATGACCTTATGCGAAAGCCCGGTTGTTTCGTCCACTTCTTCCTTGACTGTTACGCCTTCAACGATATCTCCAAAGGCGATCCTGCCGCCAAGTTCGGTAAGAATGGGGGTTGAGTAAGGGTCCCATTCAACGATCCTCTGCCCGATCTCAACCTTTTTACCTTCCTCCACAAGCAGTTTGGCGCCGTAAACAATAGAGTACTTCACCCGTTCTCTTCCCTTGGAATCTGCTATCGCTATGCTGCCGTTCCTGTTCATAACAACAAGGAAGCCTTCCCTGTTTCTGACCGTGTTGATATTGTGGAATTTGATGGTTCCGGAGTTCTTGGCCTCCAGAACCGTCTGCTCGATAATCTTTGATGCAGTGCCCCCGATATGAAACGTTCTCATGGTGAGCTGTGTTCCGGGCTCGCCGATAGACTGGGCCGCGATTATGCCGACTGCTTCGCCTATCTCAACATATTGGCCTCTGCCAAGGTCTCTGCCATAGCATTTTGCGCATACGCCAAACTTGGAGACGCAGGTCAGGACAGACCTGATCTTCACCCTGTCTATGCCGGCCTCAACAATCTTTTGTGTATAGACCTCGTCTATCTCCTGATTCCTCTTGATTATCAGTTCCTTTGTTACCGGATCTTTTATATCTTCCACCGCGTATCTTCCGAAAATTCTCTCTTCCAGCGGCTGGATGATCTCACCGCCTTCTATCAGCGATACCACTGCTATGCTGTCTTTCGTGCCGCAGTCATCCTCTGTGATAAGCACGTCCTGGGCAACATCAACCAGCCTCCTGGTAAGGTATCCCGAATTGGCTGTCTTAAGGGCCGTGTCGGCAAGTCCTTTTCTGGCGCCGTGAGTCGATATAAAATATTGCAGCGGAGTAAGACCTTCCCTGAAGTTGGCAGTAATCGGAGTCTCTATGATCTCGCCTGAGGGTTTTGCCATAAGTCCCCTCATGCCCGCAAGTTGCCTGATCTGCGCGGCGCTGCCCCGCGCTCCGGAATCCGCCATCATATATATACTGTTAAATGACCGCTTCTCCTTCAATTCCTCTTCAGAGGCAATCCGGTCATCTTCAGCGCCGAGTTCCTTCATCATCTCATCGGCAATGCGCTCTGTAACATTGGCCCAGATATCAATTACTTTGTTATAACGTTCGCCCTGGGTAATAAGTCCTTCCGCATACTGCCTCTGGACTTCTATTACTTCCTGTTCAGCCTGGTGTATCATCGGGGCTTTTTGGGAAGGTATATGCATATCAGCCATACATATCGAGATGCCTGAGTTGGTGGCATAATGGAAGCCGAGCCTCTCCAGATTGTCAAGGAAGACAACTGTCTTACGCTTTCCTGCCTTCTTGAAAACATACTCTATGATCCTGGACAACTCCTTTTTAGTCATGTCCCTGTTGATCATTTCAAAGGAGACCTCAGACGGAACTATTTCACTGAAGAGTATCCTTCCTGTAGTAGTCTCGACAAACCCGCCATTCAGCCTTACTTTGATCCTGGCATGTTCGCTTAGCAGTCCGGCGTCATACGCCATCCTTACATCCTGAGGATCAGCGAAGACATTACCTTCTCCGGGGGCCCCGGTTCTCTCTTTTGTGAGATAATAAATACCAAGGACCATGTCCTGTGTCGGAACGAGAATGGGTTTGCCGTTTGCCGGAGAAAGAATATTATTCACCGACATCATCAAGACCCTTGCCTCGATCTGGGCCTCTATGGAAAGCGGCACATGGACAGCCATCTGGTCGCCATCGAAGTCAGCATTGAAGGCCGTACATACCAGAGGATGCAGTTTAATCGCCTTACCTTCAACGAGAACCGGATCAAAGGCCTGGATGCCGAGCCTGTGCAGGGTCGGGGCCCTGTTTAAGAGCACCGGAGTTTCCCTGATGACCTCTTCCAGAGCATCCCATACTTCAGGGGATTCCTTCTCCACAATTTTTTTGGCAGCCTTTATTGTTGTGGCATAGCCCCTTTCTTCAAGCTTGTTGAATATAAACGGTTTGAAAAGTTCAAGGGCCATTCTCTTTGGAAGTCCACATTGATGCAGTTTGAGTTCAGGGCCAACGACAATAACCGACCTGCCGGAATAGTCCACTCTCTTGCCGAGCAGGTTCTGCCTGAAACGGCCCTGCTTGCCCTTGATCATATCACTTAGGGATTTCAGCGGCCTTTTTGTCGCTGTCTTCAGTACCTTGCTTCTGCGGCCGTTATCAAATAAGGCGTCAACCGCCTCCTGCAGCATTCTTTTTTCGTTCTTGACGATAACACTCGGGGCCTTCAATTCTACAAGCCTTTTCAGCCTGTTGTTCCTGTTTATCACCCTTCGGTAAAGATCGTTCAGGTCAGAAGTTGCAAAACGCCCGCCTTCAAGCGGAACTAACGGTCTGAGGTCCGGCGGCAAAACAGGGATGACATCCATGATCATCCAGTCCGGCTTGTTGTCGGATTTCCTGAACGCCTCCACAACCTTCAGTCTCTTGGTAAGCTTTTTCTTGACTCCTATGGAAGCCGCCTCTTTAATTTTCAGTTTGAGTTCAACACTGAGAGTCTCAAGCTCAACCCCGCGCAAAAGCTCCCTGACCGCCTCGGCGCCCATGCCGCATTTAAAGCGTGTGCCATATTCCGCAAACTTCTTCTTGTAATCGTCCTCATTGAGAAGTTCCCTGGATTTCAGCGAAGTATCTCCAGGGTCAGTGACAATATAGCTCTCGAAGTAAAGCACTTTTTCGAGGTTCCTCATCGTCATGTCAAGTAATGTGCCGATACGACTGGGGACGCCCTTGAGAAACCAGATATGGGCCACAGGGCTTGCAAGCTCGATATGGCCGAGCCTCTCACGCCTCACTTTCGACTGAATGACCTCAACTCCGCATTTATCGCATACTATACCCCTGTGCTTCATCCTCTTGTACTTGCCGCATATGCATTCCCAGTCTTTTACCGGACCGAATATCTTCGAACAAAAGAGCCCGTCCCGTTCCGGCTTGAAAGTCCGGTAGTTAATAGTTTCCGGTTTCTTGACCTCTCCAAAAGACCATTCCCTTATCCTTTCAGGCGAGGCGAGTTTTATTCTGAGCGCCTCAAAGTCCGTGGGATTTTTAGGTTTCTGAAAAATGGAATAAATGTCTTCTGCCACTCTATTCCCCCTTCTTCTTTTTCTCCAGGAGCTCAACATCAAGACCAAGGCTCTGGAGTTCTTTTATTAATACATGGAAAGACTCTGGAACGCCTGGCTCAAGCGTGGCATCGCCTTTGACTATCGCCTCATACATCCGTGCCCTTCCTGTAACATCATCACTCTTGACTGTTAAAAATTCCTGAAGCGTATGTGCGGCCCCATACGCCTCAAGCGCCCATACTTCCATCTCACCCAGTCTCTGACCTCCGAACTGGGCCTTACCGCCCAAAGGCTGCTGAGTAACTAATGAATATGGCCCGATGGAACGGGCATGTATCTTGTCATCAACAAGATGATGCAGCTTCAGCATATAGGAATATCCGACAGTGACCAGCCGTTTGAACTTCTCACCCGTCCTGCCGTCATAAAGCTGTACCTGTCCTGTAGGCTGCATACCGACTTTTTCCTGCATTTCAGCCTTCTTCATCAGGTCCTTTATCTCGGATTCCTTTGCCCCCTCAAATACCGGGGTAGCAACGTGCAATCCGAGCGCCTTTGCAGCCCATCCGAGATGGGTCTCAAGGATCTGTCCTACGTTCATACGTGAAGGAACTCCCAGTGGGTTCAGCACAACCTGGACCGGCCTGCCGTCAGGAAGATACGGCATATCCTCTTCAGGCATTACCGTAGCTACAACGCCCTTATTGCCGTGTCTGCCGGCCATCTTGTCGCCTACCTGGACTTTACGTTTCATCGCTATAAAGACTTTCACTAATTTATTGACACCCGGCGGCAGTTCATCCCCTTTTCTGGCCCTGTCCACTTTTTCATCGTATTTTGCCTCAAGATAGCGTATATACTGATTGGCCTCTGAATTGACGGATTCAATATTGGCCTGAACATCCGCATTTTTTATCTTGATCTTGGCAAGATGCTCATCCTTGACCTGTTCGAGATGTTTTTCGGTCATCAGCTTGCCGTGGACACATATGACTTCTCTTGTCTTTGAATTTTTCACATCCTCCGCGGCAGTCTGTCCGGTCAAAAGCTGCCTCAGTTTAACGTATTTCTCTTCTTTTACAATTTTTACTTCTTCCTCAATATCCCGCTGAAGCCTCTCGATAACATCCTCTTCAATGCTTTTTGCCCTTCCATCCTTTACAATACCCTTGCGGGAAAATATCCTGACGTCGATGACCGTCCCTTCAATACCAGGAGGAACATAAAGACAACTCTCCTTCACCTCTTCAGCCTTCTCTCCGAAGATGGCCCTGAGAAGTTTTTCCTCTGGAGTAAGCTGGGTCTCACCTTTCGGGGTCACCTTGCCGACTATAATATCTCCGGGCTTGACCTCGGCCCCTATTCTTATAATCCCATGTTCATCCAGGTCCTTTAACGTCTCCTCTCCTACATTCGGGATATCTCTGGTTATCTCCTCAGGCCCAAGCTTTGTCTCCCGTGCCTCAACTTCAAACTCTTCAATATGTATTGAGGTATATACATCCTCTTTGACCAATTTCTCGCTCAAAAGAATCGCATCCTCAAAGTTATATCCGCCCCAGGGCATAAAGGCTACGAGCACATTCTGCCCGAGCGCCAGTTCTCCCAGATCAGTCGAATGCCCGTCTGCCAGCACGTCATCTTTCTTTATTTTATCACCCACATTTACTATCGGTCTCTGATTGATACAGGTGGCCTGGTTAGACCTCTGGAATTTAATAAGGCTGTAGATATCGACGCCTCCGGCTTTTGTTCTTACAACAATCCTTGAGGCATCAACGCTCTCGACTGTTCCATCTTTCTTTGCCCGAACAAGTGCGCCGGAATCTCTGGCTGCAACAAATTCCATGCCTGTACCAACAATCGGAGCATTAGGTTTCAGCAGCGGCACGGCCTGTCTCTGCATATTAGAACCCATAAGCGCCCTGTTGGCATCATCATTTTCAAGAAACGGAATAAGCGCTGCCGAAAGACCGACGATCTGTTTTGGAGAAACGTCCATATACTGGACTTCCTGCGGTGTCACCATCCTGAAGTCGCCGCCTTCTCTGGCTGAAATAGCATCCCCTATGAGATTGCCCTTCTTGTCAACCGGTGACGTTGCCTCTGCAATAATGAATTTTTCACCTTCAATCGCCGAGAAAAACTTTACTTCCTGGGTAACTTTGCCGTTTGCAACCTTCCTGTACGGCACTTCTATAAAGCCGTAATCATTCACCCTTGCATATGACGCAAGCGATGTTATAAGACCGATATTGGGACCTTCCGGGGTCTCAATAGGACATATTCTGCCGTAATGCGTGGGATGTACGTCCCTGACCTCAAAGCCTGCCCTTTCCCTGGTCAAGCCGCCGGGGCCGAGCGCTGAAAGCCTTCTCTTATGCGTAATCTCTGAAAGCGGATTCGTCTGGTCCATAAACTGACTTAACTGGCTGGAACCGAAAAACTCCTTCACAGCCGCCATTACCGGCTTGGCATTGATCAGGTCATGCGGCATGGCGGTTTCAAGTTCGGTAAGCGTCATCTTCTCCTTGATGGCCCGTTCCATCCTGACCAGCCCGATCCTGAACTGGTTTTCAAAGAGTTCGCCGACACCCCTGATCCGTCTATTTCCGAGGTGGTCTATATCATCAACCTCACCCTTGCCTGTTCTCAGGCTCAGGATATATCTGACTATTTCAATGATATCCTTATCAGTAAGCACTTTTGTCTCAAGCGGTATATCAAGCTCCAGACGTTTATTGAGTTTAAGCCTGCCTACAGGGGAAAGATCATATCTCTTGGGATCGAAAAACAAACCGCTGAACAGGTCCCTTGAGGCCTGAGACGTCGGCGGTTCGCCTGGTCTGAGTTTCTTGTAAATCTCGATGAGGGCCTCATCCTGCGTATGGACTTTATCGGTCAGCAACGTATCTCTGAGCGAAGAAAGATAATGCACGTTATCGATAAAGAGGAGCCTGAGCGTGTCTATTTTAAAGGAAATAATTTTATCAAAGACTTCTTCGGTAAGAACTTCATTGCCTTCGAGTATAACTTCGCCTGTGGCAGGGTCCACTATATCCTTCAGTGTAATTCTTCCTATAATCTCTTCCTTATTTATGGGAATGGTCTTGATTCCCGAGGTTTCCATCTTTCGAATAGCGTTTTTTGTGATCTTGCCGCCTTCTTTGACAAGGATTTCTTTGGTATCAGGCGCGAGGATGCTCCGGAGAGATTTTGTCCCCGCCAGCACTTCACTGACCCCTCTTGAAAAGGTATTGCCTTTAATAGTAATGGTCTCTACAGGGTAAAAGATATTTAAAAGATCTTCGTTGGAATACCCCAGGGCCTTCAATACGATAGTCGCAGGAAGCTTTTTCCTCCTGTCTATCCTTACATAAAGGATATCTTTTGCGTCAAATTCAAAATCCAGCCAGGAGCCGCGTGACGGGATGACACGCGCGGAATACAAAAGTCTGCCGCTTGCGTGTGTCTTGCCCTTGTCGTGACTGAAAAACACACCCGGGGAGCGATGTAACTGACTTACAATCACCCGTTCCGTGCCGTTTATGACAAACGTGCCTGTCTCAGTCATCAACGGCATCTCGCCGATATATACTTCCTGTTCCCTGGACTCTTTCAGCTTTTTCTTTCCGTCGGCGTCGGCTTCGAAAAGATTAAGCCTCACGCTTATCTTCAGCGGCGCCGCATACGTTATGCCCTTTTGCAGACATTCCCTTACAGTATGCTTTGGTTCTACAACAGTATACCCTATAAATTCAATCCCGGCAGTTTCATTATAATCCGTTATCGGGAACACACTGAGAAATGCAGACTGAAGGGCTTCGGCCTCTCTCTTTTCCATCGGGACGTCTCTTTGCAGAAATTTATCAAAAGATCTCTTCTGTATTTCAATAAGATTCGGGACTTCAAGAAACTGAGGGACCTTACCAAAATCCAATCTTTCTCTAAGCAGCCTTGCCATATATCTCCTTCAATGTTAGGATTTAGGGATTGGGGATCAGAGATTGGTATATATTACCAACCCCTAACCCCTGATACCTAACCCCTTATTTTATTTCTACTGTTGCGCCCTGCTCCACCAATTTTGCCTTCATGGCATCTGCTTCTTCTTTGGAAACACCTGTTTTGACCGGCTTCGGAGCGCCATCAACAAGGTCTTTTGCCTCTTTCAGCCCGAGTCCTGTCAGCTCTCTGACAACCTTGATCACCTGTATCTTCTTGTCGCCGGCAGCAGAAAGGACAACATCAAAGCTTGTCTGCTCCTCGGCTACAGGCGCTGCTGCACCGGGGGCTGCCGCTGCTGCAACTGCGACAGGGGCTGCTGCTGTGACTCCATACCTTTCTTCAAACTCCTTTATAAACTTTGACATCTCAAGGATTGTCATGTTGTCAATAAACTCAAATACCTCATCTTTTGTTACAGACATTATTAAAACCTCCTCTATAGCTGTTAGTTATTTTTTTTGTTCTTAAGTGATTCCATTGCGTATGCAATGCCGATAACCGTTGCGTTGAGTGCGCCTGCCATTTTGCTCAATGGAGCCTGGAATGCGCCTGCAAGCATAGAAAGAAGTATCTCTTTTGACGGCAGCTCGGCTATCTCTTTTATCTCTTTCTGATCGCAGAGTCTTCCTTCAACCACTGCACCCGTGATCTGAAGTTTTTCATTCGTTTTCTTGAATTCAAGAACCTTCTTCAATACCAGTACAGGGTCATCATATCCGATAGCAACTCCTACCGGGCCCTTGAGAGAATCCACTGCCACAGCAATGCCGGTGTCTATGGCTGCGATCTTTGCAAGCGTATTTTTCACGACACTGTACTCCAGTGAAGAACCCCTGAGCAATCGTCTGAGATTTGTGAGTTCGGCCACTGTCATGCCCTTGTAATCTGTCAAGACAACAGCCCTTGCCCGGGAAAACTTGTCTTTCAAATCTGTTACAGCCTGTTGTTTCTGTCCCTTATTCAGCTTTGACCTCCTTTCCCAGAGACTCTGGGAGGCGAATCAGGGTTATGGAAGAAATGCAAAACAACCGGAACATAGAAATACCCTCCTGAGGCTGCATCCTTACATTTTTTCCTTAGTTAGCCTCGGCAGGCTGGATTTGCCGATTAAACAACTTATAAGTTCATCGAGTTCATTGGGTTCATTGGGTTACCCCTATAAGCTCAACGAACTCACAACTCAATGGACTTATGTTGTGCCTGCTGTCTCTGACTAATATTAAATGGACCTCTGTCCACACCAAACTATTTTGTTGTTGCTGAATTAATATCTACCTTGATGCTTGGCCCCATGGTAGAAGACACATAAAGCCCCTTTAAATACTTCCCCTTGCTGGTCGAAGGCTTCGCCTTGCTGACCGATTCCACAATGGCCTTCGCGTTCTCCAGGAGTTTCTGAACATCAAAGGAGACCTTCCCGATCGGCACATGAACAACTCCGGCCTTCTCGGTCTTGTATTCAACCTTTCCTGCCTTGATGTCCTTCACAGCCTTTGCTACATCAAACGTAACAGTCCCAAGTTTCGGATTAGGCATCAATCCTCTTGGACCAAGGACTTTGCCGAGCTTTCCGACAACACCCATAATATCAGGGGTTGCCACAACCTTGTCAAAATCCAGCCATCCCTTTGTTATCTTCTCCACCATGTCTTCCGCACCTGCAAAATCGGCGCCGGCGTCTCTGGCCTCCTTCTCTTTTTCGCCTTTTGCGAAAACAAGAACCCGGACTGTTTTGCCTGTCCCGTGCGGAAGCACAACAGTGCCCCTGACCATCTGGTCTGATTTTCTCGGATCAACTCCGAGATTAAATGCAAGGTCAACGGTTTCGTCGAATTTCGTATAGGAAAGTTCTTTTACCTTGCCTATCGCCTCCTCGATCTTGTATTCCTTGTCTTTTTCCAGCTTTTCATTCGCAGCTTCAATCTTTTTTCCCATTGTTGCCTCCGATCTATTCAACCACATCAATGCCCATGCTTCTGGCAGTGCCGGCTATAATCTTCATGGCGGCATCTACTGAATAGGCATTGAGGTCAGGCAGCTTTGTTTGAGCTATCTCCCTGACTTGTGCTGTCGTAATCTTACCCACTTTCTCCTTGTTTGGAACGTTTGAGCCTTTAATAACGCCGGCGGCTTTCTTGACCAGTTCAGAGGCCGGCGGTGTTTTGGTAATAAAGGTAAATGACCTGTCAGCATATATGGTCATTACTATGGGGATAATCGTGTCCCCAAGTGCCTGGGTCTGCGCATTAAATGCCTTGCAAAACTCCATAATATTGACCCCATGCGGGCCAAGAGCCGGGCCCACAGGCGGTGCAGGAGTTGCTTTACCCGCTACTATCTGAAGTTTTACCTGGCCTGTAACCTGTTTTTTTCCCATTGCTGTCCTCCTGCCCTGTTTCTATACTGATATTTCAAATGTTTTTTTCAACCTGCAAAAAATTGAGTTCCACAGGCGTCTGTCTGCCAAATATACTAACCATGACACGAAGCCTGCCATGGTCCATATCCACATCCTCAACATAACCGATAAAATTACTGAATGGCCCGTCCGTAATCCTGACGCTTTCACCTTTTTGAAGCAGGGTCTTAACCTGTTGCGTCGGCCCCTTCTCCAACTGTTGTATGATGGTCTCGACTTCCTCCACAGGGATCGGCACAGGATTTTTTCCGCCCACAAAGCCGGACACCCTTGGGATGCTCTTCACCGTATGCCATGTTTCATCATCCAATTCCATCTCAACGAGTATATAGCCGGGATAAAACTTCTTGTCGCTCTCCGTCTTCTTCCCGGCCTTAAGCTCCACGACCCTCTCTGTAGGGATCAGGATTTTAGTTATTCTATCCTGCATCCCCATGCTTTCTATCTTTTCCTCGAGGGACGTCTTCACCTTTTGTTCAAATCCTGAATGCGCATGTATTACATACCAATTTTTCCCCATTAATTTTTACCTTATTACAGCCCCGACCAATTTTGTAAGACTCAGGTCAATAACCCCAAGGAACAGCGAAATGACCATCACTGTGACTATCACCACCCATGTGGAGCCTATAAGCTCTTCCCTGGTCGGATATACAACCTTATGCATCTCAACCTTTACTTCCCTGAAAAATTGCTTGATTTTCTCTATCATTTTTTTAACTCCATTCAGTGGCAGGCCAGGAGGGATTCGAACCCCCAACCCTCGGATTTGGAGTCCGATGCTCTAGCCGTTAGAGCTACTGGCCTATCTTTAGTGTCAGTTATCAGTGTCGGTGTCAGAAACAAAGTCGGAGAAAGCGTTACGATCTGTTTCTGACACTGTGCACTGACACTCTTCACTTTTTATGCCTTCGTCTCCTTATGTGCCGTATGTTTTCTGCAATGCCGGCAATATTTCTTCAACTGAAGTTTTTCAGTAGTATTCTTCTTGTTCTTCATGCTTGAATAGTTTTTATCCTTACACTCCGTACACTGAAAAAGTATTATGTCTCTCATTCCAACACCTCTGTAACAACACCGGCGCCGACCGTGCGGCCGCCTTCTCTGATTGCAAACCTAAGTTCTTTCTCCATCGCTATTGGCGATATCAGCTCTATGGACATGCTCACATTATCTCCAGGCATTACCATCTCTACTCCCTCAGGTAACTGCGCCACCCCGGTCACGTCCGTTGTCCTGAAATTAAATTGCGGCCGGTACCCCTTGACAAACGGCGTGTGCCTGCCGCCTTCTTCCTTCGTCAAGATATAGGCCTCGGCCTTGAACTTCGTATGCGGTTTGTTGCTCCCGGGCTTT
>CAMTXX010000111.1:0-10350 GCA_947085825.1 uncultured Nitrospira sp. | reverse complement strand
TACTCAGGTTGCTTAGCCATTTAGTCTGTAGGCTATTAGGCAAAAGACGGAGCATGTGCTGGACCCGGCACGTCTCATATCTCATGTTTTGTTGTTGCTAACAGTCTAAAAGACTACAGCCTATAGACCTGAGTAGTTACCTTTTTAACTGCAACAAAAGCATAACTGCTCAGGGAAGGAAGTTACACTTTTGCAAGGGGCTGCCTGATCCGGCTCTGCTCTCAGGGAAACTACCGTGACCAATGTGTTAAAATAAAAATGAAGTTATTATCTTAAAGATAAAGGCAATGGGCATAGGCAAAGAAAAATATAGTCAACAAATAGAAGAAAAGACAGAACTGGAAACAGGGAAGCCATATCTCTATAATGTCTTTCTTTTAAATGACGACTATACAACCATGGATTTTGTTGTACGGATTCTCGAAAGGATATTTCGAAAAAACCTTATTGAAGCGGCACAGATAATGCTGCATGTACATAAAAAAGGTGTTGGCTTGGCCGGCACATATCCGAGGGAGATTGCAGAAACAAAGGTCGAGGCTGTACACAGTCTTGCCCGCGAAAGCGGGTTCCCGCTGAAGTGCCTCATGGAGAGAAAAAATGATTAATAAAGAACTTGGAATAATTATAGAAGCAACCATACAGGACGCAAAAAACAGACAACACGAGTACCTTACCGTTGAACATCTTCTTTATGCAATCCTGCATGATGACTTTGGCATATCCATCATCACACAATGCGGGGGCAACATTCAGAAGATGACTGCGTCACTGGATATTTATTTCAAGGAAATATTTCTTGTAACTGATCAGGCAGGCAGTATCGCCCCTGAGCCTGCCCTCGGGTTTCAAAGGGTGCTGCAGCGGGCCTTTAATCATGTCCAGTCTGCCGGGAAGCAGGCAGTTGATTCCGGAGATATTCTGGCCGCGATTTTTTTTGAGAAGGATTCCCACGCGGTAAATATCCTTGAGACAGAGGGCATACGCCGCCTCGATGTGCTTGAATACATTTCACACGGCATATCCAAAGTCACTGACAAAGCATCCATCCCGGGCAGTAAACCCGGACCACATACTCCTCATAAAGACAAGGAAATGCCGCTTGAAAACCCGCTCAGGCTCTTCACGGTCAATCTGACCGAAAAGGCGGCCGAAAACAAAATCGACACACTGATCGGCAGGGATGCTGAACTCCGGCGGATTATCCAGGTTCTGAGCAGACGGAGAAAAAACAATGTCATACTTGTCGGTGAGCCCGGCGTAGGCAAAACCGCGATTGTCGAAGGCCTTGCCTTAAAGATTCGATGTAAGCAGACGCCTGCGGCCCTCCATAATGCGCAGATTTTTTCGCTTGATATGGGGGCGCTTCTGGCCGGGACTAAGTACCGTGGCGATTTTGAGGCGCGCCTTAAGTCAACGATCAAGGCGCTTGGAGATATACCTGAGGCGATTCTTTTTATTGATGAGATACATACCATTGTCGGAGCAGGCGCGACAAGCGGGGGCTCTATGGATGCCTCGAATATCCTCAAGCCGATCCTCAATTCAGGCAAATTGCGTTGTATCGGCGCGAGCACCTATGAAGAGCACAGGAACTATTTTGAGAAAGACCGTGCCCTGGCAAGGAGGTTCCAGAAAATAGAGATCCAGGAGCCGGGAATAGCCGAAACCATACTTATACTCGAAGGGCTGAAGTCTTATTATGAGGACTTTCACGGGATAAAGTTTACCAGGGGCGCACTCAAGGCCGCGGTTGAACTTTCCGCAAAATATATCAACGACAAGTATCTGCCGGACAAGGCTATTGATGTGATCGATGAGGCAGGGGCTGAACTGAAACTTTCGGAAGCCTATAAGAAACAAAAGACCGTCGGCATATCAGAGATCGAAAAGACCGTCGCCGGCATAGCCAAAATTCCGCCTCAAACAATCTCGGACTCTGACGTCAAAAAACTTATGAGGCTGCAGGATGATCTGAAAAAGGCGGTATTTGGTCAGGAAGATGCGATATCTTCACTTACAGCCGCAATCAAGCGGATACGCGCCGGCCTTGGTTCGCCCGACAGGCCAATAGGGTCGTTTTTTTTCCTCGGGCCTACAGGCGTCGGCAAGACAGAGGTATCAAAACAGCTCGCGGCTGTCCTTGGCGTCAACTTTATCAGGTTTGATATGAGTGAATATATGGAAAAACATACTGTTTCCCGCCTGATCGGCGCGCCTCCCGGATACATTGGTTTTGATCAGGGAGGACTCCTGACAGATGCGATACGGAAACACCCCTACAGCGTCCTTCTCCTTGACGAGATTGAAAAAGCGCACCCGGACATATTCAATATTCTGCTTCAGGTGATGGACTACGCAACACTGACGGACAACAATGGCAAGAAGGCTGATTTCAGAAACGTCATCCTCATCATGACTTCCAATGCAGGCGCGAAAGAGATGGACAAAAACGTTATAGGGTTCGGCGACAGGGCAGGTGATACAAGGGCAAAGGGAAAAGAGGCCATCAACAGTCTTTTCAGTCCCGAGTTCCGCAACCGGCTTGATTCGATCATCACCTTTAATCCACTGAATCCCGGGATTATGCAGAAGGTGGTTGATAAATTCATCGCGGCGTTTCAGCGTTCGCTCAACAGGAAGAAGGTCCGCATTACCCTTTCCGCTGATGCAAGGACATGGCTGGCCTCAAAAGGCTATGATCCTGTCTATGGCGCACGTCCCCTGGAACGGCTTATACAGACGGAACTCAAGGATATATTGTCTGAGGAAGTGCTCTTTGGCAGGCTGAGAAAAGGCGGCAAGGCTTTGATAGCCCTGGCTGACGACAAACTGAGCTTCACCTATTCAGATAACTGATTCAGGGTTACACAATTATTAAGGAGTTCATAAATTAAGAAGACCCCCCTCTCCTCTGCTTAAGGCCCCTACTGTTGGTGAGGGGATGGGATGAAGGGGATGGTGATATCTGTGGCTTTACTTAGGAACTCTTTAATAGGGGCTTGCATATACTGACATCATGCCTGTATTTACATTATCAGAAGAACTGATCTTTCCCCGGCCTGAATTGGCTGAAGACGACGGTCTTTTGGCGGCAGGGGGAGATCTGAGCAAAGAACGTCTTCTGCTTGCCTATTCATTAGGGATATTCCCGTGGTATTCAGACGGTTCCCCAATCCTCTGGTGGTCTCCTGAACCGCGCCTTGTTTTGATACCTGAGGAGTTAAAGGTCTCAAGAAGTCTCAGGCAAATAATTAAAAAAGCCATATTCACAGTAACGATGGATACGGCCTTTGATGAGGTCATAAGAAACTGCGCTGAAATAAACCGTCCGGGACAACAAGGGACCTGGATCACAGAGGAGATGATAGAAGCCTATATCCGCCTGCACAGTGCAGGCTATGCCCATTCGGTCGAAAGCTGGCAGGACGGAGAGCTTGTGGGTGGACTTTATGGCATTGCTCTTGGCAAGGCATTCTTCGGCGAATCAATGTTCGCAAAAAAGAGCAACGCCTCGAAGGTCGCCTTTGTCATACTCGTTGAGCGCCTGAGTAAATCAGGTTTCAGCTTTATAGACTGCCAGGTGACAACAGAACACCTCAAGAACCTCGGGGCAAAAGAAATCTCACGCAAAAATTTCCTGCAAATGCTGAGGAAGGCATTGAAGCGTTAATAAGTGTCTGTGTATAAATTAAAGGTTTGTCATCCTCGGGCTTGACCCGTCCCGAACGCTTTCGGGACGGGAATGACAGACTAAAAAACAGACTTTATACACAGACTCTAATAAGGCAGCACTGAATCGTAATTTACGAGAGTGCGCGCAATATCCTCTGTACTCATTAGTTCGAAAGCATTCTCAGGATTGTTGGAATATATCTTAACATCGAGATCATTACAGGTCTCGACATTCAGGCTGATAGCTTCATCAGTTACGTCAAGTTTATTGTCCATTACAAAGACATTAACCTCGTCGTCTTCGAGAGTCAACCCCACAGCCATTCTCAAGGCTTCCGCCTGTCTTTCCCTGACTACCACTGCAATTTTCTTCGACATAATCAATCCTCCTTCATACATTTTTGGTAAAATTCCGGACGACCTTGCACTTTCCAAACAAGTGTTTTATATCATACTGATTCAGGCTTAGTCAAGAACCATCCGGCGATTGTCAAGGCAATTCCATTGGAATATATCCTCCATTTATTTCATAATACATCATAATGGATAAATTTATTTCAGTCGTCATTCCAAACTACAACGGGAGCAAGACAATCGGGCAATGTCTTGAAGCGGTTATGGCATCAAAATATGACCGTTACGAGGTTATTGTCGCAGATGATGGGTCATCAGACAACTCTGTTGAGATAATCAGCAGATTTCCCTGCAGACTGATAAAATTCGATAAGCAGGCAGGGGCAGCGAAGGCAAGAAATGCCGGGGCAAGGGAAAGCGCGGGAGAAATAATTTTTTTTATCGACGCCGACTGTATTGTTTCGGAAAATACTCTTTCACTTGTTCATAAGGCTATCAAAGACAAAAAAGACACGGTTATCGGCGGGAGTTATACTCCATTGCCGTATGACAGCAATTTTTTCAGTATATTCCAGTCTATATATATCAATTATTCAGAACTGAAAAGGAAAGAACCGGATTATATCGCCACACATGCCATGGCAATAGAAAAAAGAATTTTCGAGGAAAGCAGCGGATTTCCCGAACTGTTTCTGCCGATCATTGAAGATGTCGAATTCAGCCACAGGCTCCGGAGGTCCGGATACAGGCTTCTCATGGACCCGGCTATTCTCGTCCGGCATATATTTAATTTCACTTTTTGGAAGTCACTGAGAAATGCCTTCAAAAAATCGCGCTATTGGATTATATATTCCCTTGGAAACAGGGATATATTCAAGGACTCGGGGACAGCCTCACTGGGGCTGAAAGTCAATGTCATGTCCAATTTTCTGATCATGCTTTTTCTGCTGCTCTATTTCTCTTTAACCGACAGGATTTTTCTCCTAGGGCCTCTTATGATATTGGGCTTCAATATTTATATTAACAGGGATTTATTAAGAGCTTTTTACCGTGTAAAAGGCTTCTTTTTCACAGTGGCTGCTTCACTTTACTACATGCTGATTTATCCCATAGCTGTAGGCGCAGGGTCTTTTACCGGGATGATACAATACTTCAAAAATTCAGGTCAGGCCAAAAATCAGGGATAATGTATTCTCCTTTCAGGCATATAAATTCTATTTTCCGGAAAAAGAGGCCCATCCACCTGACGTTCTTTTTAACCAGAAGATGCAATGCAAAATGCCCGTTCTGCTTTTATCTGAAGGCAGATGCTCAGGCTGCCGCACAAAACCCCGAACTTTCCCTGGATGAAATAGAGCTGATTTCAAAATCAATGGACACTTTGCTCTGGCTCGCCTTTTCAGGCGGGGAGATATATCTCAGGGAAGACCTCGTTGAAATAAGCAGTATTTTTTACAGAAATAATAAACCTGCCATCATGCTCTTCCCGACAAATGGCCTCCTTCCTGAACTGATAAAAAACAGGACTGAACAGATTCTCAAACAGTGCCCGGACAGTATCATTGCAGTTAAGCTTTCCGTGGACGGGCTATATCATGAACACGACGCGCTGAGAAACACACCCGGCAGTTTTGAAAAAACTAGAGAAACCTATAATCTGCTCAAGGGACTCCTCAGGGCATATCCAAACTTTGAACTTGGCGTCAATACAGTATTCTGCTCTGAAAATCAGGACAAGATGGATGAAATCACAGACTTCGTAAACAGTCTGGAGAGCATCAGGACACATACCATCTCTCTGGTCCGCGGAAATCTTTCGGACAGGAGTTTTAAAGAGATTGATTACAGGAAATATTGTCATGCTATAGAAAGACTTGAAAAGAACCTGAAGACCAACATCTCGAGCATTTACAGATTCAAAGGAGCTAAAATCAAGGCAGCGCAGGATATTATACAGAGACGTCTGATAAACCGGACAATGCTCAAACAAAAAAGGATTATTCCCTGTTATGCGGGAAGATTAAATCTTGTATTATCTGAAAGCGGGGATGTCTATCCATGTGAAATTCTTGAAGAAACTTTCGGGAATGTAAGGGCTTATGATTATGACATGGGGAAGGTGCTGCAGTCTGACAGCGCAAAAAAAATCATTCGAGCAATTATGGATAACAAATGTTATTGCACCCATGAATGTTATTTTATGACCAATATCCTTTTCAATCCCAAACTTTATCCAGCCCTTGCAAGGGAGTATATACAGTTGTAAGGATGTCCTTGTTGGTACTACAGCGTTTTTTTTCTATTCCGAGGCGCCGGTCGGCCACAACCATTGCGGCCCCTTCCAGTTCGTCAGCTTTTGGTTTTTCTTTCCTGTCAAGCCAGGGAAACAGCTCCCGATCGGTAAGCTCATATATGATATCGCATATTCTTGAAAGAGCCTCTCGCGTATCGATTTCCCTCATCCTGGGCGGAATCCGGGATGGCTTCCCGTCCTTCCCCTCCATGGATTCGATCAAGTTCTTGCTTGTTCTTGACATGCCCATTAATCTGTCCCTTGCAATGGGAGGCGCCGTGGTCATACGGAGCATAGGAAGCACGCCGGGATTTTGCAGCAGACATTCAGGGTTAATGGTTCGAAGATTATCCGTAAGCTCAAAGGCTTCCTGAACTTCCTTTGTCCTGACCTTTCTCTGAGCCCTGTAGGTTGTCAGGACAAACCTCAGAAACCAGTCGTTGTAGAAGTCTATCGATCTTTCAACGTCCGCCTTCCAAAGGTGCGGTTTATCGGCATTAAGTTTCATTTATGCCCTTCCTATTCAATCAAGCGTTGGCATTATTCCCTGCCATTTCCTTTATTTCCTTGCAAACTTAGTTATCTCATTCGTTAATATAAATTCTGAGCGATCAAGCATATGTTGAATATCTTGGCAACGTCCCCAAAATGTCACAGGGTCGGGACACCGATAGAAGATATTCTTTGCGAACAGTATGAGCGAACTGTCGGCAATGACAACTGTGGCAGGTTCGATGGCATGATCCTTCAGATCCCTCAGGATCAATACCGCTATCACTATGTCAAAGTGAAGGTTCGGGCACATCAATATCCAAGCGAGTCCTTGGCCATATTCCATGGACACAGAAAACTGGCATCCTTTAATTCACAGGGGAAGGAGGTTGTTAAAGCTGATCAGAAAGCAGCTTAATTCTTAATAGCTGCATCCGGACAGTTTATGTGATACGAAACCGGACAATTCTATTTGTTGACAACATATAATTTTGCCTATGAAAAGTTCCTTTGTTCGCGCTATAGGTTGAAGCTGGAAACAATCCTCACATTTGTATTGACGCAGAAAGAGCCTGCTTGATATGATAAAATCACTTCTTTTTGGAGGGGACAAAATGAATAGGGAGACAAAAAGGACTTTCAGAAGCAAAATCAATCCGCGCACGTTACCCTCTGCTTTTGTCTTTACACAATCCGCCACAGAATCAGTTTCTGGCCTGTCATCAGGCGCCACCGGGTCTGATTGACAGCACGGCTTAAACTGAAACCGGGGCAAAAAGGGACGAAGAAATTGCTTGCCCAACACGGAGATGCGCTTGTCTGTGTCCGTTATCGATATGATGAGGCAAGTCGCACAAGAATCAAGACCGTAGAACTAGTTATCGAGAAAATAGCATGGCAGCCTCCGGCACAGAAGTTTGCGGACGATGAGCATGTGCCTGTACGGATCAGCTTTGCTGAAAAGGAGTTGATGGAGGCTGCGAGGACGGCTAAAGGCAGATGGAAACCGGATATAAAGTTGTGGTTTATCAGGTATGGGAATATCAGGGGAACTGATCTGGCAAAGCATATAGTATTAGATGCTTTGCCAGGCAGGTAAAAGATGCTGAAGCATCTAATACTATATGCCGCGCGAGTATCTAATAATAGATGCTTGTATGTAATATTAGATACCGGCATCTAATATTGGATGCCTGACTGTAACTACTCAATAACTGGTTAGCGCACATAATAAAGGCATATGAAATCAATAAAAACCCTGCAAGATAAATACAATATCATTCCTTTATCGGCGGAATTGATAGACGATGCTATTGTCCTAATAGAGACTGTTTTTCCTTACAAGCCAGATCAAAAAACTGCAAAATGGAGTTTCAGAAACAGCTTAACGCAAGCCAACCCAGATCAACAATATTGGTTAGCTGCAAATTCTCATGGAGAAATTGTTGGAGTAACAGGACTATATCACTATAACAATGACACGTCTGTTGCTTGGCTCGGATGGTTTGGTGTTCATCCTCAGCATCGGCGGCATGGCCTGGGTTCTAAGTTGCTCGCCTTTTCAGTTTCAGAAGCCTCAAGGAGAGGCTTTTCAGTTCTTAAACTATATTCCTCTTTTGATGAAAATGAAAAAGCGGCGCATTGTCTATATAGGAAGTATGGCTTTATACAGACCAGTGCAGATGAGAAGGCGGACAAAATATATTTCCTGAAAGAATTGAGGTGACATTGTGAAATCGTATGAAATAAAAATAGAATGGGACGGGCCGCACAAAATCCAAGACGTGATTAGGAAGATGAATGACGTTGGCGAAGCTCCGCTTTGGGGGGAGGACTACGGAATTTATCAAATATATGGCGAACACACCTTATGTGGAAAGAATACCTTGCTTTATATTGGTATAACAACGGAACGCACATTTTCCGAGCGATTTAAGGAACATAAAACTTGGTTGGATAAAGACCAAAAAGAAGAAGATGTCCTCATTTATCTTGGAAGAGTCTACGATCCCAAAAGGCACTTAACCGATGAAATCTGGAAAGCGGACATAAAAATAACTGAAAAGATTCTTATCTATATTTACTCTCCAAATTACAATAGTCGCGAGCTTACTGATCCGCCCGCTTTATCACCACACGAAAATATCCGATTAATTCACAGCGGACAAAGAGGCAAAATAGGGCCAGAGGACAATGCACCGGATGATTTTTATATTTAAAATGAAAAAAGCGCTAACAATCGCATCCAGCCGAGTCGCAATAAGCGCGGTTTGGTTTTCACTTTTGCTATACGCTCCCGGCTGATGCACGGCGTTATGCGTGCTATAATATTAAAAAAGGAGGAGATTATGTCTGCATTGATGCAAGAAGTAATGAATAAAGCTTTTAATTTATCTCCAGAGGAACGCGCAGAATTGGCACATGAGTTGATTATAAGCATAGATGATGCCATAGACAATGAAGTTGAAACAGCTTGGGACGCAGAGATTGAAAGGCGTGTAAAGGAAATTAAAAGCGGCAAGGCGAAAGGGAGACAGGCAGAGGATATACTCGCAGAGATACAAGCTAAATATTCATGAAGCGCATCATTGTTCACAGTGAAGCAGAACTGGAATTGTGGCAAGCGGTAGAGTATTACGAAACCAAAAGCGTTGGATTAGGGTTAGATTTTGAGCAAGAGGTAAGCCGCGCCCTCGTCGATATTCAGGAAGCACCCAATAGGTGGCCTACAAGAAAATATGGAACGAGATGTCGTTTGCTCCGTCGATTTCCATATGCTATTTACTATTTGGAACTTCAAGATATTATTTGGGTAGTAGCTGTAGCACACACCAGCCGCAGGCCTTACTATTGGCGTAAACGATAGAAAAGAAGAACAGTATTGGGACACATCCCATTTATCTATCTTCTTTTTTTTATTGGGATGTGTCCCTATTCCCTATTTTAGGAATCCTTTCCTTTGCTATTTTGACACCTCCGTCTTTATATTTTACTTTACTTTGGTGTCCACTTTTTCTATCCTAACTCAGAGTTCGAACAGATGCCCTTCGGGCACTGCTCAACTGCCGCATTAATAGCATACCGATAATTTAGCGGTCATTGTATAATATGAAATGGAATTAAGTACTTAATATGAGAGTTCCACATCCAATTCAATATCAGGGAAGCAAGAGAAATCTTGCGTCAACTATTCTTCGCTATTTTCCAAATAGATTCGCACGCCTTGTAGAGCCATTTGCCGGATCAGCCGCTATTTCAATTGCCTGCGCCGCAAGAGGAAAGGCTAATTCATACTGGATCAACGACTTGAACAAGCCTCTTTCTGAATTGCTTGGACTTATTATCAATCGTCCTTCTGAAATAGCAGATTTTTACGAAAAAACATGGAACCAGCAACATGAGGATTCATTAGAACATTATTACCGTGTTAGAGAAGATTTCAACAGAACAAGAGAGCCGAAATTATTTCTTTACTTGCTTGCGCGTTGCGTAAAAGGGTCAGTCCGTTACAATTCTGACGGATTGTTTAATCAAAG
>CAMTXX010000110.1:0-7845 GCA_947085825.1 uncultured Nitrospira sp. | reverse complement strand
TCTCTTCTACGGCATGAGCAATAGTTGACTTGCCGGAGTTGGAAAGGCCGGTAAACCAGAGGATAACGCTCCTGTGATTATTAAGAATCTCCCTGTTATACCGGGTTACGGAGGCATGATGCCAGACTATATCATTGTTTTTAGATGATAGATTATTCATTTCTGTTCTGCGCTCGTTTTTCTTGGTTTTAACCCTGAAAATAATCTTTCAGGTCTTTGGCCATAACAAACCGTATGACCTTATGCGCCGGAATTTTCACCTCAGTTCCTGCTTCTGTTTTCATGCCGGCGGGTCTTTCAATAACCTTAAGAACCCCCAGTTTAGGTATTCTTACCTCTCCGGAAGGTCAATTTATTGAGGTTCAACCTCGATAGATCCTCGATAGATCGATAGACTCGATATTCACCTTTTGCCCACGCCCACGAGATAATATTCCCCCTCTTAGCGTTTCTGTCTATGTTACAGAAGCTTTTTCTTTAAGCTTTCGCCAATTGTTAAATCTTTTTAATGCATCGGAGTTTATTTTTTCTATTGGTTTCCCTTTCAATTCTTTATGAAGTTGATGCCGGATCTTATGCATTTCCCAGAGCGCCTCATCTTCATGCCTTTCATAATCATTCTTATAGACTTCCATACTTTGCACCTCCAAATAATTCTAAAGACCCTATTTCTATTACCTGATAATTCAATCGTTTATTTATCTCATGAATCTTCCTTATAGGATTAATACTTACTACATGTTTGAAATTCCACGATGCTAAAGCATCAATCCCATTTACAGTCGCTATAGCAATGTGATAAGCATCTTCCGGTTCTGACTTTGGAATTGCTCCCTCTTTTACATATTGATCAGCTAAATTAATTGCCGCAGAAGTCAGTTCTAATATTCTCACATTACAATCTAAAAGTAGCTCTTTGATATTTCCCTTCTTTTGAATATTACCCATTCTTTCCACTTCTTCTATCGTCAGGACTGATATATATAATTCAAAATTTAGCATTTCGTTTTCAAACCATTTTTGTGATATTAACTGCCGTAGAGGTTTAGAGTAATCAAAATATGCACTTGGGATAGAAGTGTCTAAGTACAGCTTTGTTTTAATAAATCTCCTCGGCATCAGGCAACCTGTAAAACCTGCTTTTCAAATCCAACCATATCGGAATGCTGTTCTATCACGTTATCTTTAATAACGAAACCGCATTCTGCCAGATAATCTTCAAATGTTCCCATCTCTTTCATCTCTGCTAATTGAATCTTTACTACTTCATTAAGATTCTTTTTTGCTTCTTCAATAGTTTGCCCTTGTGCGATGAAATCCAGTTCAGGTATTCTGGCTATAACCCATTTCTCTTTTTGCCATAATTCAATTGTTACTTTTAACTGCTGTATATCCATTTCTCCTCCTTAAAAGAGTATTCGCAATTCAATATACAAAACAGCGATATTTCTGTCAACCCCGTTAGAAAATTGGACAGGGCTTGCCCCATGTGAAGCTCTGCTTCTATCGGGGCTTGTTTTCTAACGGGGTCAAGGTAATTTTCACATATGCTTCAAACCGCTGAGAATTTCGTAGTAGGTAATGATACTCAGGTTTATTTTTTCGTGCCGGGCAAGATAGTTTTTGAAATTTGAAACAACATTATGATTGTTTCTAAAGAACTGGGATAAAATGTCAGTATCAACCAATACCGGCTTCACCGCTTCGTCTCCTTGAAAATGCCTGTCCCCGGCGCTGTCTGATTTCGTCTAATAAATCGTTAAATACTTTGTCAGGCATATCCTGCCAGCATCCGGCGAACTTCATTATTTGTTCCATATTTCCTTTGGACTTTTGCAAACCTATTCTGAAATAGTGAATAAAGTCATATATCTCCGACAACTTATATTCCGGAACAAGTTTAATCTCTTCCATCACTTTATTGCGAATAACTGATTTTCCCATTTGTTATCTCTCCTTCATCCCTTCTATAGCCACAATGAAATTGTATTTGGCGCTCCCGATCTTATGCGTATCTGAGATGAAATCGTCCAATGAGAGCGTTTTAAGGTCGTCAAGTCTTTCAAGAGACGCCAAAATTTCTGAAGTAATTTTTCTAATTTTATCGCGGTTAAACTTCAACACCGAGGGTTTCCTTCAGGTACTTGTTGTAATAGGGCAAAAAATCCATGTAAGCAGACATGGTTGCCTCCTGAAAGTCCGCCCTTTTATCATCGTTTTTAACAAACAGGATAACGCCGTCTTTTATCACATTGTATCTAAAAGAAAGAGGGGCGGCATTTAAAACTCTCGCATCAATTATATACCCTCCTGCCGTCTCCATAAGCTCTGTTTCCATCTGAAGCTCATATTCCAAAACAGACTCAGGCAGTTTTTCCATATAAACAGCCACATCAATGTCCCTAAAGCTATTTCCTGTCACAAAACGAAATATTAACAGGTAACGACTAAATTGGCAAGTTCAGTTCAGCATGATCACGACTCGCCCTGCTGAAAAAATAGAACCTTCAAAGCCTGCTAACAAGCCGTTAGACCTTAGTCCTGCTGCAACAACTCTTTCAATTGCTTGGACATGGCAAGTCTTATGACCTTATGCGCAGGAATTTTCACATCAGTTCCTGCTTCTGTTTTCATGCCGGCGGGTCTTTTAATAACCTTGAGAACCCCCAGTTTAGGTATTCTTACCTCTCCGGAATTCTTCAGCTCGTCTGTTATAAGTTGAATAAACTCATCCACCACAGCCTTAGCTGCTTTTTTTACCGCAGGGTTGTCAAATCTTTGCGATACTCTGTCCCTCAGTTTTTCCGTCAACTCTTTTGGGTTTAACATAGCATCTTCCTTTTCAATTTTTGGTTTGTTTGCATGTCCTATGAAATTCAGGGACGGGTTTCATATTTTAGTCCTTCTGCCCGCCTTTTTGATTGCAAATTTACGCCCAGGGATATTTTTCATACCCACCTTGAACTGATGGCACTCATATGCCCAGTTTCTGCAAAT
Organism: uncultured Nitrospira sp.; assembly: GCA_947085825.1. Lineage (GTDB taxonomy): Bacteria > Nitrospirota > Thermodesulfovibrionia > Thermodesulfovibrionales > UBA6898 > JAOUFP01. The sequence goes on along the minus strand of CAMTXX010000110.1, from coordinate 4,848 downwards.
TGTCTTTCTCTGATGTTGTTCCATTTATTTTCAGGAATAGCCTGCTTACATTCCTATTCCAACATTTGCAGATAATCTTCAGGCTTCATGCACCGTATACACTTTACCTTTGCAAAATCATTATCATAGGTCAAAAAGGCATCGGACGTTAGTTCTAACGCCGATGCTAAAACGGTGGCATCCGCTATCGATAGCTTTTCTGAAACCTTGATTTCTGCAATATTTATAGACATATCGGCAGTAACATCGACAATCATTGTATTTGGGAGGCATCTGATAAGCTCAATAGCTTTCTTCCCTTTTGAGCTTTCTCCTCTTTGGTAAAACAGGGTAACCACCTCTATCAATGAAATGCTGCTTACAACACCTTCCAAGTCTCCATCAGAAATCAGCTTTAATATTTGCAAGGAGGGTTCTAACTTATCAGTCTCCTCAAGGAATATCCCCATAAAGATATTTGTATCAAGTCCGACCCTTTTTACAGCTTCCATTCTTCCCTGAGTTCCTTTTGAAGGGTTACAGAGTCCTTGTTAAAAATCCCTTTCCCAAGTCCAACCATTCTTTCAGGAGACCAAAGTTTTTCTGACACCTTCCTGATGACAATCTCATCTTTCTCAACGACAATATTTACCCTTCCAATGAGATGGGCCTTTTCAATCAACCCTTTGGGCAGATTTAAATCCAGCCCTTTTTTTAAAGTCTTCTCTAAAATCATTGCCTCCCTCCATCTTTTGGTTTGTTCGCATATCTTATGCCCTCCATTATAACATGTTCTGCTGCCGCAGTTGTATCGGGTGTCAGTTCAGTTCAGCATGATCACGACTCGCCTTGCTGAAAAAATAGAACCTTCAAAGCCTGCTAACGCGCGCCTCACGCGCCGCCTTCGGCGCGTCGCTGTGGAGGCGCTGGTTGGTATCGACTTTTTCAAGAGCTACGATATAGCCTTAAAGCGGGTACTTCTTTGCTTCATTTTCTTATAACAATGAATGTCAAAGTATGTTATTATTGATGGCATAGGAGGAAACAATATTATGAACATTTCACTTACACCACAACTTGAAAAGCTGGTAAAAAATAAGGTCGAGAGCGGTCATTACGGTTCCGCAAGCGAGGTTGTGCGAGAAGCTTTGCGCCTTCTTGCTGATCGAGACCACAGGCAATCCGTGCGTATCGAAGAACTTAGGGCCGAAATAAAAAAAGGATTGGATAGTGGTGAACCGACGCCTTTAAATATTAAGGCTATTAAGACACAAGGCCGTAAACGGCTCAATGCAGCACAAAAACATAAGGCACACGTCTGATGTCGAGAATTCTGAAAAGCCCTGCGGCTGAAAATGACCTTAACGAAATATGGTGGTTCATCGCCCAAGATAACCCCGACAGTGCGGATAAACTCCTCGACGAAATTGCAGAAACCAGCAGTAAACTCGCGCAATTCAAAAATATGGGAAGAAACCGTGGTGAACTCCATCGAGGTTTGCGAAGTTTCCCGGTCGGCAGATATCTCATTTTCTATATGCCGATTCCTGACGGTATTGAGATCGTGAGAGTTTTGCATGGCATGATGGACATTGACGCTTTATTTTAGACATGAAGGGCGCAGTATATGCGCCCCTCATGTCTATCAATCGCCGCTACTCGCCATAAACCACAACACAATCCTTAGAGAAGAGAAGATACCAGCCGGACTTGTATAGTAAAAGACTTAAATTAGTTGTCATGCTGGCTTGTCCGGCATCGTTCTTAAAGAAGGATTCCCGACCTGTCTGCGTGCACCGCATAGGCAGGCAAGCGGGAATGACAGCAAGTATTCACATCGTTTTATATTGCCCACTATCAGATTTCATGAAAATACAAGCTCACCTTTTATCGGGAGAACTTTCTCATCTTTTTCATCTTTAAACCATTTTTTAAAGTTGATTATCGAAAAACCAACCACATCTCCTGTTCCGGGCGAAACCCTGACAAAAAAATCATCCTCCACCTCTCGTGAGATTGCCTCTGCAGGGGCGCCTATGGAAACATCGAGGATGTCGCCTTCTTCATCATAACTCATTCTCATTTCTTTTCCCATAACGTCTCTCCTTTTTTTATCGCATCCGTAATATAGCCAGTCAAAACAAATGACCGTATATCCTTTTTAACAACAACTAAAAGATATTTTCCTTCAAGGATATCATCGTAAAACTTATAATAAATCAAAACATCTGCATCCCTGCCGCTTCTTTTAATGTAATCAGGCTCTTTAAGGACATCAGCTATTCTGTCTTTAAAAGATAATATTTCAGGATGTTCTTTTACAATATGATTCCATCTCTCTTCTGTCAGTTCTATAGAATTGCCAAACTTATCTATGTAATTCATTGCCATTTGTTCCCATCTCTTTCATCTCTGCTAATTGAATCCTTGTAACTTCCTTTAGGTTTTCTTTCGCTTTCTCTATTGTTTCGCCCTGAGCTATAAAATCAAGTTCCGGTATTCTGGCTATAATCCATCTCTCCCCCTTAAAAGAGTATTCACAATTCAATATACAAAACAGGGCTATTTCTGTCAACCCCGTTAGAAAATTGGACAGGGCTTGTTTTCTAACGGGGTCAAGGTAATTTTCACATTGCCTTATTATTTAAATACCCATTATTATTTCAGTAATGAAAAAGGTCGGATTAATATATGACGATATATTCCTTGCGCACGAAACTCCGGAGTGGCACCCTGAATGCAAAGAGAGATTAATCGCAATCATTGACGCGCTTAAATCCTCAGAGATTTGGGACAAACTCATTCACATAAAACCCCGCAAGGCTGATTTCAGTGAGATAGAGGCTGTGCATACGCACGATTATATTGAGAGGCTTAAGGGAATGAGAGCCGGCTATGCCGACCCTGACACATACATATCAGCAAACAGCCTTGAAGCTGCGCTATATGCCGCAGGCGCTGTGACAGAGGCAATAGACAGATGCAAAAAAGGAGAGGTTGAGAGGGCCTTCTGCGCTGTCAGGCCTCCGGGACATCATGCTGAGGCAGGCAGGGCAATGGGCTTCTGCATATTCAATAACATAGCAGTCGGCGCAAGATATGCCCAGAAGAATGGATACAAAAAGATTTTCATCATAGATTTTGATGTGCATCACGGAAACGGCACGCAGCATATGTTTGAGGAGGACGATACGATCTTTTATTTCAGCTCCCACCAGTATCCGCACTATCCAGGGACAGGTGATGAATCTGAAAATGGCAGAGGAAAGGGAAAGGGTTTTACTTGTAACGTGCCAATAGACCACGGGCTTGGCGACAAGAAATACTTCTCTGTTTACAATGAGGCGCTTCCTTCCCTCGTAAAAAATTTTGCGCCTGACATGATTATGGTCTCAGCAGGGTATGACATACATGCCAATGACCCCCTTTCAGGGATTAAGGTCTCTGACGAAGGCATAAGAAATATTGTAAAAGGCATTCTTTCATGCTCGTCACTGCCTTTTATATTTGCTCTCGAAGGAGGTTATGACCTCCAGGCGCTGGGCAGATCAGTATTGATTACAATTCAAGAAATGCTGAGATAACATCAGAGGCTCTATAATGTTTGATTTCATTTTTATGCGGATAGTTTGCGTTTCTCCAGCCATTGAGCAAACCATGAAGCCGGTTTTAGATTAATTAAGCCCTGAGGGTCTTTTCTCAGATCGCTAAAAGTCAGATCCTTTATATGTTCTATATTCATATTAATTTGAGATTCGTTTTTCTCTCTGGTCAGTATTCCAGCGCCATGGTCTGCGTCAAGCACAAAAATATTTATATCATCGCGCGCAGCCCTCAGGTGCACAATTGTTTTCCACACATCGCCTGTCCAATTGCCGTCAAAGCCCGGCATCTTTTTAGCCTCTGCCTCGCACGGACACGCCTCTGCTTCAGACGCTGGATAGCAGTCATGCATTACAATGACTCCGCCGGCATTCAGAAAGCGCAGGCAGTTCATAACATCCATCAGGATAAATCCGCCAACAGTCTAATGGATAACGATGAATTATACAGGCAACACCGCCGGGCTTCAAAACACGCGCAATTTCGCGCATAGTTTCCCATGGAAATTCAATATGTTCCAGCGCCTGCCCTGAAACAACAACATCTGCGGTTTCGGACTCAACCTCATGCCATTGATATGGATCGTTAAGAACCACATCAACATTTGCGCCGGCAGTCACATCTAAACCGCGATATGACCATGCTGGACTGGAAAACAACGACCTATAAGTTTGCATGCCTTCAACTGCCTGGCTGCCGATATCAAGAATTACAAGCGGAGCATGCACGAATTCCGCAAGATATGCAGCCACAAAGCCGCGCATTTTTGTTAATGACGAATCGTGCATATTATATAAAAAACCTCCCTTGTTGCAGGGTTAGGATATTTAGACGGTTTTATAAGGCAATCTGAATTCTTTAATCAGAGTTGATAATTTCTCGTATTCAGGGTCTTTGTGAACAAGAATTCCTTTGCAATCCTGACACAGTGCAGCGATATATGCATCTGCCAAAGATATACTATTTTTAGCTTTTAATTTGCCTGCCGTTATATTAAGGTTTTCTTCGGATTCATATATGCGAACTGCGAGTGATTGGACAAGCTTAATTCTATTCAGCGCCTCTGATTCGCTCTGTTCCCGAGCCGTAATATAAAAAATCTCGGTAAGACTAATAAATGTAATATAAATAGTGTCTGTTTATAAACTAAACCGTCATATACTACAATAGGTTACAACGAGATTGGCAAAAAATCAAAATGGAGTAACCGAGGAGAGAATGAAGAAGATACTGAATGATCTGAAACTGAAATTCGAAGCGGCGCTT
>CAMTXX010000109.1:0-5132 GCA_947085825.1 uncultured Nitrospira sp. | reverse complement strand
CTTTGATTAAACAATCCGTCAGAATTGTAACGGACTGACCCTTTTACGCAACGCGCAAGCAAGTAAAGAAATAATTTCGGCTCTCTTGTTCTGTTGAAATCTTCTCTAACACGGTAATAATGTTCTAATGAATCCTCATGTAGATCGTCAACACATTTGACCCCTTTTCCGCAAATAGAAATGACCCCCCTTTTTTAGTTAACCTTCTTGAGCTTATTTTTCAAAAGGCAGCAGCCCTCATGGAATCGCTTATCAAAAACCATCCGTTTATTGACGGGAACAAACGGACAGCGATTTCATCTACCGGACTATTCTTTCGCATAAACGGCTATAAACTTGAAACCTCGCAGAAGGAACTTGAGGACTTTACCCTCAAAATGGCAACAGGAAAAGCCTCGGTCGCCGATGCAGCAAAGTGGTTCAAACGATATTCGAAGAAATAATAAAAAGCTACGCGTGTCTTTCTTGACAGCAAAAAATGGCATTGCTATACTTTGGTCATGTAATCGGGGGTAATCATAAACAAAGGCAATTCAGAAAGATTGAAGTTGAGAGTATTTGAGGCTTTTGCAAAAGTCTGAAATTGTCACCCTGAGCTTGCCGAAGGGTGACATAAGCGCTTGTTTTTCCATCATGGTTCGACAATGGCAGAATTGCATTTTTTATGACTTTTGCAAGAGGCTCAGATGTTTTTATTAACAATACTGATGGCTTCGTAAAAAGTCCGAAATTCCATCTCCATTGAGGGGAGGGGGAAATTACTTTTTACGAGAGCGTCCTATTTAGCTGACTACTGTTTTCAGGAGGTCCAATTGATCTTCATCGCAGGCGCCTCAGGTTTTGTCGGCGGACATCTGACAGACTACCTGATTGCAAAAGGCCATAAACTGAAATGCCTTGCCCGCTCTGAAAAAGCAAAGAAATCTCTGTCAGAAAAAGGCGTGGAGGTTATCTCCGGCGATATAACAAAAGCCGAAACGCTCAAAGGTGTTCTCAGCCATGATGATCTTGTTATCCACCTTGTGGGGATTATGGAAGAAAAAGGGGAATCAACTTTCCAGAGAATACATATTGAAGGGACTGAAAACCTTGTCCTGGAAGCCCAAAAGTCCGGCGTCAGGCATTTCTTCTACCAGTCTGCTCTCGGCGCTGACAGCAGTTCATGGTCAGGCTATCTGCGGACAAAGGCAGAGGCAGAAGCTCTCGTCAGGCAGAGCGGTTTGAATCACACCATATTCAGGCCATCTCTAATCATAGGCCCATGGGATGGATTCACAAAAAAACTCGTTGATATGTTGAAGCTCTCACCGGTCATCCCCATCCCCGGAGAGGGCAGGGCGAAGTTCCAGCCTGTCTATATAGAGGACTGGCTGAAATGCGCTGAAAAGGTAATAGAGAATCCCGAACAGTTCATCAGCGCCTATGATATCGGCGGCCCGGAGCATCTTACCTACCGGGAGATCGTCGAAAAGCTTTCAAAAGCCATGGGACAGAACAGGCCGACTTTTAACATATCCATGGGCATTATGAGGTTCAGCGCTTCGGTCTTTGAAAAGGTGTTTTCTTCACCGCCGGTTACGTCCGATCAACTACGGCTCCTTGAACAGGACAATATCTGCGACCCGAAGGCGATAGAAAAAAACTTCGGTTTTGCGCCGGCAAGATACGAAGACGCCCTGAAGGCCTTTATTTCCGGTTGACCGCTCTTATTTGACAATGAGCACTGCACAGGGTGCGTGGTCAACAATTTTGGAAGAGACGCTCCCCAACAAAAATCTCTGGGCGCCGTGTCTTCCGTGTGAGCCGGTAACAATAAGGTCAGCCTTTATTTTTTTCGCTGTCTCAAGAATTTCTTCAGCCGGGTTTCCCTGTTTTATGATCGTCTTTACAGACTTGAACCCGGAAGTCGTTGTCTTGATCTTGTCCATCGTCTTTTTTGCCTCTTCAGTAAGGGTTTCGAGAATCCTGAGCCTGTCAACCTCCATCAGTTCAGCAAGATAAAGCTCGGGCACTACGGATATCACTGTAACGGAAGAGCCGAATTTTTCCGCAATTTCAAATGTTTTTTTAAATGCCTTTTCAGATGATCTTGAGCCGTCATGCGCCATCAGTATCTTTTTCATGATATTTCCTCCTTTTTCCTCAATTTTATCAGAATACGGGCTTTTTGTCTTTTTTTTTATTCAGAAAAAGTATAAAATACTAAATTCGTTTACAATGAAAGGAGTCACTTATGCCCAAGAAAGACTATTTTTTCACTTCCGAGTCTGTTACAGAGGGACACCCGGATAAGATAGCAGATCAGATATCAGATGCGATCCTTGATGCCATACTGGCGCAGGACCCGGTAGCAAGGGTAGCCTGTGAAACCCTTGTAACAACCGGCCTTGCATTTGTTGCCGGAGAGATCTCCACTACGTGCTATGTGCATATCCCGGATATTGTCAGGGAAACCATTAAAGATATCGGATATACCCGTGCGAAGTACGGGTTTGATTACGAAACCTGTTCTGTAATCACTTCGATCGACCAGCAGTCAGGGGATATTGCGATGGGGGTTGACATAGGCGGAGCAGGAGATCAGGGCCTGATGTTCGGTTTTGCCTGCAATGAGACTGTTGAGTTGATGCCGATGCCTATCATGCTTGCCCATAAGCTTGCGATGCGTCTGTCAGAGGTGAGAAAACAGGATATTTTGGGGTATCTCAGGCCTGACGGCAAGACGCAGGTTACGATTGAGTATATTGACGGCAAGCCGTTTAAGATAGACACCATCGTAGTTTCATCACAGCACAGCCCTGATATCACCATGAAGGAGATGAAAGAAGATATCATCGAAAAGGTGATCAAACCGGTGATTCCGAAAGGGCTTCTTGATGAGGAGACAGTGAAATACTATATCAATCCAACCGGCCGTTTTGTAGTTGGAGGCCCTATGGGAGACACCGGACTTACAGGCAGGAAGATCATCGTTGACAGTTACGGAGGCGTGGGAAGCCACGGCGGCGGATGTTTTTCAGGAAAAGACCCAACCAAAGTGGACAGGTCAGGCGCTTATATTTCAAGATATGTAGCAAAGAATATCGTTGCAGCCGGAATAGCAGACAGGGTCGAAGTCCAGCTTGCATACGCAATCGGCATACCTGAACCTGTCTCAATCTTTATCGACACCTTTGGCACCGGCAAGGTGGAGGAAGAAGTGATCGCCAGGATTGTAAGGGATAATTTTGATCTTACACCTAAAGGGATCATCGAGCATTTGAGACTAAGGAGACCTATATATAAGAAAACGGCAGCATATGGACACTTCGGCAAGTCTGACCCTGACTTCACATGGGAACTGACTGACAAGGCAGAGACGCTGAAGAAACAGGCGGGACTGTAAAACAGTGCCAGTGTCAGTGATTAGTGTAAGTAAGGCAAAAGACCAATACTGACACTGACACTCTCTGCTGACACTTTGTTTCTGACACTGTCACTAATCACTGACACTGAAAGAGGAGGCAATATGATAAAGCATGATATTAAAGACATAAATCTGGCCAAAAAGGGCGCTCTGAGGATTGAGTGGGCTGAAAAAGAGATGCCGGTACTGCGGAGCATTACCGGGCGGTTCAGGAAAGAGAAGCCGTTAAAGGGCTTGCGGCTTGCGGCCTGTCTTCATGTTACCACAGAGACAGCCAATCTTATGGAGACTCTTAAGGCAGGAGGGGCCGATGTTACTCTCTGCGCCTCGAATCCGCTCAGCACACAGGATGATGTTGCCGCTTCTTTGGTGAAGAATTCCGGCATCCCGGTATTTGCGATAAAGGGAGAAGACAACAAGACCTATTACCAACATATCATGGATACTCTTTCCACGAAGCCCAATATCACGATGGACGACGGCGCTGATCTCGTATCAGTGCTCCACACAAAGAGGAAGGAACTTCTGAAAGGCCTCGTCGGCGGGACAGAAGAAACAACCACAGGCGTGATACGCCTCAGGGCCATGGCATCCAAAGGAATACTCGAATACCCCATCGTAGCTGTCAATGATGCCTATACCAAATATATGTTCGATAACCGTTACGGCACAGGCCAGTCTACACTCGACGGCATAATCAGGGCAACAAACAGACTTATTGCCGGCTCGGTGTTTGTAGTTGGAGGATACGGCTGGTGCAGTAAGGGCATTGCCATGAGGGCCAACGGCATGGGAGCAAAGGTCATCATAACCGAGGTTGACCCTCTTCGCGGTCTTGAGGCAACGATGGACGGCTTTGATGTCATGCCGATGAAAGAGGCTGCGAAGGTAGGCGATATATTTGTCACTGCCACCGGCGATATAGATGTCATCTACAAGGAATGTTTCAGCCTTATGAAAGACGGTGCGATCTTCTGTAACTCAGGTCATTTCAATGTCGAGATATCCATAGATGAACTGAAAAAGATGGCAAAATCCAGAAGGATGATCAGGGATTTTGTTGAAGAATACACGATGAAAAACGGCAGGAGGATATATCTGCTGGGTGAAGGAAGGCTCATAAACCTTGCCGCAGCAGAGGGGCATCCGTCTGCTGTTATGGACATGAGCTTTGCCAATCAGGCCTTATGCGCTGAATATATGGCGAAGAACTGCAAAAAACTCGAAAAAAAGGTGTACAGCGTACCGGAAAAGATAGATCAGGACATAGCCCGGCTGAAACTTAAATCCATGGGTATAAAGATAGATGTGCTCACCCCGGCGCAGAAGAAATATCTCTCAAGCTGGGAGGCAGGGACATAGAGATTTGGTTAAAACTTTATAAACATAGAAAAAGTAGTTAACCACAGAGACGCAGAGGCACAGAGTTGAAAAATAAGGGAAAAGGCAGGAAAGCATCATTCCCCCCGAGGGTGAAACAAAATTATTCTACAACCCATTGTTTTGGTTCTTTCTCATTTTGTGTGGGTAATTCCCCATCTTAACGCCCCCTTGTAACTCCCCCTTCCCCCTCTTTGCTAAAGCTGATCTTTACCCGTAAGTCCCGCTGGACACGGTAAATGTCCTGAGTTTTGGGAAAAATTCCCCCTTAGTAAAGGGGGCGGAGGGGGTTGTTTCTTGCTTTCTTCTTCCATATCGTATTCACAACCCCCTTTATCCCCCTTTT
>CAMTXX010000108.1:0-13847 GCA_947085825.1 uncultured Nitrospira sp. | reverse complement strand
TTTCTTTCCCGAAAGCTTTCGGGATTGCACTGGTGGACTATTATGACTTTTGCAACAGTCTTCAGAAATACGAAACTAATGTGAATTGGCAGCCCGGATTTTCTGCCCCCATTCTGCTGCCTTATGAAGGATCTCTGACTCATCGGCAGCGGTCAATTTTCCATTATCCAGAACAACCTTCCCGTTGACAAGCACTGTCTCGACATCAGAGGCGTTCATGGAATAGACGATGTGTGAATAAATGTCATAGAGGGGAACCAGGTGCGGTTTGTTCAAATCAGCAAGAACGATGTCTGCTGCCTTGCCTTCTTCAAGACTGCCGGTAATGTTTCCAAGGCCAAGACTTTCGGCCCCCCATCTTGTCGCCATGAGCATCGCCTGTCTGGCATCAACTGCGGCAGGGTCTCCTGATACCGCCTTATGCACCTTTGCTGCAGTAGACATCTCGCTGAGTATGTTCAGGTCATTGTTGCTCGCTGCGCCGTCAGTGCCGAAGGTCACCTTCACTCCGGCCTTAAGCATCTTTACAACCGGAGCTATCCCTGAGGCGAGCTTCAGATTGCTCTCGAGGCAATGGGCAACCCCGACCTTTCTCTCTGCAAGAATCTCTATCTCTTCGTCAGTCGGCCAGACGCAATGCGCAGCAAGCACCCTCTCATCGAGAAAGCCGATGCTCTCAAGCAGCGCAATCGGTGTCTTGCCGTATCTGCTTTTTATCTCACCAACCTCCCACTGCGTCTCGGAGAGATGCACATGGAGCGGCACATTATACTGCTCCGCGACCTTTTTGGCCCTCAGCATATTGTCAGGGGCACAGGTATAGGGAGCATGAGGCGCAATGCCCGGCACAATAAGTTCATCGCCTGCCCAGGCCCTGATGAAATTTTCCGCGTTTGCAAAATATTCTTCAGTCGTGCCGGCTGATTTTGACGGAAAATCCAGAATGCCTACGCCGACAACAGCCCTCATTCCGGCCTTCTTCGTTGACCGGGCAATGGCATCACCGAAAAAATACATATCATTGTAAAGAGTAATCCCCGCCTTCAACATCTCAAGACAGGCGAGTTCAACTGCGTCACCGACAAATTCAGGACTGAGCCATTTCCCCTCAGCAGGCCAGATATGCTCTTCAAGCCAGACCTTGAGCGGCAAGTCATCTGCAAGCCCCCGGAAATAAACCATCGCAGCATGAGTATGGGTATTTACAAGGCCGGGGAAGGCAACCTTCCCCGGTCCTCCCATGATCGTATCAGATACGTATTTCCCTGCAACTTCTTCAGCAGAACCGACAAAGGCGATCTTTTTGTCCTTGACAGCTATAGCGCCGTTTTTTATGAGCGTAAAATTCCTGTCCATCTTCAGGACATAATCTGCTTTTACTATCAGGTCAGCCTTAGTCACATATCCTCTATTTTTCGACAACGATCCGGAGCATACGTCTGAGGGGCTCTGCTGCGCCCCAGAGGAGCTGATCACCGCAGGTAAATGCGTTCAGGAACGTCGGCCCCATATTCATCTTGCGCAGGCGGCCTATAGGAACTGTAAGTGTGCCGGTCACTGCTGCAGGAGTAAGTTCACATATGGTTATGTCACGCTGGTTAGGAACAACCTTCACCCAGGAATTATGATCTGCGATCATAGCATGAATTTCGTCCAGCGGCACGTCCTTTGTCAGCTTGATCGTAAGAGACTGACTGTGACAGCGCATGGCGCCGACGCGCACACAGGTTCCGTCTATAGGAATCGGATTTGTCTCGCGTCCGAGTATCTTATTCGTCTCGGCCTGTCCCTTCCATTCTTCCTTGCTCTGACCGTTCTCTAACTGCTTGTCGATCCAGGGGATTACCGAACCTGCCAGAGGTACGCCGAAGAATTCCTTTGGATAGGCGTCTGAGCGGATGTGCTCGGCCACCTTGCGGTCGATCTCAAGGATCGTACTCGACGGATTCTCCAGCAGGTCCTTTACAGCGCCATGAACAGAACCCATTTGTTTAAGCAATTCACGCATATTGTTGGCCCCTGCACCCGAGGCAGCCTGATATGTCATTGCGCTCATCCATTCAACCAGGCCGCGCTCGTATAATCCGCCCAGCGCAATCAGCATCAGGGAGACCGTACAGTTGCCGCCGATATAATTTTTGATGCCCTTGGACATGCCGTCCTTGATTACCTTAAGGTTAACCGGATCAAGGATGATTATGGCATCCTTTTTCATGCGCAGGGCAGAGGCAGCGTCGATCCAGTATCCCTTCCAGCCGGTTGCGCGCAGTTTGGGATAGACCTCATTTGTGTATTCGCCTCCCTGACAGGAGACGATGGCATCCATAGCCTTCAGTTCGTCAATGTTTTTGGCGTCTTTGAGGACAGAAACATTTTTGCCGATCTCCGGCGCCTTGCCTCCCACATTCGAGGTGGTGAAGAATACCGGATCGATAAAATCAAAATCCTTTTCTTCGATCATGCGGCCCATGAGCACTGAGCCCACCATGCCGCGCCAGCCTATAAATCCAGTTCGTATCATTATCGTACTCCTTTATGTGGCATTATTTTTTTCAGCATCCTGAAATTTTTGAGCTTTTTACAAAACTGCTTTTAGCTCTGCCTCAGTTTCAGAAAATTCCTCAAGAGCTCTTTCCCTGCAACAGTCAGGATGGACTCGGGATGAAACTGTACTCCTTCGATAACAAATTCCTTGTGTCTTGCGCCCATGATCTCACCGCTGTCTGTCCATGCGGTGATTTCAAGACAATCGGGAATACTCTCCTTCCTGATGAGGAGGGAATGGTATCTCGTTGCCTCAAAGGGGTTCGGCAGGCCTGTGAATATCGTCTTGTTGTCATGAAAAATCAACGAAGTCTTCCCGTGCATAAGCCGCGGCGCCCGGATAATCTCGCCTCCGAACGCAGCTCCTATGGACTGATGGCCGAGACAGACGCCGAGTATCGGGAGTTTGCCTGCAAAGTGTTCGATCACGCTGACGGATATGCCTGCTTCTTTCGGGGTGCAGGGCCCCGGTGATATGACGATCCTGTCAGGCGCTATATTTTCTATCTCTTTTATCGAAATCTTGTCGTTCCTGAAGACCCGTATGTCTTCCCCGAGTTCCCCGAGATACTGAACAAGGTTATAGGTAAAGGAATCATAATTATCTATCATCAACAGCATCTTATTGTCTCCTTGCTGATTTCAGGCAATTCACCGGCGATTTTTCCATCTTCATTGATCCAGGCCTCCCTCTGCCATATCCACCGCCTTCATCATGCCCTTTGCCTTGTTGACCGTCTCCATGTATTCTCTCTCCGGTTCAGAGTCCGCAACAATGCCTGCGCCTGCCTGGACATATACCTTTCCGTCCTTTAGGATAAGCGTCCGTATCGTGATGCAGGTATCCATATTCCCTGAATAACTCAGATAGCCGACAGAACCTGCATAAGGCCCTCTCCTGTCAGGCTCGAGCTCTTCTATAATCTCCATAGCCCGCACCTTGGGAGCGCCGCTCACCGTGCCTGCAGGAAAGCAGGATGCAAGCACGTCAAAGGCGTCAAGCCCCTGCCTCAGATCACCTTCCACATTTGAAACAAGGTGCATCACATGACTGTACCGCTCAACCGCCATCAGCTCTGTTACCTTCACTGAACCCGTCTGCGCTACCCTTCCGACATCGTTTCTCCCGAGGTCAACGAGCATGATATGCTCAGCTATCTCTTTCGGGTCATTCTTTAATTCAGCTTCGAGATTTTTATCCAGGACTTCTGTCGCCCCCCTTTTCCGTGTCCCGGCTATGGGACGGAGGACTATCTTCCCGTTCTCTACACGCACAAGGATCTCAGGAGAAGAACCCGCGATCTGCGCCTCGCCGATATCAAGATAATACATATAAGGCGAAGGGTTGATAACACGCAGCGCCCTGTAGATATTGAAAGCTTCAGCAGAGGTGTTTCGCTCAAACCTCTGTGACAGCACCACCTGTACGATATCACCTGACATGACATATTCCTTGGCTTTCTCCACTCCGGAGAGGAACTCCTCTTTCGGGATGTTTGATATAAACTCACCGGAGGATTCCAGATGATCTGAGCCGCTTATAACAAGCGGCGCTCTGAGCCTCCCTATGATTTCGTCGATTTTGGCCTCAGCCTCCCGGTAAACCTCCCCGACATTTTTAGTGTCTGTGTGCGCGTTGGATACGACTTTTATCTTTTGCTCAAAGCTGTCGAAGATAAGCATGGTATCCGTAAGCATAAAGAAAAAATCCGGCAGACCGAGCCCCTTTTTCTCCCTCTGTTTTACCGGCTCAAAAAATTTCACCATGTCATAACCGATATATCCGACAAGACCACCGAAAAATCTCGGCAGGCCTTTCACCTCAACCGGCCTGTAAGATGAGATCTCCTTCTTGATCCAGTCAATAGGGTTGTCTGTCTCAAAGACCTGAGGCGGCCTTTGGCCTTCTATGACCTCAACCGTGTTGCCCCTGCCTTTTATTATCTTTGCAGGCCTTGATCCGAGAAATGAATACCTCGCCCACTTTTCACCGCCTTCGACACTCTCAAGGAGAAAAGACGGGGCGCCGCCCAGCTTCAGGAAAGCCGTAACCGGCGTATATGTATCTGCAAGGATCTCTTTATAAACCGGTATGAGATTGCCTTTTTCCGATAACCGTCTGAATTCTTCTATCCCAGGGTAAAGCATATTGACAAAAATTTCCTTTTTACATTAATATTTATATCTTGTTAAGCTTTGTAATTATAGCTTATTATTCAACGATAAGTTAAGAGTTAATCCGGGATAAAACTGACGAACTCGTAAAAAGTTGTCATACCCGCGAAGGCGGGTATCCAGAGTCGTTACAACTACTTGAAAAGACTGGATTCCCGATTAAGGACTTCGGGCCAACAGTAGGCGCCTTAAGCGAATGACGGCCTGAAAAAGGACTTTTTACGAAGCCGTCAAAACTGAAACTCTTGCTTTTTATTTATCGAAAAATGCGGGAATAGCTCAGTGGTAGAGCACAACCTTGCCAAGGTTGGGGTCGCGGGTTCGAACCCCGTTTCCCGCTCCATAAAAAACAGGGATTAGAGGTTGGGGATTAGGTGTTGGTAATTATTAAATCTTTTTTTGCCAATCCCTAAATCCTAATCACTAAACCCTTTTTTCAAAACGGCGGCGTACCCAAGTGGCTAAGGGGGAGGTCTGCAAAACCTTTATGCAGCGGTTCAAATCCGCTCGCCGCCTCCAGTTTCGGCCTCAGAAAGCCTCTTGTTCTCCCGTAATGAATCCAGCACACATATATCAAGATTTTTTTCCTCGAAGTATTCCTGCTCCAGCGATTCAAGGTAAAAACGGTCAAGGCCGCTGTTATTAAGAAAATCTTCCCTGAGTGCGCAGTCCCCCTTCTGGATAACTTCAGGCAGGATCTGGTTCAAATATACTGATTCCTTCCGCAGGTCGATAAATACCTTCTCAAACAGTTTCAGAGGCACCTTGTCCGCCAGGCCCCTTTCAGCAAGCTCTTTGGCAATGTCTTCCCTGATCTGGTTTCTGACCGCCTTCAGCTCAAGACCCGGGAAAAAGCTCCTCATCCTCTCCTTCAAGGCAGCATGGATTTCATTATACAGTTTTTCTTCGTCCTCAAGCGTATTCAGTTCCGCTATAACATCTTTATAGGAGGCTTCTCCATTCTGGATATTCTCTATCCCCTTCAGGATCACTTTTAACTTACGCTTGCCATAGCTCGTTATATACTTGTTCTCCATCAGATCCTTGCTGAATACTGCCTTGAAAAGCCTGTTGTCCAGATTATCAAAGGCCTTTTTGTTGCCGACAAGACTCCTGAGAGAATTCTCCGTGAATTCGACATTTCGCATAAACGAGATCTGGCTGAGCAGGGCCTGGACATTATCATATCTGTCAAAATAGGTGACAATCGCACTGAACTCCTCAAACACGGAAAAATCGTCCGTCTCCCTGGAAAGTTCATCGCAGGCCTTCCCGATATCGAGCAGTACCTGCTCAAACCCTCTGTCGTTTTGGGAATAGGCCGTATGCTTCGACTTTATGAGCCTGACAATGTCTTCATTAATAATATGCTGCTTGAAAGAAGGGTCCTTAAAGAAGAGGTTCTCAAGGATAGCCCGTGCTTCCTTGAGGTATTCGGCATCTTCCATCTCATCGAGTTGTTTGCCTTTCAGAAGCAGTTCGTCAAGCTTGTCGAACAGTACCACGGGAATGTTATTGCGGATGCTGAGGGTCCTGAGCCTGTTCATCCGTGCATGTCCTGTGGCCTGGAGAGTGTCCTTCGTAACGCCATGTATCAAAACATCTCTATACTCATCAACGACCAGCTTGTTTTCCTCATGCCGGTACATGACATCAATCTTCATCCTCTCCTGCTGGTAACGGTCAATGCTGCACCTTGAAATGATCTCTTCAAGCGCAAGTTCTTCCATTCGGGTCAATTCCCTGTTCTTCGCATAAAAACGACTGAAGGCATCATAGTAATCCTTGTTCCCCCTGTGTATCAGCTTAAATATAAAAATTATGGACTTTTCTTCATTCAACTCGTCGGAAAAACTCCTGAGCAGCTGGGTGTCTCTGTCTCCTGATAAAAGTTCGGTCCTTTTCAGGAACTTCCCTGTTGCCTTGAGCACCTGCTTCTGGCGTTTTTTGTAATCTCCCTGTAATTCCGAGGCCACGAGAAAGTAATAGTTCGCCACAGCATGTCCCTGCAGAAAAAGACGGTAAAAGGTTTCAGACCCTTCTGTGTCATTCGTGAACATCACCTGTTCGTTTTTGTCCATATACGCGCCGAACATGACCAGCCTGTTCAGGACATCTTCCTTTACCATATCCTTGACAGGCTTTTCTACGCCGAACATATACTCGCAGAAGCTTCCGCCCGTACCCCGGTAAGAGAGACTGTCTTCAGTAATCGTAAATTCATTGCCGCGCGCAAAAAACCTGATACGGCCGGCATCTTCTTCATAGAAATAGGTGTTGTACATTCCCGCGCCTGAGACAAAGGCAAAAAAATCTACAGGGCCCAGGCTTCCGTGGAGTCTGAGGTCGGTAATCATAAGAAAATATAACACAGCGC
The DNA here is from genome assembly GCA_947085825.1 of uncultured Nitrospira sp. Lineage (GTDB taxonomy): Bacteria > Nitrospirota > Thermodesulfovibrionia > Thermodesulfovibrionales > UBA6898 > JAOUFP01. The sequence goes on along the minus strand of CAMTXX010000108.1, from coordinate 6,751 downwards.
TAATGAATTATTCTAACCCGGCAGGCAAGCGCCGGAGGAAATACCTTTAGTGATCGACAACTGGTATAGATGAACCTGAGTTCGGGTATAATCAAATATGAACTCAGAGCGGGCAGAGAAAAAAACAAAAGGGCAAATCTTCTTGCTGATATGGCAATATGGTGAAGCCTTTTGTAAGCAGCTAAGCCTTCAGTTTCCGGCTGCACTGCATGCAGTAGTCTTTATCCGGCACATAATTTCCGCATTCTTTGCACTGTATCAGGTTGATCGGCATCTCTTTCTCGCAATACCTGCATTCCACATCTGACTCTTTCAGCGCTTTACCGCAGTAGGGGCATTGTTTGGTCTTGCCGCTTTTTACGAGGGCGGGCATGAAACCTATGACCAGTATGAGCAGCGGGAAGATGAAGCAGGCCAGCCCCCAGAAAAGCGGGTTCCTGCCTTTTTTAGAGGCTATAATACCGCCCAGAATCCCGACAAGCGCCTGGAATAAGATAAACCTAAACATGTTTTTTCATGCCTGAGAGCAGCCCCAGCGCCTTTCCGTGCAGTTCAAGGTTGCCTGCGGCAAGAAGGCTTGAACTTTTTTCCAGACCCAGGCGTACGCTTTCTATTTGCGCTCCGAAGGTATCGGTAACCACACCCCCTGCTTCTTTTACGAGAAGCCATCCGCCGGCAAAGTCAAAGCTTCTGGAGAGCGAGGGCGTCACGAAGACGCTCGCAGCGCCGCTTGCAAGATAGGCAAGGTCGAGCGCAGTTGCACCCAGACACCTTGTTTTTCTCGACTGCGACAGAAGCGGCATGATTGCCGGAATATCTCTGCCGGGGACCTGTGCTTCATAAGATATAAGGGAAAAGATACCGTCTTTCTGAGTATGTATCTGTCTGCCGTTGAGATAGGCGCCCAAGCCTTTCTCAGCCCAAAACTCATCGCCGTTTGAGAGGTTAATGACATAGGAGAGACTGACGTCTCCAAGTGTATCGCCATCAGCAACTGCTATGGAAGTGCAATAAAAAGGGATCCCGGCAACCGCATTTTTGCTGCCGTCTATTGGATCGATCAGTACATGTGCGCCGCCTCCGTGCAACTCCATCATGCCCATTTCTTCAGAAATGATTGTGAAAGGCTCTTTCAGAGCTTTCAGCCCTGCCACAATTATCTCTTCAGCCAAATTGTCCACTGGAAATGTCTTGTCACCGGAGGCTCCGACACCTATGGCATTATTTCTGCCGGGAGTCCCGAAAGCCTTCGGAACTGCCGGGATCTCCTTAAAGAGGCGTCTTCCGATAGTCTTGAGGTCACTGATATTCATCAGTGTATTTTACGCATTGGAGGCTTTTGAAGCAACTCGGGGAACACCTTTTTACTCCGGACATTGTTTTTCAGAGTTAATATTTCTGAACTGCTTATAAAGCAGGAATGCTCCCCAAACAAACGTGCATATCATCAACAAAGTCCCGATGGAATAGGCGGTTTTGGCGAGAACATGGTCATACTCAAGCAAGCCCATTTCTCGGAGGATGAATTCCCAGTCATGGTAATCCCCGACGTCACGTCCTGTAACCCCGCCCAATAGTATCAGCTTCAATTCCCGCGCATCATTGATATAAGGCGCAAGGTCCATCATGCTTTCTCCCAGCCACCCACCCCCGCAACTCCTCAATAAGCGTATCGGACTTTTTGCCCTTCTGGTTCTTTAAATATCCCATCCATTTATCAAAAGGGGATTTCTTTACGCCTTTTTTTATGTAGAAAACCCCTTTTTCCTCATAAAACCGGATATCCTCCCCCTGGGAAACCCCGAGTTTGTCCCTGACTTTTTTGGGGACTGTTATCTGCCCCTTGGATGTCAGCCTTGCTGTCAGCATCTTCTTGCCTCCATATGGTAAAAAAATAAATTCCTTCCTTTTATTGTAAGGCAACTAATTCCTGTAGTCAATATGTCCCTTGGTGGAACACTCAGGAGAATGTGCTCAGGCTTGCACTCAGTGGCGCTGAAAATCTAAAAATGATATTCTGAAACAATGGAAGACATCTCCCTCCATATACTCGACATAGCTGAAAATTCGATCAACGCAGGGGCGGACCGGATTAAAATCATGATAACCGGCGATACCGCCGGAGACCTCTTCACAGTTGAAATCGAAGATAACGGCAAGGGCATTCCCGAGGACCTCAGGGCAAAAGTCCTCGAACCTTTCTGTACGACACGGACAACCAGAAAAGTGGGGCTCGGACTTCCTCTGCTTGCGCAGTCTGCAAGGGAGACCGGCGGAGATATTTCAGTAAAGGCAGCGAACCCCTCCGGCACAATCGTAACCGCAACCTTCAAGCAAAGCCATATAGATATGAAACCCCTCGGCAACATCGCCGAAACCCTTGTCGTACTGATTGCGGGTAATCCGCATATCAATTTTCTGTTCACCTACAGCAAAAACAGCAATACGTTTTCGCTGGATACACGCCGGATAAAAGAAGAACTCGATGGAGTGCCCATAACATCGCCGCCTGTGCTGTCTTTTCTGAGAAATTACCTGAGCGCATCGCTGCGTGATATAAACAATGAAGTCGTGTAAAATATATATGTTTGCCATGATCCTTTAATGGTGGTTTATATAGATGATCCCTTACAAAGATGACAACCCGATACACATAGTCCCTTTCAGCACGATCCTGATCATCAGCCTGAATATGCTGGTTTTCATCATGCAGCTCCTCTCCGGAGAGGACAGCAGGAACATTGTATACAGTTACGGTGCGATACCTCACAACATCCTCAGTTTTCAATCCAATCAGCCGATACCTCCTGTCCTGACGATATTCACCTCCATGTTCATGCATGGCGGGCCGTTTCATCTTGCCTTGAATATGCTCTATTTCTGGATATTCGGCAATAATATAGAGGAAAGGCTCGGACATGTGAGATTTATCCTTTTCTATCTCTTCTGCGGCGTTGCAGCAGCATTCACACACATCCTGCTCAGTCCCGGCTCGACTATCCCCATGATCGGGGCAAGCGGCGCTGTTGCCGGCATGCTTGGCGCCTATATCCTGCTTTTTCCGGCGACAAAGGTACACACACTTATCTTTCTGGGTTTTTATATTACTGTTGTGAAGATTCCAGCCTTGATAGTTATTGGATTTTGGGCTATTATACAGGTCGTAAGCGGCTTACTCTCACAGGGTACAGCCGAGCAGGGCGGCATTGCATTCTTTGCCCATGTAGGAGGGTTCGTTGCCGGCCTGTTTACGATTAAACTCTGGCAACCAGGGAGGTACAACAAGTGGTAGTAATATGTCCTAAATGCAGGATAAAGCTGAAAGTGGATGATACAAAGCTTTCTTTTGCAGGCTCAAGATTCAAATGCCCGAAATGCAGCACCGTGCTTATTCTTAAAAAACCATCTGTACAGCCCAAAAAAACCCTTGACAGCACTCTGGTGCTGGTTGCCCACTCAAAGCCTGAAGTGCTGGAGAGCGCCGGAGCCATACTGCAAGACCAGGGATATAAAGTCCTGACTTCAACAGACGGCATCGACGTAATGGTAAAAGCGCTTAAGGAATTGCCTTTTCTTGCTGTCCTGGAGGTTTCGCTCCCTAAGATATACGGGTTTGAGATCTGCAAAAAACTAAAAGCAAGAACAGAGACAAAAGACATGAAATTCATACTCATCCCTTCAATATTCGACAAGTCCAAGTACAGAAGAGAGCCTGTCTCGCTTTACGGAGCAGACGATTATATAGAGACCCAGGACATCCCTGCCATGCTTATCGAAAAGATCAATAAACTTGTGGCCATGCCGGAAGAAAGTACAGCTAAGCCACCGGAGGAACAGCTAAGGCCGAAGGCCGCAACAGAGACTCCGGCGCCAGGGATCAAGGTTCCTGAAGGCAAACCTGAGTTCATGCAGCAGCCTGCGCAGCCGGAAACAAAACCATCTGAAGGAAAAACCGATGAGGCTGTTGAGAAGGCAAGAAGACTTTCCAGGACAATCATGGGCGATATTTATCTGTACAGCCCTGCGAAGGTCATGGAAGCCATAAAAAACGGAAACTTCTATAACGTATTTGCAGCCGAACTGAGAGAAGGACATAAGTTATATGAAAACAGGGTCCCTAAGGAAATAAGGGACAAAGCAAACTATTACAGGGAAACCATTGAGGATTTCATCTCCAAAAAGAAAAAAGAATTAAGCTGAATTTCGCCAATAAATAAAGATTATTCAAGAAAAATCAAGAAAACATCATACTAATCGGTTTTTTCCCCCTATAAAAAAACTTGCTTTAAATCACATTTTCTTAGTATATTAGCACTCAACGCATGTGAGTGCTAACAACCCAAAACTCAGATAAAAAAAGAAAGGAGAACTATTTATGAAATTCAAACCACTGAAAGACAGAGTATTCGTAAAATACTCGGAAGAAGCAGAAAAAACAGCCGGCGGTATCTACATCCCGGAATCTGCCAAAGAAAAACCTCAAAAGGGAGTTATTGAGGCTGTCGGGTCAGAAGTGAAGGAGATTAAAGTCGGAGACGTAATACTTTTCGACAAATACTCCGGCTCCAAGATAAACATTGACAACAATGAATATCTGATTATCAAAGAAGAAGACATCCTCGGCATTATCCAGGACTAAACCAAACTTAACTAACATTTTTCAAGGAGGAATAAACAAATGGCAAAACAGCTTCTTTTTGATGAAGCAGCGAGAAGCAAGATACTGAAGGGTATTACGCTGCTCACAGACGCGGTCTCGGCAACTCTCGGACCAAAAGGTAAAAATGTCATCATAGACAAAAAATACGGCGCGCCGACCATAACAAAAGACGGCGTCACTGTAGCAAAGGAAATCGAGTTGAAAGACCCTTTTGAAAATATGGGCGCACAACTCGTAAGAGAAGTAGCAAGCAAAACTTCTGATGTTGCAGGCGACGGCACAACAACAGCCACTGTTCTCGCCCACGCAATCTACAGCAGCGGGATCAAGCACGTTGTTGCCGGTTCCAATCCAATGGATATCAAAAGAGGCATTGAAAAAGGCGTAGAGAAGATCGTCGAAGAACTCAAGAAGATCAGCAAAACCGTACAGGACAAAAAGGAGATAGCACAGGTAGGAACGATCTCCGCAAACAACGATCCGTCAATCGGTGAACTGATCGCAGAGGCGATGGACAAAGTCGGCAAGGACGGCGTAATAACCGTTGAAGAGGCAAAGAGCATGGCAACCTCCCTTGATGTTGTAGAGGGAATGCAGTTTGACAGGGGCTACGCTTCCCCCTATTTTGTAACAGACCCTGAGAGGATGGAGTGCGTCCTCGAAGACGTCTTTATCCTCCTGCATGAGAAGAAGATTTCCTCGATGAAAGACCTGCTTCCTATCCTGGAACAGACTGCAAAGATGGGCAAACCCTTAATAATCATCTCTGAGGATGTCGAGGGAGAGGCTCTTGCCACCTTAGTCGTCAATAAGTTAAGAGGCACCATACAGGTATGCGCTGTCAAGGCCCCCGGCTTCGGCGACAGACGCAAGGCAATGCTCGAAGATATCGCCACCCTTACCGGCGGCACGGTAATATCCGAAGACCTCGGGATCAAGCTCGAGAATGTCAAGCTGACCGAACTCGGAAGGGCCAAGAAGATCACCGTCGACAAAGAGAACACGACCATCGTTGAAGGCGCAGGCGATCATGCAAAGATCCAGGGCAGGGTAAAACAGATTAAGGCCCAGATCGATGAGACCACCTCTGATTATGACAAGGAAAAACTCCAGGAACGCCTCGCAAAGATCGTCGGCGGAGTGGCCGTGATCAATGTCGGAGCTTATACAGAGACCGAGATGAAGGAGAAAAAGGCAAGGGTGGAAGATGCGCTCCATGCCACAAGGGCTGCGGTTGAAGAAGGTGTTGTCCCTGGCGGAGGAGTCGCATTGTTACGGTGTGCCCACGCCTTAAAAGGCATGAAACTCGATAACCACGACCAGAACGTCGGCGTTGATATCCTGAAAAGGGCGCTCGAGGAGCCAATTCGCCAGATCATCAATAACACCGGCCTTGAGCCATCGGTGATCGTTGATAAAGTTAAATCCTCCAAGGACGCAAACTACGGGTTTGATGCAGCAAGCGAAGAATATGTCGACATGCTGAAGGCAGGGATCATTGATCCGACAAAGGTGACCAGATTCGCTCTTCAGAACGCTTCATCAGTGGCCTCACTGATGCTCACCACATCCGTAATGATAACCGATCTCCCGGAGGAAAAGTCCGATATGCCGGCAATGCCTCCAGGTGGCGGTATGGGCGGTATGGGCGGTATGTACTAAGATTTTTTTTTACCTTAAATTCTTTGAAAAGCGGGGCTTTGCCCCGCTTTCTTTTTGGCTTGCTCCCTTTTCCCCAGTAGAAAGTTTAGCCCATATAATTCATAAACCTATAAAAAGCATTTGGCCGCGGATAAACACAGATAAACACAGATAAAACAAAAACTTATGTTCATTTCATATTTCACCTTACAGGTGAAATATGAAATTCTTGTAACTCATTGAAAAATCCGCGTTAATCTGCGCAAATCAGTGGCTAACTGCCGTTTTTAGGATAAATAATCGCAAAAAAAAGAGCCAACATCCTATTAACCTTTGGTATTATTGAAGTTGTGAGTCTTTAATAAACGCAAAAGGAGGAAGTTGGCTATGACACAGTGTACCACACAATTGACCTTTCCGTGGAGCAAGAAACAGACACTGACCGTAGAT
>CAMTXX010000107.1:0-10953 GCA_947085825.1 uncultured Nitrospira sp. | reverse complement strand
TTAAGGAGTATCGGGTTTATATCTATGGAAGGCTCAATCCTTGCTGCCTCTGCCTGAAAAGCCTGTGCGCGGCCTATCTCACCGCCCTCTTTCGTTATGAAAGAGTTAAGCGCCATATTCTGCGCCTTGAAAGGAGCTACATTAATCCCCATATCGCTGAAAATCCTGCAGAGACCAGACACAATAATGCTCTTTCCGACGCCTGAGCCTGTCCCCTGTATCATTAATGCCTTAGACATAAAGACAGTGAATAGTGAACAGTGAATAGTGAATAGTGAAAAACATAAAATAAAAATCGGTCACTTTAATTCAATCCCTCCGTTTAAAAGTTTTACAACTGGATATTTGTCCCATAATTCGATAATATTCACTGCAGCGTAATCCTGCTCTATCCTGAAGATATTCTCCAGAGGTATACCCAGAAAATGGCATAGGATTATCCTATTTACCCCGCCGTGCGCAACGACAGCAATGTTCTCTCCCTTGTGAGTGTCCAATATTCTGGTGAGGGAAGGGAATATCCTGTCCTTTACAGCGATAGTACTCTCCCCTTCGATCGGGCTGTATCTCAGGGGGTTATTTGCCCAGGCCTCGAACTCTTCAGGGTATTTCTCTTTTATCTCGCTGAAGGTCATGCCTTCCCATATGCCGAAACTTCTTTCTCTCAACTCAGGTGTCTCAACAGGCTGTAAGCCATAGGGCTTGGCGATTATCTCGGCGCTCCTGACCGCCCTGCTGAGAGGAGAGCAGTAAACCGCCTTCAATAACCCGATAGAAGTCGTATAGGACTTATAAGACCTATTTAAGTATTCGGCGAGTTGCTCCATCTGCTTGATCCCCTTTTCCGACAAGGGCACATCCATACTCCCCTTGTAGCGTTTTATTTCGCTCCCTTCTGTCTCCCCGTGTCTGACTAAATAGAGTGTTGTAACCATAGCGTCCTATCTCTTGTCGCTCCCTTCCATATTTTTTTCGAACATGCCCTTCAGGATATCGTTTGCGCAGAACTTTCCGCACATGGTGCAGGAATGTTCATCACCATTGCCTCTTTTGGCCTTTATCTCCTGCGCCCTTTCAGCATCTATAGCAAGAGAGAACTGGGTCTGCCACTGCATGTCCCTCCTCGCCTTTGCCATGGCCTTGTCCGCATCCATGTTCTTATGCTTTATCATATCGCCGATATGCGCTGCGATCCTCGAAGCTATGACCCCTTCCCGCACATCTTCCGGGAAGGGCAGGCCAAGGTGCTCAGAGGGGGTCACGTAACATATAAAGTCAGCCCCATACGATGATGACAGGGCAGCGCCGACTGCTGCTGTGATATGGTCATATCCCGGCGCGATGTCGGTTGTTATCGGCCCCAGCATGTAGAAAGGGGCTTCGCCGCTCATCTTCTTCTCCATGATTATATTCGCCTCAATCTCATTGATCGGCACATGTCCCGGCCCTTCCACCATGGTCTGGCAACCCATCTCCCTCCCGGCCTCGGCAAGCTCGCAGTTAATGAGGAGTTCCTGTATCTGTACCCTGTCTGTGGCATCATGGATCGCGCCTGCACGGAAGCCGTTGCCGAGGCTCAGGCAAGTATCATATTTTTTCATTATCTCAACTACCCTGTCGAAATGTTCGTAAAGGGGGTTTTCCTTATTGTTATGCTCCATCCATGCGACCATGTATGAGCCGCCTTTGGAAACAAGGCCGCCATAACGATAATGCTGTTTCCTTAGCATTTCAACTGTCCTTCTGTTGATGCCGCAGTGGATAGCCATGAACGCAACCCCTTCAGCACACTGTTTTTCCGTGATCTCAAAAAGGAGTTCGGCAGGCATATTGACCGCTGCGCCATATTTTTCAATGGATAGGGCAAAGGCCTCGTAGAGGGGAACAGTCCCGACAGGAAGGCTGATCGCCTCCATCACCGCCTTTCTGATTTTTGTTATATCACCGCCTACGCTCAGGTCCATGAGTGTATCAGCCCCGTATTTTTCAGCTATCCTTGCCTTTTCTACCTCCATCCCTATGTCCGCGATATCGGTAGATGTTCCGATGGATGCGTTTACCTTTGTCCTCAGCCCCTTGCCGATGCCGATGACCTTTTTTGTCCTGTTCCTGTTTGCAGGGATAACGATCTTGCCTGAGGCAACACGGTCCCTGATGATGCCGGCGTCAAAGCCTTCTTCTTCTGCGACCCTCCTGATCTCATCAGTGGTCTCGCCTTTTAATGCCCTTTCAAGCTGTGTCATAGATTCCTCCCTATTGATATCACCATCAAAAATAGTATTTCTGAAATTTCGCTTATTGCGCCAAGATTGTCTCCTGTTATCCCGCCGAACCTTTTCCTGCAGAATTTTACTGACATGAAACTGAACATGTATAAAACAGCAAACAGGACAGGCAACAGGGCGATAGTCTTGTGAAGATATGTCTTGTCAGGATAGAAGGGGAGAATCAATATACAAAAAAGAAGGATGGATAAAGATGAGAAGAGAACGGTTTTTATCCCTGTATCATTGATGAATATTTTCCCCAGTCCATCCTGTCGTGCTGATATGCCATGAAACATCCCGGGTATCATCACCCATTTTGAAAATACAGGCATAAAAAAAAGCAGATAGAGGACAGTGAATAATGGATAGTTTAAAAACAGGAAATTTAAAAAGACAAATTTAAGCAGGACAGCAAAAACAATTGCAGTCACCCCGATCGCCCCTGTTGAACTGTCTTTCATTACAGAGAGCCTTTTCTCCCGGTCAAAGGCCTTATTCCCGCTTGCCTTAACTGCCAGCGCATCGAATGTATCTGCAAGACCGTCAAGGTGAAACCCCCCGTTGGTGCATGTCAATATCAATACGACAAGACCGCTTGCAACCTCAGAGGAGAAGAGTTTCATGGATAATAAGGCAGCCCCTGCCGCCAAAAGGCCCTGAAAGGCGCCAACGACCGGAAAGAAGGCAACTGAGCCGGATATGTCCTTTTCAGAGACTTCACCCCTGACCTTTACAGGGACGATCGTAAGAAACTGAAATGCAAGAAGAAGCTGTCTCATTTAATTGACGACCTCGTCAGACACACCTGCTTCACCAAAGGTCGCCATTTCCTTATATATCTTCAGTCCTGCCTCGATCATGAGCATCGCGAGGGCCGCGCCTGTCCCTTCCCCAAGCCGTAAATCCAGATCAAGTACCGGCCTTAACCCGATCTTTTCAAGCATCGCCGTATGTCCGGTTTCCACTGATTTATGCGCGGCAAACATATAGTCTTTTGTCTTAGGCTCAATGCAATACGCTATCAATGCCCCGGCCGTTGATATAAATCCGTCTATTACAACAGGGACCCTGTTTGCAGCAGCTCCGATAATAAGACCGGCTATTCCGCCTATCTCAGCGCCTCCGATCTTTGCGAGCACATCAACAGGATCGTTCAGATCAGGATTATTCAAGGATAGCGCATCCCCAATTACTTTTACCTTGTTTTTTAATGCATCATCTCCTATCCCGGTCCCTTTTCCTGTTACTTCAGAAACCGACCTGCCGGTAAGGAGCGAGGCTATAGCAGATGATGGAGTTGTATTGGCGATGCCCATATCACCGGTGCCGAATATGCGGTATCCCTTCTTCGCAAATTCCTCTGCGAGTTCGATCCCGACGTTGATACATTTTTCTGCTTCTTCTCTGGTCATGGCAGGACCTTTCCTTATATTTTTTGTGCCTTTGACGACTTTTTTTGAGACTAAGGGCAAAACAAATTCCGAGGCTGAGGGCAGAGCAAGCCCTGCCCCTACGGTTTCGAAATCATAATCTACACCTATATCAACAACAACCACTTCTGCGCCTGCATGTCTTGCAAGCACATTAATCCCTGCACCGCCGTTAAGGAAATTGAATACCATCTGGGACGTAACCTCTTTCGGGAAAGCAGAAACACCTTCATCTGCAACCCCATGATCACCTGCAAAGGTAAAAATAACTTTTTTATCCAGTAAAGGCATAGGCTTTTCTGTTATTGCAACAAGCCTTCTTGCAAACTCTTCAAGCCTGCCAAGGCTTCCCAAAGGTTTAGTGAGACTGTCAAGGCGCTTTTGTGCGATTTCATAGAATGCTGAATCAACCGGCAATATTTTATTTAATGTTTTAGAAACAGAGGGCAGAGCAAGCCCTGCCCCTACAGTGGTAACATTATTTTGGGGCACCGAAAGGATTCTCGCTGTATTTTTTTTCATATTTCCTCCGTTAACAACAAAATTAATATATTCAGGATTTTCATCGTCAACATCCCACTTTAATGGATTTTCGTATATGTATTGCCTGATATGATTTAGTTCATTTTCATTTCGGATGATGTGTTCGTAATAGTTGCGCTGCCAGACAGGATGGCCGGGGGAATTGCGATAACTATTGATATTAATTGTTGTTTTTGATTTAAACGCACAAACAATATCCCCTAATGTAGGGGCGGGCCTTGGTCCGCCCTTTTTTGGTTTTTCTTCATTATCGGGCAGAGCAAGCCCTGCCCCTACAGGTTCAATCCATATTATCCCATGCAGATGGTTTGGCATAACAATAAATTTGTCTACATGGGAATTCTGAAATTGGTTCGGGATAAAACCCCATTCATCTATGATGATTTGCTTTATTGCATCATCTTCAAAGATACATTCCTTCTTCCACGCGCATATTGTTACAAAATATGCGCCTGCATTCGAATAGTCCCAATCCTTCAGACGAATAGATCTGCGGTGATGTTTTTCTTTATTAAATGACATTTATTTAATCCTCACGGGAATTCCGGATACTGCCATATAGACCTCATCAGCTATATGTGCGATACGCTGATTCAGAATGCCAGCCCAGTCCCTGAATTTCCGGGCCATCTCATTTTCCGGCACGATCCCCATACCGACCTCGTTGGACACGATGAATATTGTAGGGGCGGGCCTTGGTCCGCCCTTTTTTGGTTTTTCTTCATTATCGGGCAGAGCAAGCCCTGCCCCTACTGTAGATATAAAATTGTCTATTCTGCTTTCTATATTCTGTCCGGCGTGCATCAGATTTGCCAGCCACAATGTCAGGCAATCAATGATAATCACGTTATATTTATCTTTAATCTCTTTTATAACCTTTGCAATTCTTAATGGCTCCTCGTATGTGTCCCATTCGCCTTTCCTATCTTTCCTATGCCTTTCAATCCTTTTAATCATTTCTTCGTCAAGAGCTTCTGCTGTGGCAATATATGCCCTTTTGCCTTGAATCCCCATTGCTTTTTGGAGTGCGAAAGAGCTTTTACCGCTCCGGGCCCCGCCTGTCACAAATATTAATTTCCGCTTCTGTTTCCGGGCTTCTGCCCGCTTACTCACTTTGCCCGCCATTTAACATCGCTGAGATAAAGTTGATAATTGCCTGATAATTCTCCGGTATGTGGGGGTATGCGCAGTCAGCGCAGCTCTTAAGCATAACCCCGTTTTTTTCAATATATTGCGGCGTACCCGGACAGACAGCAAAATACATCGGGCAGAAACAAAACAGACAATTAAACCCCGCAGACTTAATGTTATGACAGGGATAATATTCGCAGTCCCGGTTCTCGAAGTATCGCACCGAGGCTTTGGGGCTTTTGACATTATTTTCTGTTCGTTCTGATTTCATCTTTTCTCCTGTATCCCTTTATGTTCAATATCCGGCAGCCGTTTCTGCCTAAGCTGTCTTTCTTAGTAATTACTCAGGTGGATAGACTGAAGGCTTTTAGACTGTTAGCAACAACAAAACATGAGATATGAGACGTGCCGGGTCCAGCATATGCTCCGTCTTTTGCCTAACAGTCTACAGACTAAAGGGCTAAACAACCTGAGTAGTTACCTTTCTTAAAAGTTACTGCCATAACTTATATACGCCTCTCCGGAATCCTGCTTTTTGATCTCGAGATTTACATCAAATGCCTCTCCAAGCAAATCTCTTGTCAGCACTGTTTCTGGATTGCCGATACCAAGAATTTCTCCTTCTTTGAGAAGCATTATCTTTTCAAATTGCAAAGCGATATTTATGTCATGAAGAGCCATAACGACTGTTATATCTCTGTTTTCCTGTAACCCTCTAAGCAGCCTTATGAGTTCTATCTGATACTTTATATCCAGATTTGCAAGGGGTTCATCAAGGAGTACCAAGCCCGATCCCTGGAGCAGTGTCATGGCAATATATACCCTTCTCCTTTCTCCACCGCTAAGATTTGTTATAAGCGACTCCATATTATCTGTGAGTCCCACTATTTCAATTGCGTCGTTAACAGTTAATGCCGGAGGTATTTCATATGGATATAGCCCCATAGTTACAATCTCTCTCACAGTAAATGGGATATTCATGTCAAGAATCTGAGGAAGATAACTTAAGAGTTTTGCCCTGTCTTTGTTTTTATAAAATTGGATTGGTTTACCCCATAGATTTATACGACCCCGTGATGCCTTTAGTATTCCGCTTGCCAATTTCAGGATTGTTGATTTTCCAGAACCATTTGCCCCTAAGAGACCTATGAATTCACTATTTTTTACAGAGAATGAAGTGTCATTGATAAATGGCTTGCCGCCTCTATAAGAGAAGCTCACATGCTCAAATTCAAGTATAGTGTTTTTAGATGCTGAGGACATCTTTTCTCCTTAAAAGATACAGAAAATACGGCGCGCCTAATATTGCAGTAATTATCCCCGCCGGCAGTTCCATAGGGGAAAGTAGCGATTTTCCAATCAGGTCTGCTATGCACAGGAGTATTCCGCCGCCCAGGGCAGAGACAGGTATTAAAATCTTACTGTCAGAGCCAAAAATGAACCTTCCTATGTGCGGGATAAGCAGTCCTACAAAACCAATGATGCCGCCAAGTGACACAGAGGCAGCAGTCATAAGACCAATGGATATGAAAAGGATAAACCTTTCCCGGCGAGGGGAAAAACCAAGACTATGCGAAAGTTCATCGCCTAAAATTAGAGTATTGAGCGCCCTTGCCCGTGATAGAGATATAACAACCCCTGTTGTTATAAATATAAAACCATAAGGAATGATAGACCAGTCTGACAGAGACAGGTCTCCAAATAGCCAGAGTGTTGCACGTCTTAGCTCCTCATCGGTTGAGATACTCATGATTAACATTAGTAAAGCTGAAGCTAAAAATCCCATGCCAACTCCTGCAAGGAGAAGCCTTTCGGGCAAAAACCCTCCTCTTTTCCATCCCATTATTCCAACAAAGACACCCGTGATTAATGCACCGACGAATGCAAGTAAAGGAATAGTAAACATGCCCCAGAAAGTGAGTCCTGTGATAATTCCAATTGCTGCTGATAAAGCTGCACCGCTTGATATGCCAAGTATATAAGGGTCAGCAAGGGGATTCCTGAGCATTCCCTGAAGCACTGCGCCTGAAGCGCCAAGAGCCATACCCATCAAAACTGAGACAATAACCCTCGGCAAGCGTATAGAAAGGAGTATCTCTCTGTCTATTTCACTTATGTTAAAAGGATTTATTGTCTTTGGACCTATAAATAAAGCAATCACAAAGATTGCAATAGCTGCAATGCCTATAGTTATAAGTCTTACCTTCATATTTTTCTCTCTACTCTCTGCTTTGTTTCTCATTTAAGTATCCTGCCAATTCCTTTATCCCTTCAATGACCCTTGGACCAAGCCTGTATAAATTATCACTTGCATAAAACACCTCATTGTCCCTTACCGCAGGAACACTGGAAAGTCTCTTTAAAAGCCTGCTCGAGAGTTTTCTCATATCCTCATGTCCTTTGCCAATGATAATTACATCCGGTGATTGACGGAAAATATCCTCTATGGAGTATTTTGGATATGAAGCCGTAGCGCCTTGAGCTATGTTTATTGCCCCGAGGAGATTTATTGCATCATCAATCAAAGTATTTGGACCAGCCGCTATTAGTGGTTCGGGCCATATAATGAACAAAACCTTCTTTCCTTGCCCCTTGTATTTCTTGTATTTACTGACAGCTTCCTCTATTTCTTTTGCTGCCGATTCTGCCTTTTCTTTTACACCAAGCGCCAAGCCTATATTTCTGATTCCATGCGGCAAATCTAAAAGCCGCCGCTCTTTAAATACATATGTCTTTATCTTCAATGAATGGAACCTCTCTTCAAATTCCTTTGGATTGCCGTCAGTTGTCATTAATACAATATCGGGTTTTAATGAAACAACCGCCTCCAGAGACGGGTTGGACATCCCGCCTATTTTCGGTTTTTTCTTCGCCTCTTCAGGATAATCACAGAAGTTGGTAACACCAACAATATTATGCTCAAGTCCAAGGGCAAAAAGGATTTCTGTCATACTCGGCGCAAGAGAGACAATGCGCTGCGGCGGTTCAACCGCGTAAGAAGCAGTTAATAGTGAACAGTGAACAGTGAACAGAAAGAACAAAAAAACAAATGTCGATCTTTTCAAAAAAAACCGTCTCAAATTTTCATCTCCTTAAAATAAAAAATCCTCAGACCCAATAATGGATTCTGAGGATTGCACCCTGGTTTACTTCATCCTCGCCTTCCTCCGCGGAAAGGCTCTAATAGCTCTCAGCCGTTAGCTATCAGCTGACAGCTAAGAGCTGATTGCTTTTTCACAGGCAGGTCTTCTGGCTTTCCCGACCTTTGCCAGCCTTCCCATTCGATTATGAACAGTGGCATATTACCGGCAAAGGCGCTTATCCCGGCATATGCCGAGGATCAGGATTACAGCGGCGGGACCGCTCCTGAATTAAACAGGATTCCCTTTTGAGCTATACAGCGCCTGTGATTTTGATAGTTTGCAGAAAAAAACAGATAAAAGCAACTTTTTAATCTTCCCATTCAGCAAAGTGGAGAGCTGGCCGGGAAAAACTGGACAGGGACATAAGTGATAAAGCTGCTCTAAAATAGTAACCGGAAGGGGTATCAGAGATCGAGTCAATATCTGATAGAGGTGCCCGGACTGAATCCATCTTTCGGTGATGACCTCAATCTCTTTCAGATGAGAGTATCTCAATATGCCTCATAAGCTGCATAGGCAGTGCCGGGAAATTCTCCCAGATCTTCCGGAGACAAGTTGTCATCTCTGACAATCTCATACATCTTAATGTTCGTATCAATAACTGCACTTATTCTTTTTTCAACAGTATCGTCACCGTCAAGCCCCCAGCCGGCTCCATTTCCTGCATTCAGGGTTAAAGGAATTTCTACCCCCGGTGGCTGAATAAGCAAAATACAAAGGTACAAATGATATCTTCTTTTCAGGCAGATCAGCATAGGGTCTGGCAGAAAAAACCAGACCCTTACCGCTGTTATTATATGTATCCAGAAACATATGCAGACTCTTCAGACTGCCAGAGGCTCCGCTTTTCACCTCAACAGGATGTATCTTTCCCTTGATCACTGCAAGATAGTCCACCTCAGCCGAACTGCTCTTGGCCTGCCTGTCCCAATAATGAAGCTCCCCATGCTGAGATATTGACAATTCCTGCCCAACAAACTGTTCTGCCATGGCACCGCGGTAGATATTGAGCAGGTCTGCCTTGGCATACTCTATGTCTACTGACATGCCGGAAAGGTTCTGCATAAGACCTATGTCCACCATAAGAGCCTTGAAAATCTTTGAGGATGCCGAGGCCCCCAAAGGCAGACCTTCAGGATTAACTGACGGAATCTTGCGGACAATGTTTGCAAGACAGAGCAGATCAAAGGCCTTCTTAAGTGTCGGGTTTGAGTAGCCCTCTCCAAGGTGCGAGTATTTAATCTGTTGTCCAACGTTCCGGCATAGGGATGTAAATACACTGTCCAGGCAATATCTGTCGACCTGTGGAGTGTATTTTGCGAAGTCCATCCTGTAGGCCTCTATTATTTCCTTTTGAACTTCGAACGATTCCCGCAGTGAGCCGGTTTCGGCATAGGCTCGCACACTCTCCGGCATTCCCCCTGTGAAAAAATATTTTCGGAGTTCTTCCCGCAGGTAATCGTGAACCGTTTGTGATAGAAGTATGGGCGGACCGAGTACAGTAATTGCAGCTTCAGCATTGCCGATCGCCTCCAGATATTCGGCAAAGCAGAGAGGGTAGAGATGGAGAAACTGTATCCTGCCAACCGGAAAGGAAATATCTTTCAGGGCAAACTCAAGCAGAGAGCCGGCTGCAACAACATGAAGTTCAGGTAGTTCTTCATAAAAGTATCGAAGTGCGATAATGGCCTTGGGGCATGCCTGTATCTCATCAATAAAGAGTAGCGTTTTCCCCGGGATTATCTTCTGCTTCAGCAATATTTCAAGGTCAGCACAGATATGTTTGGCACTGAGGTCGCCTTCAAAAACTCGATGCCATGCAGGATTTCGCTCAAGATCGGCAATAGCGATGTTATCAAAAGAGTTCTTCCCGAACTCTTTTATGGAATACGTCTTGCCAACCTGACGCGCACCGCGCAGTATGAGCGGCTTACGTCTTTTGCTATCTTTCCACTGCCTGAGTTCCCTGTCTATGAACCTTCTCATCTTAAGCATTCACCCCTTCATTTAATACTACAAGGCTATTTTATACTAATTAATTTAATTAGGAAAGGTTTGTAATGTGTCAATTTAAGTCGTTACGATGAGTGAGCCCAGATTAATTTAACCACCCTCTCCCTACCCTCTCCCCTCACCAACAGTAGGGGCATTAAGCCAGGGAGAGGGACTTTACCCATTCAGTTTGAGAAAGAACCGGCAAAGAGGTTCCGGACTTATTTGCTCTAATTCGAGAATTCTAAAACGAGAAGAAAAGCCCCTTTCAGGACGCTCTATTTTAAACGGAAATGTGTTAAAATTGGTAACTACTCAGGTCTATAGGCTGTAGTCTTTTAGACTGTTAGCAACAACAAAACATGAGATATGAGACGTGCCGGGTCCAGCACATGCTCCGTCTTTTGCCTAATAGCCTACAGACTAAATGGCTAAGCAACCTGAGTA
>CAMTXX010000106.1:0-24275 GCA_947085825.1 uncultured Nitrospira sp. | reverse complement strand
AGTTTGAATAGTGAATAGACGAACAGGTCTTGGTTTTTAACTAAATAGAGTCTGTGTATAAAGTCGGCATTTTTGCCGTTTGTTTGTCATTCCCCGAAAGCTTTCGGGGAATCTTTCCGATGGCTTAAAAGAAGGATTCCCGACGCGCTTCACTTGCGGGAATGACAGCCTTTTTTTTGAATTACGTAGTTTATACACAGACACTAAATACTATTCACTATCAACTATTCACTAAGGAGGTGTTAGGAAATGTCCCAGATACACTTGCCGGCTTCAGGTCTGGCCGAGGATATACTTGTCGGTTTTAAAGAGAGGCCTCAGGAATTCCATCTGGTCACCTTCAACCTCGGGGAGGAATACGGGGTGCCGATCAATCAGGTGCAGGAGATCGTGAGGGTCGGCGGCATTACGATGGTGCCGAATTCCCCTTCATACATGGAGGGCGTAATAAACCTCCGGGGCCGGGTGCTGCCGGTGCTGAATCTCAGGAAAAGGCTGGGCCTTCAGGCTAAGGAAACAGGCAGCGCCTCCAGAATTGTTGTGACCGAGATCGGCAGCAAGGTCATCGGTCTGCTGGTGGATATGGTCTCTCATGTCATTAAAATGCCGCCGGAATCTGTGGAGCCTGCGCCTGAGGAGGTGCTGGAAGTGGATACGGACTATATAACGGGCGTGGGAAAACTCAATGATAAGATGATTATCCTGCTCGACCTTGAAAAACTGCTCAGGCGGGAGAAGCTCGACCTAAAGGAGTGCAGTGATGGGGAATAAGATCAATTGTCTGGAATTTTGGAGGTGTGGCGGACTGAAGGTGGACGGCGAAAGGCTTTTAGGCTACTTCCACGGTCACGTCAAAGTCAGCCCCAATTTGTCATTCCCGCAATCCCGAAGGCTTTCGGGAGTCGGGAATCCTTCTGAAGACAGGGAAAGATTCCGGACAAGCCGGAATGACAGGCAAAAAGACACAAAGCAAAAAAAGACTTTATACAACAATAACTTGGCGTTAACAATGACGGGATCCTGGGCTACTTCAGCCTTCAGTCTAAATACCTGGGTAGTTACAAAACCTGTTTTACAGGTTTAATTGACAGCAAGGAGGAATTACATGAAAAAAGCGGTTTTGGTTTTCTTGGTTATGGCGGTTTTCGTACTGCCGGCATTGGCCTTTGGTGCGGATGAAATATCCTACAGCGGTTCTTCAACCATCGGGATGAGTGTGCTTGAAGCCGGCGCGGTCAAGGCGTTTGAGGCAAAGACAGGGATAAAGTTCAAGTCAATCGAACAGCCCGGAACGGGAAAGGGCATCAAGGCCCTGCTTGAAGGCCAGGTTACACTTGCAGGCGCATCAAGGGCGCTTGAATCTGATGAAAAAAAGCAGAAGCTGATAGGGCATACAATAGGATATGATGCGATAGCGGTCTTTGTGAACAAGAAGAACCCTGTTAAAAATCTTACAAAGGAACAGCTCAAGGGTATATTTACCGGCAAGATAACAAACTGGAAAGAGGTCGGAGGCAAGGACGCTCCGATACGCGTCAATACAGAGATAGCCGGCCAAAAAAGGGCCACCATGCTGGCATTCCAGGAAATGGCGATGGATAAAGCGCCTTACGGCACAGGTTTTAAGGAGATAGACTTGCCGAGGGACCAGATTGTGGAAGTTGCTAAGGATGAAAACGGCATCTGCACCGTCAGCTATGGCCTGCTTGGAGCGGTAAGCGCTGATCTTCGCGACAAGGTGAAGGCTGTAACTGTAGATAACATCGAGCCTTCGGACAAAAATATCCAGTCAGGAGCTTATCTTATTTCCAGGCCGCTTCTCCTGGTTACAATGGGTCTTCCCAAGGGCGATGTCAAAAAATTCATTGATTTTATGCTCTCTAAAGAAGGGCAGGACATCGTCAACAAGAATTTTGTGCCGGTTAAACGGTAACTCATATCGGCTTGCTGTTGCGGCAGGCGTTAATGCCTGCCGCAGACGGCAGTAGCCGGAACTGTGGAGGTAAAAAACTTGAAATTACTAAAGAAGATAACCGGGATATTCAGAATATTCTCTATCGGCAGGAATCTGAAGATACGCAATAAGCTCTTTCTTATTATTGCTGTTGTGTTTCTGGGATTTGCCGCTTCCATATCTATGGGAATGTACACGATCAATCAGGTCAAGGTAGGCAGCGGGCTTTACAATAAAATAAGTGGGTATGAGCACTCACTGGAAAAGATCGCACTTTTGAAATCCGACCTCAACCAGGTCAGGGGTGAGCTGACTCTTCTTGCAAGCGAGACGGACAAAGACAAGATAGAGCAGTTTGCCGCCATTGTCAATGAACTCAAATCCGCGATTGAGGCCGGGTTCGCCGAAGCGATGAAGTCAATAGAGAGTGAGGAAAGAAGAATCCCTATAGAGGACGCGCAGGCAACATGGCTCGAATTTATAGCTACTGTGAATGATGAGCTTATGCCTGCGGTAAATCAGGGGGAAATGGGCCGGGCCCGGGAATTGGTAACCGGCGTCCAGAAGCAGAGATATCACAGGTTTATTGACCAGATCGGGACAGCGGTCGATACGATTGAACTGGAGATCGAAGAGCTCGAAAAAAATGCAGTCGTTTTTATACAGAAAAAAATGATATATACTTCTGCCGTAAGCGGCGTGTTGTTCCTGGCAATCCTCGGGTTTTCACTGCTGATAGCCGGGTCGATTTCAGGACGGATAAAGGCGCTGAGGGATTTCGCAAATAAAATTGCAGCAGGGGACCTCACTGTAGCAGCTTCAGGCAGGCAAGACAAAGTGTTCAAAGATGAAATAGCCGACCTTGAAAAGTCTCTCACTGAGATGGCGAATAATTTTAAAGGCATAATAAGCAATGTAGCAAAATCGTCCTATAACGTTACGATAACTGCTGAAAAAGTTTCAGCCGGTTCCAACCAGATAGCCCTATCCGCACAGCAGGAGGCTGCCGCGACCGAAGAGACCACTTCCTCGATGGAACAGATGGCGTCTTCGATCTCACAGGTGGCAAAAAACACGGAAGCCCTGGCTACGAATGTTGATGAGACCTCCTCTACGATCAATGAGATGGCGGCCTCAATCGAGCAGGTCGGCAAGAGCGCCGGGCTGATGGCAGCCTCGGTTGAAGAGACTTCGGCAACAATAGAGCAGATGCTGGTCTCCGTGGAACAGACAGCTAAAAATTCAGGGGCGATGACGGACTCGGTAGCAGAGACGTCCATGACAGTTGAGAACCTGCTTTCATCTATTGAGCAGATTGCAAAGGGCGCTGAAGCCCTTAAGGGCATGGTTATTGAAACTTCCAGCACGATTGAAGAGATGACAAAGACGGTGAGCGAGGTTGCAAGCCGCATACAAGGCGCCAATCAATTGAGCAGTAAGGCCTATGCAGAGGCCGAAGAGGGGGGCAAGGCGATTTACAAGAGTATCGAGAGCCTCCGGAATATCGGCAGCGCCACGGAAAAGACGATGGAGGTGATACAGAACCTCGGCAAACGTTCCGAGGAGATCGGCTCGATCGTTGAGGTGATAGACGAGATTGCGGACCAGACCAATCTGTTGGCGCTCAACGCTGCGATTGAGGCCGCCAGGGCAGGCGATGCAGGCAGGGGTTTTGCGGTTGTTGCTGAGGAGATCAGAAAGCTGGCAGAGAGGTCTATGGGCGCGACAAAAGAGATAGCCGGGGTGATAAAGCAGGTGCAGAAGGAGACGCAAATAGCGATAAAGGCGACCGAGGAGACCTATCGCGAGGGCAAGGGAGGCATAGCGCTTGCGGAGAGCAGCCGGGACGCCTTTACGGAGATAATAGGCTCTGTAAAAGAGAGTTCCGAGGTGATACAGGGGATAGCAAAGTCCGCCGGAGAACTGAACAAGGCCATAGAACAGGCAATGAAATATATGCTGGACATGAATTTCTCAACCGAAGAAGTGGCTAACGCCGTGAAAGGACAGGCCGGCGGCGCCGGCTCCATACGGAATGCGCTCGACAAGATGAACAAGATGGTGCGGGAAGTGAACATTGCCGCAAAGGAACAGTCCATCGGCGGCAGACAGATGAGGGAAGCGCTGGAGAGGATGAAGAACATGGTGCATGAAGTCGGCATCGCGATCAAAGAGCAGGTAGGCGGCACAAAGCAGATAGTGCAGGCGATTGATATAATGCACACCATGACCCAGGGGGTTGCCAATGCCACAGTTGAGCAGAAATTGGGCGGTGACAGCATACTCAAGGCCATGGAAGGCGTGACACTGATATCCTCGGATAATCTGAGACTGGCTAATGATATGGTTGGTCTGTCGGAAGATAGCGCGTTCCAGATAGAGAACCTCCAGTATTCCATAAGCAGTTTCAGAATTCATTCAAACGGGAACAAACGTTGCTGGGACATACTGAACTGTCCTTCAAATGCAAGGGAGAAATGCCCGGCCTATAATGCGGCAGAGGAGAGGTGCTGGCAGATAACAGGCACCTGGTGCAAGGGAAATCAGCAGGGTGATTTCCGTTCAAAGCTGAAGAACTGCATGGTCTGCGAAGCGTTCAGGGTGATCCAGGGTATTGAAGTATAAAAATACAGTGAATAGTGTCAGTGTCAGTAAAATAAAGATTTGAACTGACACTGACACTGACACTGACACTGAATTAAGGAATAATATGCAAGAGATACAGGGAATATTGGACAATTTAAAAAATCCTGACTGGTGGGCAAGGAAAAAAGCACTGGACTCCCTTGTAACTTTTCCTGGCGAGACTTATCTTGAAACGCTTGAGCAATGGCTGAGGAACGATGAGGACGCCCTGATAAGAAATTCCGCCAAGGAAACCTACAGGGCCTTAGGGAAAAAAGCGCTTAAAGCGCTTGTCCCTTTACTCAAAGATAAAGATGCGGACGTCAGGATCTTTTCCGCAAATGTGCTTGGCGATATAAAAGAGAGGGAAGCGCTCCAGTCCCTTGTGGAAGCGCTGGATGACCCTGAGGACAATGTCAGGGCGGCTTCCGCCGAGGCACTCGGCAAAATAGGAGACGCCGGGGCCATACATGCCCTTGCAGAAGCCCTGGATGATGAGACCTGGGTGGCTATGGCAGCCCTTGAGGCTATTAGTTTAATAGGCGGCGAAGACGCCCTGGCTGTGCTTTACGAGTGCCTGAAAAATGAAGAATATCGCGGCATGGCCTGCGCTGCTATTGAGAAGGCAGGGGACCGGGGTTCCATAGAACATCTGGCCCCCTTATTGGACATGGAAGATGCAAATGAACAGGCCTTGCAGGCTATTGTCAGCCTTGCGGAAAGAGAGAAGATTGAACTGTCACCCTCGTTATTTTCCGGCCATATCGGGCAGTTGACAGACTGGATGAGTTCACCGCAGGATGAGGTCAGACGAGCGGCCTTTATCGCCCTGAGCTGGAGTGAAGATATTAGAGGACTGCCGTATTTATTAAAGGCCTGTCAGGATGAACTGCTCCTGGAATATGCGTTAAACGGACTCTTGTCCCTTGGGAACAAGGCTGCGCCGGAAATCATAAAAGCCATGGAAGTGCCATTGAAGAACAAGGGGATGCTCGCAAAAGTTCTTTCAATGATGGGAGAAAAAGAGGCTCTAATGCTTTTTGCAGAGGATGAAGACGATGAAGTGCGCACAGAGGTTGCGCTTGCCGTCGGCTCACTCAGGACGCCTCAGGCTGCTTTGATGCTGCAAACTCTCAGCAGTGACCCTGCAGAGGAAGTGCGGGCCGCGGCTTTGTTATCACTAAGAAATTCTGAAAGGTATATGCAGGACCCATGACAACAATACTTCATAAAAAAGACATAATGAGTGAGGAGGAATTCAGCCTCCTGAGAGACCTGATACATAAGGAGTTCGGCATATTGCTCAAAGGAGACAAGAGGCTGACGCTCCACACAAAGGTCTCCCACCGGCTGAGCATATTCGGACTGCCGACTTACCGGCAATACTACGACTATATTCTGGCTGATTCCTCAAAGGAAGAGTTGTATGCCTTTGTCTCTCATATCACAAACAATGAAACCTATTTCTTCCGGGAAAAAACGCAGCTTGAGGTCTTTGCAGAGCTGCTGGCCGATATAAAACGGGAGAAACAACAAAAGAAGGAAAACAAACTGAGGATAGTGTCCCTTGCCTCTTCAAGCGGCGAAGAGGCATACTCGCTGAATATCCTTGTTCAGGAAAGCGGCCTGTTTGTCTGGGACTGGGACATGAAAATATTAGGGATTGACGTTGACAGAAACGCGATTCAAAAAGCAAAAGAGGCTTGCTACACGAGTAATTCTTTCAGATCGATGAACGGCAATGCCGCAGCATATATCGGTAAATATTTTGCGCTCGAAGAAGGCCGTTACGTTCTCAGGAAGTCTCTTGCTAAAAATGTGGAATTCAAAGTCGGCAATCTGCTCGACAGGAACACCTTTGAGGGTATTGGCCCAATAGACGTAATTTTTTGCCGGAATCTCCTGATCTATATGAGCGACGAAGCGATTATGAAGCTTGCAAAAAATTTTCATGACGCTCTTTCCGACACAGGGTATCTTTTTATCGGCTCTTCAGAAAGCCTTATTCAGAAGACAAACCTTTTTGTCCCGGAATATCAAAAAGGCATTATTGTTTACAGAAAGAATCGTAACTACTCAGGTGGATAGATTGTAGTCTTTTAGACTGTCAGCAACAACAAAACATGAGATATGAGACGTGCCGGGCCCAGCATATGCTCCGTCTTTTGCCTAACAGCCTACAGACTAAAGGGCTAAGCAACCTTGGCAGTTACTAAAAAATATGACAACGGAAATCCATAAACTGATAGAGAAACTGCCGGAGCTGGACTGGTGGGGCAGATGCAGGACAATAAAAGACCTGTTGACACATCCTGAGGATGAATATACAGGGTTCCTCGAAGAAGGTGTCAGAAATCATGAAGAAGCCAATGTCAGGAACGCTGCGATGGAAGTTTATGCCGCCCTCGGCCCAAGGGCTTTCCCTTCCCTTTCAACGCTCCTGAATGATGATGATCCTGAAGTCAGGCTTTTCTCTGTTAATGTGTTTTGCGAGCTCAGAGACGCAAAAACCCTTCCCTTTCTTTTTGCTTCAATCAAAGACCCTGATATTAATGTAAGGGCTGCTTCTGCAGAGGCGCTGGGGAGGCTTGGCGATCCTCAGGCCTTAGGTCTGCTTCAGGACGCCCTCAGGGATGATCCATGGGTGGCGCTTGCTGCGATAAATGCTGTTGGAGAGATAGGCGGAGAAGAGGCGCTGCTGATACTCCATGATTGCCTTAAGCATGAAAGCAGCCGGGCAATGGCAATAGATGCACTTGAAAAAGCCGGAAATAAACAGTCTATTCAACACCTTGCCTTATGCTTAGTCAGTGAGGACGTCAGGGAAATGGCGCTGAAGGCTATTGTGAAAATAGCAGAAAGGGAACGCTTCAGGGCAAGGCCGGAATATTTTATAAGCCTTGCACATACGCTTAAGGAGATGTATCACTCCGCAGATCAGGACAAGAGAAAACATGCCTTTATTGCCTTATGCTGGCTGGAAGATATTATGGCGATCCCTTATCTGATTGAAGGCCTAAAGGATGACGAGCTTCAGGAATATGCCATTGAAGGGTTGCTGCATATCGGGAAAAAGGCTGTCTGCGGCCTGGTAGATAGCCTGAAGCAATCTGCGGGCGCTCATAGAGTTGTGCTTGCAAAGATATTGAATATGCTTGGAGAAAATATTGCGCTTTTGCAGTTTGCAGAAGACGATGATCCTGAAGTGAGAACAGAGGTTGCGCTCGGACTTGCTTCAATTCACATGGAGAGGGCGAATAAGGCCCTTGTGAAGATGCTGGAAGACCCGTATGAAGAAGTGCGGCTCGCCGCCCGTAAAAGTCTTGATTCAATTAAATTAGCTGCCGGGAGTAAACGAGACTATCATGGATAAGATAAAAGTCCTTATTGTAGATGATTCATCTTTTGTGCGGAAGGCCCTGCTCAGGATTTTTGACGCCGAGCCTGACATAGAGGTGGTCGGGGTTGCAAGGACCGGCAAGGAGGCGATTGAGAAGGTCATGTTGCTGAATCCGGATGTTCTGACCCTTGATATTAATATGCCGGGGATGGACGGCCTGGAAACCCTGAAGATCCTGATGGAAAGTCATCCGCTGCCGGTGCTTATGCTTTCACAGTTTACAAAACAGGGGGCTGAACTGACCTTGAAGGCCCTGGAACTGGGGGCGATGGATTTTGTAGATAAGTCCGCAACAGGCCTGATGGATTTCTTTGACCTGGCAAAAGAGATCACGGCAAAGGTGAAGTCTATTGCAGGCAGTAAACCGGTAAAGCCGGGGCAACAGGCGAATGTCTTATCCGCCGGTAAAGGCAGGGGATTGATAGATGTTGTAGCCATAGGCGCTTCCACGGGTGGGCCGCTGGCGCTTCAGATGCTTTTGCCTAAATTCCCCGGGGACATAAATTTTGCCATACTGGTTGTTCAGCACATGCCTCCGGGTTTTACCGCCCCTTTGGCAAATAGACTTGACGCCATGTGTGATATAAAGGTTAGGGAAGCAGAGGAAGGGGACATTGTGATGCCGGGTGTTTCCTTGATAGCGCCTGCCGGTTTGCATATGACGGTCAATAAAGTCCGGAGTTCGGAGTTTGGCGTCCGGCAGAGAATTGCGCTCGGCAGCGGGCCTTTTGATGAACTGCATAAGCCTTCTGCGAATGTTCTCTTTGCCTCTGTAGCACAGGCGTATGGAAAACGCTCAATCGGCGTAATCCTGACCGGCATGGGGTCAGACGGCGCAAAAGGTCTCGGGGTCATGAAAGAACAAGGTGGTTTTATCATTGCACAGGATGAGGCAACCTCTGCAATTTTCGGTATGCCGCGTGTTGCCATTGAAAATAAAGTGGTGGATAAAGTCCTCCCGATCACCTCTATTGCAGAAGAAATATTAAACAGGGTGTAACTGCTCAGGTGAATAGACTGAAGGTGGATAGACTGAAGGCTGTTAGGCAAAAGACGGAGCACGTCTCATATCTCATGTTTTGTTGTTGCTAACAGTCTAAAAGACTACAGCCTAAACAACCTGAGTACTTATCAGCAGTAAAGTGACTGTCGTCCCTTCTCCCTCGGCGCTGTCTATCGTGATGCTGCCGCCATGGTCTTCAATGATCTTTTTGCAGATCGACAGCCCAAGCCCTGTCCCTCTCTTTTTTGTTGTAAAGAAGGGGTCGAATATCCTGCTGAGATGTTCTTTTTTGATGCCGGCCCCGTCATCGGTGATTTTGATTTCAATAAAGCCGGGCAGCGGCCTGGCTGATATGGTTATACTCTTCTTTGCCGTATCCAGGGCGTTGTTGAGCAGGTTTAAGCAGACTTGCACCATCTTGTCATGGTCAGCCCTGATCGTCAGGTGTGCCGGTATGTTGAGGGAAAGACTGAGGAGGTCATTTTTTGCCCTGACATGAGGCCTTATTCCTTCAAATAAAATACCGGCGTCAAGGTCTTGCAGGATAAGCTTTGATGGTTTGGCATAAACAAGGAGCTCATCAATAAGCCTCTTCATCCTGCCTGCTTCTTTCAGCATCGCCTGTGTCAAGGCCTTGTGCTGAGGCGATTCAAGCTCTCTTTCGAGTATCTGCCCGATAGAGGTGACGCCGAACAGGGGATTTCTCACCTCATGGGCAACTCCTGAGATGACCATGCCCATGGTTGCAAAGCGCTCTTTTTTTCGCAACTCTTCCTGAAGTTTCCTGATCTCGGTCAAGTCCCTGAATAATACAATAATGCCTTCCTGAGCTTCAGACGAGTAATAAAGCGGTGAATTCGTAAAACCGACCGGAACATTGCCGCCGTCCAGCAGCGCAATAGTTGTTTCCCTCCCAAGCCCTGTTCCGAATAAAAACATGTCTTTGGTTTCAGGGTAAAGGTCAACAATTCTCTTCCCGATCAGGTCATGTGAAGATAATCCGAGTATTTCCGCCCCGGTATGGTTTATCTTTAAGACCTGTCCTTCTTTGTCGGTGACCATTATGCCGCTCGAGGCGCAATTGAAAATTGCGTCGGAGAATTCATAAGAATCAACAAGCGTTCTGTGCAGTGTTGCGGCATTGAGGGCGGCGGCAGCCTGACTTGCAAAAAGCAGAAGGACGGCCTTTTCGGAATCAGTCATGAAGAAATCTCTTTTCTTGAATAACGTAAGGCAGCCGAGCAGCGTGTCTTTGATCTTCAGGGGGATTGACGCTGCGTAGAGGAAACCGTGATGCCGGACCAATTCATGAAAGCATTTGATCTTCTCCATGCTTATTGTTTCAGTGCAGCGATCTGCACGCAGTGACTCTCCGAGAAAAGAATTTACCAAAGGGAGAGCTTCAGGTATCAGGTTTTCGTCCAGACGGAAGGCCTCGGCCTTCCGCAAGGTTTTGTCCTCTCCTGCCAGCCAGAGGATTGCGGCATCCGTGTTTGAAAATTGCGCGGCACAAGAAACAATGGTTTTTGAGATAGGCGCTCCAATGACCTGCAGGGACTCAACCGAGATATCATGCAGCGCTATCATTTTCCTGATGTCCTCTTTTTTGCCTTCGATAAACCATTGATTTTCGACGGCTGAGACTATTTCTGCTGCAAGTATGCTGAGCGAATGAAGAGAAGAGGGTGATATTTCACTCTTTTTGCCTGCGGTCAGGACGCCGAGGACAGGGAACGCAGGGCAGTGAAGACAGCCGTATATTTTTTTCTTCCCGGCAATGGCCTGCGGGCTTCTGCAGTGGGTGTCATCCACGAGCCAGCATCTTTCGTCAGGGCCCTTAAAAGCAGGGCAATCTTCAAAGCTGCAGAGGTTGACCTCCCTGCATCTTCTCCGCTGGTGGGAAAGGAGGGGAATGACGGCAAGGTTGCTGAACTCCCCGGAGATTCCCAAAGCGCCGGATTTTTGTATTGATATTTGTGCCTGCCTGATTGCCAGGGCAAGAGGGTGGTCGCCTCCAAGAGGTATTTCCATGTTACACAGGCCTTCAGTGCTTCCCAGTTTCACCTCCTGATGGAGCAACCCCGTCTCTTTTTCTATGAGGCAGAAAACCGCATAGTCAAACCCCATCTTGTCTACTATTGTTGTCAGACAGCGCTCAATGATCCTGCTTAAGGTAATATCTCCTTTAAATACCTCAGTGGATAATTCAGCGATCTCCCTCAGTTCGCCTGTCTTTTCATGGACTGTTTTTTCAAGATTGACATGGGAGGTTTCAAGGCTTTCGGCCATTTTATTAAAACTGTCGGCGAGAGCGCCTATTTCATCGTTCGTCGCAATTTTCACCCGGTGGTCGAGCCGGCCGTTTTTTAAGAAGGTCGCCCCTTCATTAAGTCTCTCAAGAGGGTTTAAAATCATTTTTCTTAAGACGAACATGAGAAACAGCTCGCTTGCCAGGCCTAAAAATATGGCAAAGATAAGGAGCCTCTTTGCTGTTTCCGCAATCTCCTTTTTGGCCCCGAGCATTGAAGTATTTATTACAAGCATTCCTCTGGTTTTATCTTCCGAGGAATGACAAGCGTGGCACTCTTGCGCATTGCTTAACGGTTTGAAGAAAATAAATTCGTTGCCGGAAGCCAGGTAATGCTCTTTTTGTGCGTCAAATATTTCTTTTGAGATAGTGATATCAGTGCCGAAGGCCGGCGAGCCGTTTTTTCCCACAACGCCGGTATCCAAATCTTTTGATTTATTGAAGGCCCTGATATTTTCAGCAACGGTCAGGGGATCATTTTCCATCATCATGAATATGAGGTTCTGAGCAACCAGATTGACAGACTGTGAGGTTTTTTCTTTATAGAGGTTCAGGATAAGCTCTTTTTCACGCTGCAGGATGAGGAAGGTCAGGAGGCCGAAAAAAAAGATGACTCCGGCCAGAACTATCCAGAACAATTTTTTATTCAGACTTTTCATGTTGCGCCTCTGATTCGGGAAACCGGATTGGAAAACTTTTTTTATTTATTATGAATCAGAACAATTTTATAATCAAGTAAGTGGAGACATCTATGCCGATGAATTCGGATGGTCTGTGTTATGATAAGGGCATTAATCCGAAAATTGCAATTAACCACAGCCAAAAGTAGGCGCTTCTAAGCGAGAACACAGAGAAACATATTGACAATAAAAGAGAAACCATCAGTTTTTATAATTTTCTCTGTGCACTCTTTTATGCAGGATTGAATTGTTTTAAAAAATATAACACGAGAACACAGCCAAAAGTAGGCGCTCCCAAGCGAGAATTGCTTGAAATTAAAAGTCTTTTAAAAGTTTAAAATACCTCTGTGAACTCTGTGGTTTTATTTAACTGCATTTTTTGGATTAAAAAAAGGGAAAGGCGTGTTTTGGCGTCGGGGGGAAAGTGAATATCGGCCTTATAGCCTCGGTTTTTTCTGAGGGAACAGTGTTCAGCCGCATGTTTAAAGCTATTGGGAAAGCCCCTCCAGGTCATCCTCTTTTTTATTCCGGCGCTGTTGCGGGCAATAAGGTAATCTTAGGGATATCAGGCATGGGGAAAACCAATGCTGCGCATACCGCCACCCTCCTTATGGAGAAATTCACTCCGTCATGCGTAATAAACTTCGGCATAGGGGGCTCCTATCCCTCTTCAGGGCTCAAGGTGGGCGATATTGCCGTTGCTGAAAAAGAGGTCTATGCTGATGAGGGTGTGCTGCTGAAAGACGGTTTTCATGGTTTGGACCTTATCGGCATTCCCCTGCTGAAAAAGGGCAGGAGAAAGTATTTTAATGAATTCCCTCTGGACCGGCATCTTGTGGAAAAGGCTGTCAGAGCTGCTCAACTCGTTACTCATCACTCATCACTCGTCACTGTCAAAAAAGGGACTTTTTTGACCCTTTCAGCCTGCACAGGGACAAGAAAACGGGCCGGAGAACTTGTCTCGAAATTCGGTCCGCTCTGCGAAAACATGGAAGGAGCGGCTATCGCCCATATCTGTAGTCTTTACGGGATCCCGTTTGTGGAGATACGGGGGATCAGTAATATTGTAGAAGACCGGGACATAAAAAAATGGAACATAAAATTAGCGGCTGAGAATTGTCAGAAGGCGGTTTTAGAACTTCTTAAGATTGATGGACTCGTAAAAAGTCGGGTTTTGCGCTTTTGACGTCATTCCGGCTTGTCCGTCCCGAATGTTTTCGGGATTCTTTATCAATACGTTAGAACACGGAAAGATTCCCGACAAGCGGGAATGACGACTTTTTACGAATACATCAAGATTCTTTAGCGCAGTTAATGCTAAATAGAGTCTGTGTATAAAGTAAGAAGTTGTCATCCTCGGGCTTGACCCGGGGATCCAGAACATATTGAAAACAATGGATTCCCGATTAAGAACTTCGGGAATGACAGACTAAAAAACAGACTTTATACACAGACACTAAATAATTTATAAAATATGTTGTTTTTTGATAGAATAGTTTCAAATCAAAAGTAAAACAAAGGGGAAAAGATTGAGCGAATATACTGTCTTCCCAAATGCACCGATAACTGAAGCTATCTTAGACATACGAGTACAACTACCAGAGGGAATTGATCTTGATAAATTGAAAACCTTCCATGAGTCTATTAAGGAAAGATTTCCACAGAAACAAGAACGTATATCTATTCAAGCCGGATTTAAATTCTCGCATGAAGGGTCAGCTTCATTGCCTCCTTCCAGTAAGCCAGATGGATATCTTTTCCGCTCAACAACAGAGAATAAAGTGGTTCAGGCAAGATTGGATGGGTTTACTTTTAACAAATTGAAGCCGTATGAAAAATGGGAATTGTTTCGCAATGAAGCACATGCCTTATGGGATTCGTACTTTAAAATAGCAAAGCCTATCAAGGTTATACGCATTGCATTGCGGTATATAAACAGAATTGAACTCCCTTTGCCTATAGGAGATTTCAAGGAATATATCTTAACTACCCCGGAAATTGCACCTAAGCTTCCACAAGGTTTAGCACATTTTTTTATGCAACTCGTTATTCCTAATCCCGAAATTGGCGCAACTGCTACAATTACCCAGACAATGGAGAATCCTCTTCCTGCTGCCACTCTGAAATTCCCGTACATCTTTGATATCGATGTATGGAAAGAAACTTTTTATGAAGGCAACAACCAAGAAATGTGGGATGAGTTTGAAAAACTACGCGTATTCAAAAATGAGATTTTCAAAAATAGCATAACAAAAAAAACAGAGGAGTTATTTAAATGAGCTATGCCTATCCACAATTTGGAGGAGACTTAAAAGTATTAATAGTGCCATTAAGAATACTGGCAGTAGCGAGGAATCGTCTGTTATAGACAACGAGTATGAAGACTTAATTAAACATTACTTAATGCCGTTTTCAAGACAA
This sequence comes from uncultured Nitrospira sp., assembly GCA_947085825.1. GTDB lineage: Bacteria > Nitrospirota > Thermodesulfovibrionia > Thermodesulfovibrionales > UBA6898 > JAOUFP01. The sequence goes on along the minus strand of CAMTXX010000106.1, from coordinate 9,884 downwards.
TGGGAGTACCCTTCAATAAGATTTCAAATGCTCAAAGCTGAATGGGAAATTGAAACAGCGCATTTGTCATCTATAACTGCAATTGCAATGCATCCAGCTTATCAGCAAATTATTGGCATGGGTCCGATTGTAATTCCCTTTATTCTGTCTGAGATGAAAAATAAACCAGGTCACTGGTTTTGGGCGCTAAAGTCAATTGCTGGCCATGATCCGGTTTTACCAGAATACAGAGGGCGCATAAAACAAATGACTGAGGTATGGCTTCGATGGGGAAAAGAGCAAGGTTACTTAAAGAGTGAGTGAGCAGGAGATCGAAAAGACCTTTCCAAATTTACTTGTCAGCGGTTACTTAATTACAAGCCCGGCAACACCCGAATACAATTGTATAGCGTGGGCAGCAAATGATACTGACGTCTGGTGGGAACCTGATCTATTAAACTTATCGTTTTGGCCATCTGGAATTCCCCGCATATACTCACTGGATGCCTATATTAAAGCTTATGAAAGACTCGACTATGCTATTTGCAATACTGATGATTACGAAGACGGCTTTGAAAAAATAGCAATTTATGTTGATCTTAATAAACAGCCAACTCACGCATCGAGACAACTGGATTCAGGTAAATGGACGAGTAAATTAGGGCAGTTAGAGGACATAGAACATAATTCTTTAGATGGTCTTGCTGAATATGGAACGATTGCTGTGATTATGAAAAGAAAGATTTAAATTGGTATATCAGGATCGACAACGTTGGCGACTTTGTAAATGTAGAGCAGATCGTGCCGAGGTTAAGAAAAATGCTTTCAAGCGCTGAATTTAAACAGCTTGATGAACACCGGCAGCTTGCTATAAAGACTTTTCTATATACATATGATGGGAAAATTGAAAATGATGATTAGCGCGATAAAAACGTTAGGAGAACTAAGATGTCCCTTCCACTTTTAATAAAAACACTTACTGAAAAAAAGTTAATAGGATATTGTGAGAAGAAAATTCCTTCGCATGTCAGGGACAAAATAACTGTTTCATTTAAGTTCAGAGGAAACAGCGTTACCATTTTTGAAAACAGGGCGCCGTGGCATCCTGACATAAAAGATTGGTCTTCCATGCCAATAGCCCAAATGAGATATGATGGGGAAACCGGGAAATGGACTCTCTACTGCGCGGACAGAAACGACAGATGGCACAAATATTACTACGTTGACCCGACAAAAAACATTGACGCTCTATTAAAAGAAATTGATAAAGACCCTACAGGGATTTTCTGGGGATAATCTATGCCTGCTAAGACCTTGACCCTCGGATACTCCCCCTGTCCAAATGATACCTTTATTTTTTATGCGCTTGTTCACGGCAAGATTGATACCGGCGATCTGCGTTTCAGGGAGATACTTGAGGATGTGGAGACCTTAAACCGGATGGCAAGGCATACGGAGCTTGATATTACGAAGATATCCTTTCACGCCTTCGGGCATCTGCGGGATACTTATTGCCTGCTCAGGTCAGGCGCTGCCATAGGGAAGGGTTGCGGTCCGCTTGTTGTCTCGAAAAAATATAAGCGGATGAAAGACCTGAAAGGCAAAAAAATAGCAGTACCGGGAAGGCTCACAACAGCATTTCTTCTCCTTCAGCTTTTTGATCCGTCTCTGAAAGAACTGGTGGTCGAGATGCCTTTTGATCGTATTGTTAACGCGGTCAGAAATGATGAGGTTGATGCAGGTCTGATCATACATGAAAGCCGCTTCATTATTCAGGATGCGGGTTTGCAGCAGGTCGTGGACCTTGGGGATTGGTGGGAAAAGGAAACAGGAATGCTCATCCCTCTCGGAGGCATTATCGCTAAGCGGAGTCTGGGCGAGGTTTTGATGCATGATATAGAGAAGGCGGTCAGAAACAGCCTTGTGTATGCCTTTGCAAACAGTAATGAGCCGAAATCATACATCAAAAAACATTCCCAGGAGATTGAAGACAGCGTTATCGAACAGCATATCGGTCTTTATGTGAATGCTTACTCGCGCAATATCGGTGATGACGGACTCAAGGCTGTTGAGGAGCTCTTCAGAATATCCGAAGAGAAGGGGATAATCGAAAGGTCTTCGAGACCTCTTTGTGTTTGATTTCATTTATAAGTGAGTTTCCGCAGTATTGCTTTGAAGAGTTTGCAGCAGAGGATGTATAATAATTGCATAATATTACACAAGGAGAGAAGATGACATATACTGACGCTGTAAAAAGCGGGTTCAGAATAATTAACAGAAATTGGCAGTTGGTTGCGGTTCAGGTGGCAATGATGATAGCCAACTGTGTCGGGTTTTTTGTTGTTGTAGGAATACCGCTGGGTATCGCATTTATCATCTTCGGTCTTGATTTGACAGGGCTTGCTGAGACACGCGATATTATGGGGCTGTTGAGGGACCCCTCTGCATTGTTCTCGAAATATATGGGACTTGTCCTGATCGTTGCAGTCAGTTTTATCTTCTATATCATGGTCGTCCTTGCCGCCGGAATCTTTGTCTTTGCAGGTTCAATAGGCATTATAGGGCGTGCAGTGTCCGATCCTTTGCAGAAGTTCAGCATGAAGCTTTTTTTTGCTGAAGCAAAGAGGATTTTTTTCTCTTTGATGCGGTTTTCCCTGTTTGTTGGACTTATCTTTATAGTTATAGCTTTTCTGCTTGGTCTGCTTGGTGGTGGAGTGGCAGCTATGGTCCAAAGCGCCAAGAGCTATGACTCGACGCTTGCATTGTTTCTCGGGATTTTTTTCTCCCTGGTTCTGGCGATGATAGCGATCAGCATAATCCTGACAGCACTTGCCGGGACTGTTTACGGCATAGCGGTTCTTTTTTTTAAGAATGAGGGTGCGATCAAGTCATTCAGGGATGCTGTCAGATTTTTATGGGACTGCCCGTCCGCTTTCTGGCTTTACGTCCTGCTTTTCTTTGCCTATCTTATCACAAGCTTTATTCTTATGCTCTTTACCTATCCGTTTAATCTGATCCCTATTATCGGGGCGCTCATCTCATTTCCGCTTCAGTTAGCCTCCTATGTGGCGCAGAGCTATATCGGCCTGGCGATTATTGCTGCTATATTCACTTATTACCATGAAACAGAGCTCAGGAAGGCAGAGCCTGCTGCTGAGATTACAGGACAAAGTAATTCCGGCAGGACTACAGACGAAAGTTCCAATGATCCTGAAGATATTTCCGGTCCCGGAGTTGCCCGGCAAGAAGAAGTTCCTCCTGCGAAGGGGCCGACAGAAGAAACCTGATATTGAAGGCCTCCTCGAAAGATGAGACAATGGCTTTTTTGAATGCGTCTTCCTCGAGGGAGGGCAGGCAGTCTTTCAACGTCTTCATGCAGTTTTTCAGGAAGGATGTTTGTTCAGCCCCGAATACCCCTTGCAGTTTTTCTTTATGATAGAGATAGGGTATCGAGCCCTGCTGGAGCAGGCAGTCCTTCCATCTCTTCTGTGCAGAGCCCATGAGTTTTTTATTGTCTGTCAGTATCTCACCATATGAACTCGACTGAAAGCATAAGGGGCTTCTGCTGAGTGTTCTGCCTGTTTCCCTATCTTTTTTTGATTCAACTGTGACGCCGATTTTCTTAAATGCGTCCGAGAAGGCCAGGCTTATCTTCTTGTAACTGTCGAGAAGGCCGTATGAAAAGGGTGACTTGTCTGTTTTGGCTGAAAAGCTGTAGGTCAATTCATCACTATGGAGTATTGCCCTTCCGCCGGTCGGCCTTCTGACAACAGCTATATCATGATTCTGGCAGTATGCTTTATTAATATCGGATGTTTTTTGAAAACAGCCGAGGGTCAGAGAAGGCCTGTCCCAACTATAGAGCCGCAAGGTGGGAGGGGCGGAGCCTTTTCTCACCTCTGTTGCGATAGCCTCATCAAGGGCCATATTGTAAAAGGCATTACAGGGGCCGGAGTCGATCAAACGCCATTTTGTATCCATAAAAAACTATAAATCGGACAAGGGGTTTAAAGCAAGAACCGGCAGTAGGGAATCCCGAAAGCTTTCGGGACTTTAAGCAAAGGAAAGATGAAGGTTACTATCAGACGATCCCTCTTTTTTTTAATTCCCAGAAGCATTTTGCTGTGGCCTGAATATCAACAGAGGCATTATGCGCCTCGGCAAAGCCGTTCTGAAAGAGGATGGAATGAAGTTCGGAAAGCTTTGGCCATTTGTATCCGTACGGTCCATCCAGTTTGCATAATTGCGTTGACTTCAGCATGGTACAGATCCTGTTTTTACCGGGAATTACATTAGGCATGTTGAGTCTGAGAAATTCCGCTCCCACAATATTTTCGTCAAAGCTTATATTGTGGGCTACCAGAATTTCTGACTGGTTTACATGAATTAAGAATTCATTTAATACTGCTGCAAGTGGAGCGCCTTCCCTGTTTGCTTTTTCCTGTGTTATTCCGTGAATGCTTGAGGCGCCGGCAGGAATCGTAAAACCCTCCGGCCTTATAATATGATCAGAGGCTGAAACCAGTTTGCCGGAATTGTCATAGAGAAGCCATGCGAGCTGAACGAGTCTCGGCCAATTCGATAAATCATTGACCGGAGCCTTCCAGTTCCTGGGAAGTCCGGTTGTTTCCGTATCAAAGAATAAATACATGGTTAAGCTTCACCTCCTGCATCCTCGCTGCTAATCCTGATTTTATACCCCAGTTTCCTCACTGCCAGGAACACCTTTTTTCTATCGAGCAAGTGCGGATTATACTTTACGTATACGGTCTCTTTGGCGAAGTTCACTGAGGCTTCGATTATCCCCTCTGTCTCCCGAAGGATAGCCTCCATGTCTCCGGCGCAGCCTGAGCAGGTGATGCCCTCTGCCTGAAATATTATTTCGTGCGCTTCCAAGTGATGTTTAAGTCCCGAAAGCTTTCGGGATTCCCTATTTCTGGTGAGTTCTCCATGCACCCTCATCAATTAATGATTTAAATATTCTGAACCTTTGGTGTTAAGGGAAGAAAAATGGCGCCCCCTGCAAGAATCGAACTTGCGACACCAGGTTTAGGAAACCTGTGCTCTATCCGACTGAGCTAAGGGGGCACTCGGAACAGAAATATTATACTACAAATCAGCAGAAAAAACTGAAAAGCCTATTAATTACATATAGTTTTTTGACAATCCATAAAGGTTTTGCTACTCTATACAATTAAACAGCAGATAGATGAAATTGAATGAATATACTTTCCAAAATTATCATGGCCGCCCTGTTATTGCTCATGCCTGCTTATTCTACCGCAGAAACAAACATGCCGTTTAATGAACTGACTGTTCAATTCGATCTTGCAAGGAACAGAATCACAGGGGTTTCAAAAATATCTCTTCCCGCCGGACAGACCACAAGGGTAAACCTCTCGGGTTTAAAGGTGACGGCAGCCTCGATCCATGACAGGCCGCTTATTATTGAGCCGGGCACAGCATCGATCACGTTCACTCCAGGGTCATCTGCAGATGTCCTGAAGATAGAATATGAGGCGGAATACCGGTCTTTGCCGGAGATCGAAACAACTAAAAATCCCGGTGTGATAAGAGGCAATCTTATAAGTTCTGAGGGAATTCTTCTCATGGAGAATTGGCATCCTGCTACAGAAGGAAATTCTTATTACAGACTGAATGCGATTTTACCCGCTGAGTTTGAGGGCATATCAGAAGCAGATGAAATTGAGATCACAGAACGTGCGGACAGCAGCCGGGAATTTCTTTTTGCTTTTAATCACCCGATCCGAAATCTGACTCTTATTGCAGGCAGATATCATATTGAGAAAGAAAGCCACGGAGAAATTGATATTTACACCTATTTTTTCGCCGAAGACAGCGGGCTTTCGAAGACTTATCGGGAATATACCAAAAAGTATCTTGATATGTATGAAAAATCTATAGGGAAATATCCTTTCAGGAGGTTTTCTGTTGTGGAGAACTTTCTGCCTACAGGCTATGCGCTGCCTACGTTTACGCTTCTTGGGAAGACAGTTATTAAAATGCCGTTTATTGTTGAGACTTCATTGGGCCACGAGATCCTCCATCAATGGTTTGGAAATCTCGTTTATATTGATGACAAGAGCGGAAACTGGGCTGAGGGTCTTACAACCTATCTTGCAGACCATATGTATGAGGAGTTGAAGGGGAGGGGCTGGGATTACAGGAAGAATATGCTGATTACATTTCAAAGTCATGTGACAGAGGGCAAGGACTTTCCTTTGCAGGAGTTCAAGGGCCGTACGGACAAGGCCTCTGCTGCGATAGGATATGGGAAATCCGCAATGGTTTTTCATATGCTCAGAAAAATGGTTGGGGAAGAGATTTTTTTCAGCTCCCTCAGGAGATTCGTCGAAAAAAACAGCTTTAAGGCCGCCTCCTGGGCTGAACTCAGAGACGCCTTTGAATCCGGCTATGGGCAGAAATTAGATTGGTTCTTCAGGCAGTGGGTTGATGAAAGCGGCGTCCCGGAGATCGAAATAAAAAATCTCGAACTGAAATATCGAGGCGCAAAGATGATCGTATCGTTCACCGTTAACCAGAAGGTCAAAAATTACAAGATTCACCTGCCTGTGGTATTAAAACTGCGGGAAGGCGGCGAGGTGAGAAAGGTGTTCGAGATCGAAAAGGAAACGACTTCGCTTGAGATGGAAATAGGTTCGGACGAAAGGCCTGTCGCCCTAACCATAGATGATAATTACGACCTGTTCAGGAAGCTTTCCGATGAAGAGTTCCCGCCGGTGATTTCGCGGCTTTTGGGTGACGATAAAAAGACCTTTGTGCTGCCGCGCGGCAGGGAAGGTGAATTTAACGGACTGTCAGAGTTCCTTAAGCAGGAAGGCTTTGCAGAGAAAAAAGAGGCCGAGGTTTCTTATGAAGATATCAAAAACTCTTCTCTTCTGATTCCGGGCACAGAGACTTCCTTAGTCAAGAGATTATTGGGCAAGCTTGAAGAACAGACTGCTGATTTTACACTTATTACAAAGGAAAATCCTCTGAATAAGAACAGGGTAATTGTTGTCATCGAGAGTCTTTCCAGTCAGGAGATCACGAAATATATGCAGAGGGTTACACACTACGGTAAATACAGCAGCCTGTCTTTTAAAGATAATAGGAACATTCTAAAGACTATCAATGAGACCGAAAGGGGCCTAAGAACTGATATTGTTGAAGATACTTTTGGAGTTGAAATCCCCCGGATTACAGATATGTACAGCATTATCGAGAAGGTGGCCGGCAAGGACATCATCTACATCGGAGAATTCCATGACAGGTTTGAACACCATCGTGTTCAACTCCGGGTGATCATGGAGTTGTATAAGAAATACAAAAATATCGCCATAGGGATGGAGATGTTCCAGAAGCCTTTTCAGGAGGCTGTTGACGATTATATCGCAGGCAAGACAGATGAAAAAACGTTTTTAAAGAGATCGGAATACTTTAAGCGATGGGGGTTTGATTATAATCTTTACCGTGAAATTCTTTTGTTTGCAAGAGAATACAGGATTCCTGTTATAGCGCTCAATATCCGGAAAGAGATAGTCTCAAAGGCCTCTAAAGATGGGTTACAGTCCCTTACAGATGAAGAACTGAAGGAAGTCCCTGAATATTTTGATCTCTCGGATATGGAATACAGAGAAAGACTTAAAGAAGTATTTAAAAGCCATCCAGGCTCAAAGGACAGGAATTTCGACTTTTTTTATCAGTCACAGGTCCTTTGGGATGAAGCCATGGCCCATAATCTGGATGATTTTATCAGAAAGAATCCTGATTATAAGGTTGTTGTTCTGGCTGGCGCAGGTCATATGGCTTTTGGTTCGGGAATCCCCAAACGCTTGTTCAGACTGAATAAAAGAGATTATGCGGTTATCCTTAATACAGGCGATATTAAAAAGGATGTCGCTGATTTCATCCTGTTTCCTGCCCCTGTGGCATTGCCTGAATCGCCCAGGCTGGGGGTTGTGTTGAAGGAAGACGACAAGAAAGTCGTTATAAGCCAGCTTAGCGCTGGAAGCATTGCGGAAAAGGCAGGTCTAAAAGAAAATGATATTATCCTCTCCCTTGACGACACTGTTGTAGAGAGTGTGGATGATCTTAAAATATTTCTTTTCTTTAAAAAGAAGGGGGATGAGATAACAGTTAAAGTGTCAAGGAAAAGGTTTCTCCTCGGCCCTGTTGAAAAGGAGTTTGAAGTCACGCTTTAGTTGCTGAATAAGTTATGCCAATAAAAAAGGGCCCGTTCAGGGCCCTCTTTTATTGAATGTAACTGCAAAATACATAACTTAGCCTGCTGTTTACTTTTTCTCAGGTTCAGGAACCGGAGTTGGTTCAGGAGCAGGTTCAGGAGCAGGAGCCGGAGCTGGTTCAGCAACTGGAGCAGGAGCCGGGGCTTCTTCCTTCTTCTGGCAGCCAACAGTAAGCGACAGGGAAAGAACCATTATCATTGAAAACATTATAGCCATAAATTTCTTCATTATACTAACACCTCCCTTCATCTTAAAATTTTAACTGAATTTTTTATCTATGTAAAAACAACCGGAAAAGGTTGTTTACTCAAGACAACATGTATAAGCATGTATCATGCCAGATTTAAAACTGTGTATTTATAGGCTTTATTATTAACAAGGCTTCCCTTTTGAGAAAATAGTTCCCGAAATCAGAAAGAAAATAGTTCATTGAAAGTGTCTCGGTAAATATCATTCTGCACTTGGTTGTCATTATGATTTTATAGATATATAATCTACTCATGAAAAAAACTCTTACCATTGCAGGATTTGATCCTACTGGGGGCGCTGGTGTACAGGCAGATTTAAAGGTTTTTCATGCCCTTGGTGTATACGGCCTTTCTGTTGTCTCTTCACTGACTGCTCAAAATACGGAAGGGGTCAGAGATATTATGCCGGTTCCCGGCGGATTTGTGAAAAAGCAGCTTGCAGTGCTGCTCTCGGATCTTGTCCCGGAAGCAACAAAGACAGGCATGTTATATAGTAAATCCAATGTGGAAGCGCTTGCATATATTATCAGTAAGTATGCGCTGAAAAATATCGTCGTAGATCCTGTTATCGTCTCATCTTCAGGCAAAAGACTTATCGAGAAAAACATGCTTACCGCTCTGAGAAATAAAATCTTCCCCTTATGTACTGTGATAACGCCGAATATTCACGAAGCGTCTGTTCTGACCGGGATTGATATTAAAAACAGGGCTGACATGGAAAAGGCTGCTGTCTGTCTGAAAGCATACGGGCCTGAAAATGTCATCATAACCGGCGGCCACCTTGAAGATGTTGCCATAGATGTCTTGTATGACGGGGAATTCCATTATATGAGAAGCAGGAAGGTAATGGGAGAATATCACGGGACCGGCTGTACGTTTTCAGCCGCCTTGACCGCAATGCTTGCAAAAGGATACAGTGTGCCGGATTCCGCCAAAGAGGCGAAGAGATTCATGAACAGGGCCTTTAAAAAGTCTTTCAGCGCAGGCAAGGGCATGAAATTGTTTAATATTTAATTGCAAATTTGCACGTTTCGCTATCTTTTGGGCCTTCAACTCGTCACAGTGTCCGCGAATTGCCCAGATATCTGAGACAAGAAGGTGCATCTGATGTATACGCATAATCGGCTGCCTGGTCTGATATGTCCAATTGTAAAGAAGTAGTTATCACTCTATATAGGGGAAGTCAGGATTTGTCAGCCTGACGTATCAGCAAAAGCCCTGCATCAGACGTTATCTCTCCTCCTTCAAAATCTACGGTCAGTGTCTGTTTCTTGCTCCACGGAAAGGTCAATTGTGTGGTACACTGTGTCATAGCCAACTTCCTCCTTTTGCGTTTATTAAAGACTCACAACTTCAATAATACCAAAGGTTAATAGGATGTTGGCTCTTT
>CAMTXX010000105.1:0-14451 GCA_947085825.1 uncultured Nitrospira sp. | reverse complement strand
GGTTTGTCATTCTCGCTTGTCGGGAATCTTTCTTAAAAAAAGGATTGCGGACAAGTCTCAATGACACAAAAAAGACATAAGATATGAAATTCTTTGTTCATACCCGCTGTGTCCAGACATATTTGTGGGTCACGATCAGTTGGCAAAGGGAGGTTAGGAGGGATTTTATTATAGTTGGATAGTCCATATTATTATGAGACCCTTAATAATAACCCGCTAAACATTAAAAGGCGGATACGTTCAGGAGACGATAAGCTTTTTCGGAAACCTGATCGTAAAAGTCGTACCTCTGTCGCTGGTCTCGACCTTTAGGTCCCCGCCGTGGGAAACAATAATCTTATGGACTATCGCAAGGCCGAGACCTATGCCGCGCTCTTTGGTGGTATAAAAGGGAAGAAATATTTTGTCCCTTAGGCCCTCCGGAATTCCGTGGCCAGTATCTGAAATAGATATGCAAACATGATCATCCAGAAAACCGGTGACCTTCAGTTGCCCGCCCTCAGGCATGGATTCCAGAGCGTTCTGCAGGAGGTTTGTGCAGGCCTGTCTCAGCAAAACCTCATCCGCCCTGATATGAGGCAGCATCTCTGTATTAACGATGATCTTCATCCCTGCTGAAATACCCTCAAGGGAACTGAGGCAGCCTTCAAGAAGGTCCTTCAGGTTAACCTCCGAAGCGGACAGGTCAGTTGGTTTGGCAAAAGAAAGGAAGTCAGTGATGATCCTGTCCATCACCATAACCTCCTTTGCTATCGAATCAACAGCCGGTTTCATGGAATCGTCCACCCTCTTTGAAAGCATCTTTGTATAGCCGGATATTACAGCCAACGGGTTCCTCATCTCATGGGCGATGCCTGCGGACATCTCGCCGAGGGTCGAAAGTCTTTCCCTGAGTTCCTGCTGAGACTGAAAGGCCTTCAACTCCGTAAGGTCAGTAAAGACAAGCAGCTGGCCGATGGTATTGTACTTGCTGTCCTTGAGCGGCGAGACAGTCAGCCCCAGCCAAATCCTTTTTCCGCTGCCGCTGAGATAACTGATCTCAGCCCTCTCAATAATCTCTCTCCTGTCGATCAGTTCTGTTATCGGGCTGTGAAACACTTCATGATATTTTTTCGTCAGGACATTCGCTTCTTTCATATCCAGGATGTGTTCTGCTGCTGCATTCATTTTTGTTATCCGTGATTCCCGGTCAAAGCTCACTACCCCGCTGGATACGCTCTGGAGAATGTTTTCGTTATACTGCTCAATAGACCAGGCCCTTTCCTCCGCATTCTTCCTGAGACCCTCAAGCTCCCTCTCCTTTTCCTTGAGCTTCGAGACAAGGTCATGAAAAGTGTCAACGACAAAACCGACCTGCGTCACCTCCCTGTTTTTTGCTTCGGCCTTTTTCTTTTGGAAATCGAGGAAGCTTCTTACCAGAAAAAACAGAATCAAAAATACCAGAAGGGTCAGAATCGTAATGAGGGTTATCGTATGGACCATGTTTCCGCAATCAGTAAAGATACCATATCAGTATTTCCTGTCCGAAAAACAGGGTGACGAGAGCGCCGGCGGCAAGGAAAGGCCCGAACGGTATCAGTGAACCCTTGTCCCTTCCCTTTAAGACCATGAGACCGATACCGATTATCGAGCCGAAGAGACTGCCGAGAAATGTTGTAAGGACCACGGCCTTCCAGCCGAGAAAACCGCCCACCATCGCCATCATCTTGATATCACCGCCGCCCATGCCTTCCTTTTTCAATATCTTGATACTCAAAAAGGCTATCATGTAAAAAAAGGAAAACCCGCTGAACGCGCCGATGAGCGACGCCATATATCCGAGCTCTGTTGCCCGCAGAAAGGGGTCGGGAAGGAAAAAAGAACCCGCAATAATTCCCAGGGGAATGCCCGGCAGGGTGATCCTGTCAGGAATTATCTGAAAATCATAATCAATAAAAGTTATGACGATCATTGCCGAACAGAGGATGCAGTATATCGCAGAACTCCATTCCAGGCCAAACCTCCAGAAAACGAGAATATAGAAGAAGGCGTTGAGCGCCTCTACAAGGGGATATCTTGCAGATATCTTTTCCTTGCAGTCCCTGCACCTTCCCCTCAGTAGAAGATAATAGCTGAAGATCGGGATGTTGTCATAGGACTTAATCGGGCTGCTGCAGAAAGGGCACCGGGAAGACGGCCATATGATAGACCGGCTGCGCGGTATCCGGTATATACAGACATTCAGAAATGATCCTATCAGTGCGCCGAGAACAAAAAGAATAATATAAAAAGACATCTATCCGGTCACCCTGCTGATTTCACCGGCTTTATGCCTGAGGTCATCTATATTCTTGTCAATCTTTTCTATCTCTTCCAGCGCCCCGGAAACAACACTATCTCTAAAGATGTTCTTTTCTCCGTGTCCTTTCAGCTCCACCACCCGCTCTCCGATTGTTTTAAGCAACTCGTCCCTTTTTTTTGCCATCTCCTCAGACTGATAAAGAAGCTTGAATATGGCGATCTCCATATTCATCCTCTCAGAAAAAAGCGTTGCAAACCATTTTATCTTTTCCAGACCTTTTCTTAAATTTTCATACACATTTTTTAACATATCTCCTCCCTTATCCGGTCTTGAATAAATCAACCTTCCCTTTCCAGAATACCTCAACTGTTTTCTTAAGTGAAGGGAAATCTCTCAGTTCAGGACTCGCCTCTATCAGGCCGAAGGCCTCTGTCTTTGCCTTCTCTAATATTTTCATATCTCTTATGATATTTGCAACCTTCAGATCAGGCAGTCCCGCCTGCCTTGTGCCCAGAAATTCGCCCGGCCCCCTTATATTAAGGTCCTCATCGGCGATCCTGAAGCCGTCATTGCTCCTGAGCATTATGTCGAGCCTGCGCCGGGCATCCTCTCCATAGGGCTTATAGGCAACGAGAATGCAGAGCGAGCGGTGCTGCCCCCTGCCCACCCTTCCCCGCAACTGATGCAGTTGCGCAAGCCCGAACCGTTCAGCATGCACAACAAGCATAAGCGTTGCCTCCGGCACATCAACGCCGACCTCGATTACGGTCGTGCTCACCAGTATATCTGTCTCTCCCTGCCTGAAAGAGAGCATGACCTTCTCCCTCTCCTCTGTGCCCATCCTGCCGTGAAGCAGTCCGATCCTGTATTCCGGGAAGATCCTTTCAAAACCCTCTTTCCCCTGCACCGCATTCTTCATATCTGTTTTTTCAGACTCCTCAATTGCAGGATAGACAACATAGACCTGCCTGCCTTTTTCTATCTCCTCCCGCAAAAGCCCATAAATCTCCTTTTTCCGGTCTGCCTCTATGAGTTTTGTCACAACAGGTTTTCTGCCCGGAGGAAGTTCGTCAATAACAGAACAGTCAAGATCACCGTAGAGCGTCAGCGCCAGCGAGCGCGGGATCGGCGTTGCGGTCATGACGAGCAGATCAGGCGTCATCCCCTTCTTCCTGAGCAATGACCTCTGCATAACGCCGAATTTGTGCTGCTCATCAATAACCGCGAGCCCGAGTTTTTTAAATCTCACCCCTTCCTGTATAAGGGCGTGAGTACCAATGACAATGTCTGTTTCACCGGAGAGAATTCCCTCAAGCTGCCTGCCTTTGGCGCCTCCGGTGAGCAGTTCTGCCTTCAGGCCGAGAGCTTTCACCAGACCATGTATATTTATGTAATGCTGGCCTGCGAGTAACTCAGTAGGCGCCATCAGCGCAGCCTGATAACCTGCTTCCACCGCGTCAAGCATCGCAAGCAAAGCAACAACCGTCTTTCCGCAGCCGACATCTCCCTGTATCAGCCTGTTCATCGGATAGGCCGACCGCATGTCCTTTTCGATATCAGCCAGCGTTCTTTTTTGCGCCTCAGTCAATGCAAAGGGCAGGATTTTCAAAAGCGCCTTCCTGAGATTCCCGGCAGGGTTGAAGGCTATTGCCTTATTCAGCCTTGTATGTTGCTTCAAGGCAGCCAGGCCAAGCTCAAAGAGAAAGAGTTCATCAAAGGAAAGCCTTCTGTGATACTCGCTCGTCCCCCTGTTAAGCGCATCCATATCCAAGCCTCCTTCGGGAAAATGGAGCTGCTGTATACTAAAGGACAACGGAGGAAGTTTATTCTTTTCTATTATATAAGAAGGGATAACATCGGAAAATCTTGAGGCATGTTCAGTCACAACGCCGAACATTATCTTTCTGAACTGTTTCTGACTGATCCCATCTGTAATCCTGTATACAGGCACAATCCTCTTTGTGTGGATAAAAGAGTCAATGTCATCGGAGACAATCTCATACTCAGGTGAGTCCATCTCAAGGGCAGCCTGACCGCTATTTTTCACTAGACCGCTGAGGACCACTTCCTGGCCTATGGGAAGGTTCTTCTGCATGAAGGGCTGATTAAACCATTTCGCCTTTAAAAAACCTGTTCCGTCGTTGATAGCAATCTCGAATATTCTGGACTTCCTTAGGCGGGTATGTATGATATTGGCAAATACGATCTTGCCCTGGACGGTTTCGATAATTCCCGGTCTGAGTTCAGAGACCTTCTTCAGTCCGGTCCTGTCTTCATATCTGTACGGCAGGTAATATAGCGCATCCTGTATGGTCAGGATGCCGAGGCGTGAAAAAAGTTTGGCCCTCTGCGGGCCAATACCTTTTATACATTCAATGGGATGATCCGGTGAATCTTTATCCATCAACAGATGGCGTATCTTTTTTGTCTGCTTCCTTTTTTAAAGAATCCTGAAGAGCCTTATCAGTCTCTTCCATCCGGATCCTGGAATACTCCGTATCGCTGATAATATCAATATCCCAGCCCGTAAGCTTCATCGCAAGCCTTACGTTCTGTCCCCTTTTCCCTATAGCGAGCGACAACTGCTGGTCATTGACAACGACCATGGCCGTCTTTTCTTCTTCATTAATGCCGATCTTCTCCACACTTGCAGGACTCAGAGCGCTGGCAATAAGCGCCCGCGGGTCATCATTCCAGGGAATAATATCAATCCTTTCCCCCCTCAGTTCACGCACGATCGCCTGCACCCTTGTCCCCTTCATGCCAACACATGACCCGACAGGGTCAATAGACTGATTTTTTGAGTAAACTGCTAATTTCGTGCGCTCTCCAGGCTCTCTTACAATATCTTTTATGACCACGAGACCCTCGTAGATCTCAGGGACCTCCATCCTGAATAACTCACCTACGAACCGGGGCGACGTTCTCGATACAACGATAGAAGGCCCTTTTGCGCTGATTTTCACGTCTTCAATAATCGCCCTTACCGTATCGCCGCGCTTCAAATTTTCACTCGGCAATGTATCCTTGAAGTAAAGGACAGCCTCTGTTTTGCCGATATTAAGAAAATAAGCGCCTTTTTCCTTTCTCATGACAATCCCGCTTATGATCTGCCCTGCCTTGTCCTTGAAATCTTTGAAAATCACATCTTTTTCCGCTTCCCTTACCCGCTGGAAAATGACCTGTTTTGCTGTCTGGGCTGCTATCCGTCCGAGGTCCTGAAGGGCAAGGGGAAAGTCTATCTCATCGCCTTCTTTTTTGTCAGGGTCTGTCTTGACCGCATCCTCTACCGAAATCTCCTCCAGCGGATCAGCAACCTCAGCAACGACCTTCTTTGTTTCATAGGCAGTTATGTCGCATTTAACCCGGTCTATCGTAAGATGGATATTTGTTCTGCCTCCGTATTTTTTCCTCATCGCCGAGAGAAGCGCGGATTCTATCGCCTCGACAAGAGTCTCCTTTGGTATGCCCTTTTCCTTGCTGATTTGTTCAATTACCTGACAAAGTTCTTTAGTCATTTCAGTTCTATCTCCAATCTCGCTTTAGAGATTTGATCAAATGGAATTTCTATTTCCTTATCATTAACAGATAAAGTAATATTTCCCCCGCCCACTCCGGTGATTCTCCCGGTAAAAATATTCTGTTGTTCAATCTTAACACTCGTTATAATTCTCACCAGTTTGCCGATACTCCTCTCGAAATCCCTCAACGACTTAAGAGGTCTGTCCAACCCCGGAGAGGAAACCTCCAGGATATAGGCCGTAGGTACCGGGTCCTCTACATCAAAAAGCGCAGAAAGCGCCCTGCTGAATTTTCCGCATTCATCCAGGGTAACACCGTTCTCCTTATCAATGAATATTCTTATGAGCGGCTTCCCCGAACTTCCTGCGAGCTCAATATCCACAATCTCCACAGCATGCTGCGCTGCTATCGAATCAGCCAGTTCTTTTATCTTATTCTTCATAATCTTCCATATAAAACAAAAGAGCGGGACTGCCCACTCTTTAAATTAAAACAATCGGGATGAAAAGTATAGTTCAGTATATCAATTATAGTATGAAAAATGCAAAATATATGTTGCGATAATGACCGAAAAACGCAATAATATTAATATATCGCTGTTTAATCCGGAAAACACTTTAATGTTATAGGGGAGTGTGAACTATCATAATGAATGGAGGCACAAAAAAAAGGGACACGGAATACTTCTCCCTGGACCTTATTCCAGACCCCTTTATTGTCATACAGCAAGATGGAAAAATATGTGATTTAAATATAAACTGCTGTCATCTGCTGGGAGTAAAAAAACCGCAGTTACTCGAACAAAACTTCAAAAACATTAAAGCATTCAGCAAGCTGTGGGGAAAAGTAGAAAAGGCCATTCTTGATAAAAAAGAAGATACTGTCCGCATATCCCTTGACAACAGAAATTTTGAAGTATACATTCTGCCCTTTAAAACAGATCATGAAGAATATCTCGTACGCATCATCTTAAAGGACATAACAAATTTTTTCAGACTCGAAATGGAGCTTCTCAAGAGAAATAAGGAACTTATTATCATTAATAACCTTTCGAGCGCCTTTATCTCATCCGATAACCTCGACCTTGTCATGGAAGACCTTATGGACAAGGCGCTTCTGCTTACTGATTTCCATACAGGCTGGCTTATGTTGAAAGAAGACGACAATTTTTTGCTGAAAACAAACAGGGGCATATCTTCCGAAGTTCAGGAAAAAATCAAAAATAACGCCCTGGCCTCCTTATGCTCAGACACGATAAAATTAGGAGAGCCGCTCACTGTCCTGGAATCTCCTGATATCCTGAAAATACCCTTCCTGTCTGAAGAAGGCATCGTGTTTCTGGTTGTGGTCCCTTTAGTAAACGAAAAAAAACCCACAGGCCTGTTCTTCCTTGCCGGCAGGGTGGGAAGAGATTTTGACTTCGACACGGCTTCCCTGCTCAAGCTCGTCGGCAACCACATGACGCTTATAATAGATAAAATCAAACTGTTTCAGGAAACCAGGCGGCTTGCGATAACAGACGGTCTTACCGGCCTGTACAACACCAGATATTTTTATAAGACCCTCGACCTGGAAATCGCAAGAACCAATCGTTACGGAGACCCATTTTCACTGATGTTATTTGATATTGATAATTTCAAACAATTAAATGATACCTATGGTCATCAGGCCGGGGATGATGCGCTCCAGGAACTGGCCGGGATCCTGAAATCGTCCTCAAGAGAAACTGACACTGTCGTGCGATACGGCGGCGAGGAATTTATTATCATCCTGCCGAATACCCCGGAAGAAGAAACAATTTTTCTGGCCAACAGGATACGAAATGCCGTGCAGGAAACCACTTTTATCGTCAACAATAAAGAAAAGGTAAACATTACGCTGAGCGGCGGCATAGCTTCATACCCCAAGAACGCAGGCGATGCAAAATCCCTGCTGAATGCAGCAGATACAGCGCTCTACTCAGCCAAGGCAGCAGGAAAAAATATTGTATTTTGTTTTGAGGGGTTCAACAAGTGAAAAAGGTATTCAGCAGGCCGAAAAGCCTTAAACCAGCGCCTTTACAGACAGGACCCCTTATAAAAAATCGACTGTCGACGCAATATCTTTCTCCCTGAAATCAACCAGAGTCGATGCAGCCGAAATCAACAGTAAATCAATCATAGAAGGGATTAAATATCTTGAAAACAAGAAAAGCCGTCATTTCTGATATTAAAGAGATCCAAAAGCTGATCAATGAATTTGCCCGCAAGGAACAGATGATCCCGAGGGGCATCAACGAACTATACGAAAATATCAGGGACTTCGTTGTTGCCGAGGAAAAAGGGGCCATCAAAGGCGTATGCGCGCTGCATGTGCTATGGGAAGACCTTGCCGAGGTCAGATCACTTGCGGTCAGAAAAGAACACCAGAGGTTGGGGATAGGGAAACAGATGGTAAAAAGATGTCTGGGCGAGGCAAAGGCCCTCGGCATCAAAAGGGTCTTTGCGCTCACCTATCAGCCCCTTTTCTTTAAAAAACTGGGTTTCACGGATACGGACAAGGCAAGCCTTCCCCAGAAGATATGGGGAGACTGCGTCAGATGCCCGAAATTCCCTGAGTGCGATGAACATGCGGTGATCATCAATCTGTGACACAACCCTTATCCACGGATAGGCAAGGACATTGCTAAATCAGCAGTATGAAACATTATTATGTAAAAACCCATCAAAACTTGACTCTTAAAGTGTATAACTGTTAAATTATTAGCACTCTGGTATGGAGAGTGCTAAAGCATGTTAGACGAAAGAAGCAAGAAAGTTTTATACGCTGTTATTCAGTGTTACATCAACACACCGGGGCCTGTTGGTTCAAGGGTTGTAACAAAGAAATACCATTTCGGTCTTTCTCCTGCAACCATAAGAAATATCATGTCAGACCTGGAAGAAATGGGATATTTGCGTCAGCCTCATACCTCTGCGGGAAGGGTCCCCACAGACAGCGGATACCGTTTCTATGTTGATTCGATAGCCAATGAAAAACAACAGATAAATAGCGCCCTGACAGCAGAACTCAACAAAAAATTCGAACTGATAAAAAAAGACATTAATTCTTTTCTTGACGACGCCTCAAAAATGCTTTCAGAGCTTTCGCATTATATAGGCGTCACGATGTCACCCAATACAAGCATGACAACATTAAACAAAATTGAGCTTTTGAAATACAGAGATGACCAGCTTGCGGTAATATTATTTACTGACGAAGGCATGATCCAAAACAAGATTGTTCCGGTAGCTCCTGAGATCTCTCAAAGAGAGCTTAACAGGATTGCTGAATATATTAACTCCCGCTTTAAAGGCCGTTCCCTTGATGAAATTAAAAGACTCATCTTGAAGGAAATGACCAAAGAAAGAGTCCTTTGCGACAGTCTGATTTCAGAGGCGATAAGGATCTGCAGGAACGCCTTCTCCTCAGCGCCGGGGAATATTTATATATCCGGTTTGTCCGAGGTATTGAGACTTCCTGAATTCTGCGACATTAACAGAATAAGAGAATTGCTCCAGACACTCGAAGCCAAACATCTTATTATAAATCTCCTTGACAATATCGCTGATGCCGAAGGCACACAGGTACTGATCGGAGCTGAAAACTCCCTTGAGGAGATGAACCAGCTCAGCCTGGTGGCTGCCACGTATAAAGAAGGGGACAGGCCTATCGGGACTATTGCCATAATCGGTCCAAAGAGAATGAATTATCAGGAAGCGATTTCTATTGTTGACTCAACGGCCCGCTTTATCACAAAATTATTGTCTTAAAAAAACAGGAAGGTGAACTTTGGAAGAACAGGACAAATATGATACCGAAACCCAATCAGTAGAAGCTCAGGCGGATGCAGCTGAGGAATTGAAGGCGCAGGAAAAATCAATCATTGAAGAGTTAAACAACAAATATCTCAGGCTGTACGCGGAATTTGATAATTACAAAAAAAGGGTAAACAAGGATAAAGAGGAATTGGCAAGATACGGAAACGAAGCCCTTATATATGAATTGCTGCCTGCCATAGACAGTCTTGACCTTGCCCTGAGACATGCGACAGAAGAACCTCTTACAGGGATCGTTCAGGGGGTTGAGATGACCCTTAAGGAACTGCTGAGGGCCCTTGAAAAGTTCGGCCTGACAAAGATCGAGGCTGCCGGCAAGGCGTTTGACCCTTCCATCCATCATGCCATGACACAGGTAGAAAGAGAAGACCTTGAGGAAAAGATGGTTGCCGAAGAACTGCGTGCAGGCTATCTCTATCGTGATAAAGTACTGCGTCCGTCCCTTGTTGCCGTTTCGATAAAACCACAAAAAAAAACTGAACATCAAAATGAAAAAGAAGCGCAAAACGAAGCTTCTGATATGCCTGAAGGCATTAAAATCAATAACAGTGAGAACATAGAGGAGGATCAATAAAAATGGGTAAGGCAATTGGTATAGACCTTGGAACAACAAACTCGGTAGTTGCCGTTGTTCAGGGCGGTGAAACTGTAGTAATCCCTAATCAGGAAGGAAACAGGACAACTCCGTCTGTGATTGCAATCACAGACAAGGGTGAAAGATTAGTCGGACAGATAGCAAAAAGGCAGTCTGTCACAAATCCTGAAAATACTATATTTTCGATAAAAAGACTCATGGGAAGAAAATATAACACCAAGGAAGTCGAGCACGCAAAAAAGAGGCTCCCGTATAAGATTGTAGAGGCCTCCAATGGAGATGCTCATGTGGAAATATTCGGCAAAAAATACTCTCCACCTGAAGTTTCCGCCATGATCCTTCAGAAGCTGAAGCAGGCTGCTGAAGACTATCTCGGCGAGAAAGTCACAGAGGCGGTAATAACCGTGCCGGCCTACTTTGATGACAGCCAGAGACAGGCGACAAAAGATGCAGGAAGAATAGCAGGGCTGAACGTCCTGAGGATCATCAATGAACCCACAGCAGCCGCTCTTGCCTACGGCATGGACAAAAAGAAGGAAGAAAAAGTCGTTGTCTATGACCTTGGAGGCGGCACCTTCGATATTTCCATACTGGAAATAGGCGAAGGGGTAATAGAGGTCAAATCAACAAACGGTGATACCTTCCTCGGCGGAGATGATTTTGACCTGAGAATACTCGACTGGATAGTCGAAGAATTTAAAAAAGACCAGGCTATTGACCTGAAAAACGATAAAATGGCCCTTCAGAGATTAAAAGAGGCGGCAGAAAGGGCCAAAATTGAACTTTCAACTGCAACAGAGACAGAAATAAATTTGCCCTTTATAACAGCAGACGCCTCGGGACCAAAACACTTGCTGATGAAAATTTCACGGGCAAAGTTCGAACAACTCGTAGATGACCTTTTCGAAAAAACAATAGGTCCCTGTAAAAACGCCTTGTCCGACTCAAATTTGTCCCAAACAAACATTGACGAGGTGCTTCTGGTCGGAGGACAGACAAGGACCCCCAAAGTACAGCAGACAGTACAAAATTATTTTGGGAAAGAGCCTAACCGTACCGTGAATCCGGACGAGGTCGTAGCAGTCGGAGCGGCAATTCAGGCAGCAGTGCTTAAAGGCGACGTCAAAGAGGTCCTGCTCCTTGATGTAACACCCCTATCGCTCGGGATCGAGACCCTTGGCGGTATTTTCACAAAAATAATAGAAAGAAATACCACCATTCCTACAAAGAAAAGCCAGGTGTTCTCTACGGCAAGCGATAACCAGCCGGCAGTTACCATAAAGATCTGCCAGGGCGAAAGAGACATGGCCGCAGACAATAAATTGCTCGGCAATTTTGAGCTTATAGGCCTGCCTCCCGCGCCCAGAGGACTGCCTCAGATTGAGGTGTCATTTGATATTGACGCCAACGGCATTCTCCATGTATCCGCAAAAGACCTCGGCACAAACAAGGAACAGTCCATACGCATAACAGCTACGAGCGGACTGTCCGAAAATGAAATCAAAGACATGGTGCGCGATGCTGAGTCACACAGAGATGAAGACCACAAAAGAAAAGAACTGGTTGAGGCAAAAAATAATGCTGATTCACTTCTGTATTCCGTTGAAAAATCACTCAAGGACTATTCCGACAAGATCACTGAAGACGACAGGAGAAACATAGAAGAAGCCCTCGAACATTGCAGGAAGGTAAAAGATTCCAGCAGTGATGTGGCTGAAATAAAGGCTGCGATAGATAAACTTACTACTGCTTCTCATAAACTTGCAGAACACATATACAAGACAGCAGGGGCCCAACCTGGAGGAGCTGCCGGAACAGAACAGGGCGCAAAAAAGGAAGGCGAGGAAGAAGTTGTAGAAGCAGAGTTTGAGGACGTCGACAAAAACAAATCTTAAAAACGTAATAGTTCACCGCAGAGACGCAAAGACGCGGAGAAAATGAAGCTGCTCCAATTAGCTTTTCTGTTATTTGATTAATTTCCATACTCAGCGCCTTTGCGTCTCTGCGGTTAGCTGAACTTTTACTAATATTTATATATCCAAGGAAACTATACATGAAAGATTATTACGACTTACTCGGCGTCTCCCGGGATGCCACAGCCGATGATTTAAAAAGAGCGTTCAGGCAGCTTGCGATGAAATATCACCCTGACAGAAATCCCGACAACAAGGAATCAGAAGAGAAGTTTAAGGAAATCAATGAGGCATATTCCTGCCTGAGTGACCCCCAAAAACGTGCTCATTATGACAGGTTCGGGTCTTCTGAAGGTATGGGTGGAGGTTATTCAGGCGCAGGCTTTGGAGATATTTTTGAAGATATCTTTGGAGATTTCTTCGGTAATATCGGCGGAACAAGAAGGCAAAGGCCTTCAAAAGGCTCTGATCTCAGGTATGACCTTGAAATATCACTTTCAGAAGCAATATTCGGGACAGAAAAGACCATAGATTTTACAAAGCGGGAAACCTGTAAGGATTGCAGGGGAAATGGCTCCGCACCCGGCAAAGCCCCTGAGACCTGCCCTTCCTGCAAAGGGACAGGACAAATACTCTTTCAACAAGGATTTTTCACTGTTTCGAAATCCTGCGGCAAATGTCAAGGCACAGGGAAAATCATAACCCACCCTTGCAAGAAATGCAAAGGCGCAGGGAATATCCAGGAACAAAAGAACATTTCCCTGAAAATTCCTGCCGGAGTGGACACCGGCTCAAGGCTTAGAATAAGCGGGGAAGGAGAACCCGGTCAATTCGGAGGCCCACATGGAGACCTCTATGTTATTTTGAATATAGAAGAACATCCTTTCTTCAAACGTGAAGGGACCGAGATATTCTGTGAGATGCCTATATCATTCCCTCAGGCAGCTATGGGGACAGAGATAGAAGTGCCGACGATCGACGGCACTGCAAAACTGAAAATTCCGGCTGGCACTCAGTCAGGCAAGCTGTTCACCATCAAAGGCAAAGGGACCCCACGGGTTGGAGGTCACCAGAGGGGCAATCAGATAGTAAGAATTTATGTCGAAGTGCCGACAAAATTAACAACCCGGCAAAAGGAACTCCTGGAAGAATTCGCAGCCATCAATGGTGATGAAATAAGTAAAAGTTTCAAAGAAAAACTGAAAGATCTGTTTACAGGCGTTGAAAACTGAATTTCACAATAAATCCGCACATTCGGCCATATTTGTAAAACATGGCATCTCTTGCAATAGTATCGCACCAGACGCTTTTGCCGTCATACCCGCGAAGGCGGGTATCCAGAAGTCTTTGTTTTTAAAGCATACTGGATTCCCGATAAAAACATCGGGAATGACAGATAAAGACTTTTGCAAACGTCTCCATGCATAGAATATTTCTCGATGAATTATCTCTGTTAAGAAGGCCTGTTGTTATTAAAGACGATAAAGCGCATTATCTCATTTCTGTTCTCCGGTGCAAAGCAGGCGATGGTCTTATTGTCACAGATGAAAAAGCCTGTTCATACACCGCTCAAATCCTCTCCGTATCAAAAAAAGAAGTGGTCATAGACCTTACCGGTGATTATAGTTTGAACACAGAATCCAATTTAAATATAATTCTTATCCAGGGGCTTCTTAAGGGTGAAAAAATGGATTTCATAATCCAAAAGACGACTGAACTGGGGGTGAGCGCAATAATTCCTGTAAGCACTGAAAGAAGCCAGCTCAGGGAAACCAGAAAACACCCACGTTGGAAAAAAATAGCTGAGGAGGCCTCCAGGCAGTCAGGAAGAACCAAAATTCCTGAAATATTCGAAACCTGTTCCTTTAAAGACATCTTCGGGATTCCCGGCCTGATTTCAGGGAAAGGCATTATTTTTTGGGAAGAAGGAGGGGAGAAACTCCCTATTATCACAAGCAGGCTTCAGCATACCGATAAGATATTCCTGCTTATCGGCCCTGAGGGCGGTTTTTCCGAAAAGGAAGTATTGCTTGCGTCAGAAAAAGGGTTCTTTACGGCTACGCTCGGCAACAGGATACTGAAGGCTGAGACAGCATCCATCGCCGCTGTCTCCATCATTCAATTCGCCTTGGGAGATATGGGACTTGCCAGTGCAAAGTTCTCCGTTATGCAGCCATACGAAACCCTGGTATTTTATCATGATCGGCGTGATCGAGGATGATTTTCTTGAAGATGGAGTCATTATCAGCATTCAGGAGAAAATCGGGAAGGCTTGATCTGAGT
>CAMTXX010000104.1:0-8975 GCA_947085825.1 uncultured Nitrospira sp. | reverse complement strand
TAAGGGGGAATTTTTCCCAAAACTCAGGACATTTACCGTGTCCAGCGGGACTTATGGGTAAAGATCAGTAAGGTAAGAGGGGATTAGGGGGAGTTACTTCATTGAAATTAAAGAAAAATATTAGAGTAACCCCCTCAATCCCCTGCTTAAAGCACCTACTTCCGGCTTAACCCAAGGGGGATGCTTTCAATCCTCTATGCACTCAGAAGTAAATTTACCCACATTTTTGTCGCAGACCCAATGCCGGTTGATATGGGCGTTAGGCGAAAATTTATGGTAAAATTGAAGTGATGCAATTCGAATGGGATAAGGAAAAAGCAAAAAAGAATGACAGAAAACACAAGGTGTCATTTGATGAAGCCATGACTGTATTTTATGATCCGTTATCGGCAACTTTTGATGACCCGGTCCACTCGGTCAACGAACAAAGATTAATAACCGTGGGTTACACTTCTCGTGGACGTTTGTTTGTAATCTCACATACAGAGAGAGGCAAAGCCATACGAATTATCAGCGCTCGTCTTGCAACCACTCAAGAAAGGAAACGACATGAAAGCGAAAGCAAAAAAAATCAGTGACGAATTGCGCCCCGAATATAACTTTGACTATTCAAAAGCTGTTCGTGGCAAGTATTACAAGCGCATTTTAGATGAAGGGGCCAACGTTGTCATGCTTGAGCCGGATGTGGCCAAGGCTTTTGTTGATTCAGCCGCGGTAAATGATGCGTTGAGGTCATTACTTGATTTAATGAAAGGAGTCAGCAATGTCAAAGGTAGACGAATTAGAAAAAGCCATTGACGCCTTGCCTGAAGAGGAGTATATCCAATTGAGACAATGGTTCTCCGAAAAAGATTGGCTCAAATGGGACCAGCAAATCAAGGCGGATTCTAAATCCGGGAAATTGAATTTTTTACTGCAAGAGGCACTTGAGGCAAAATCAAAGAATAAACAACAATCATAAAATTACAGACGAGGAGGGAAATAAAAAAAATGCCAATAATATCAATGTGTTAGGCTCTTTCTCGTATTGAGTGGGTAGAAAGTTCCCGTGAGAAGGGAACAAATGATATGCTGATTTAGCCACGGACTGACACGGACTTGCTTATGAATGAAAAGCTGGAATTTAAAAGAAGGGTTTTTTAGTCCGTGAAAGTCCGTGGCTATTTTACCCACTTGAAATGAAAAAGAACCATAAAATAGAACCTTTGAGGTGAATCATGAATCCTAGAGTAAAATCGGTTCGGGCAATAGATAATTACAAATTGGAACTTGTTTTTACAAATGGTGAACATGGAATTTATGACTGCTCGCATTTGCTTGACTTCGGAGTTTTCAGAGAATTGAAAGACAAATACTATTTCAATTTGGCAAAGCCTCTTTATGGCACAGTTGCCTGGCCTCATGAACAGGACATTTACACTATATTTGGATTCTCAAAAGAAATTACCTGATCGAATAAAGGACGGCGTTTAACCGTCTCTCCTCAAATACCTCCCCGAAGGTGACAAAATTTGATATTTACTGCCAATTTTTGTCACTATGACTCTGATAATTGTTTGACTTCAAAGACCCTATTTGCCATACTGTAAAAAACCTGAGGGCATTATATCGTGGAATTGAACATGAAACAAATTCTGGAAGCATTAAGAGAACGCCTGCTCGAGAGAGAAGATATTAATCTTGCCTTCATATTCGGCTCATATGTCAGCGGTCATATATCCGACGAAAGCGATGTGGATATCGCTATCCTGTTTAAACAAATCCCCGAAATTGCAGCTATTAACCTGATAAGAGAGATATCTCCGATGCATTTAAAAGGGATGTTGATATAGTTGTATTAAATGAGTCGTCTCCTATTATAAGGATGCAGGTTCTCAAAAACGGGGTTATTGCCGTAAATAGAGACAGGAGCATATACAATGACTTTTTTGTAAAGACAATAAAAGAGTATGACGACCTTAAACGGATAAGAAAAGAGGCGGAGGACAATCTTCTGAAGGCGAGGGTATATGCCTGATAAGGATGTAATCCTCGCAAAGGTCTCCACCATACAGAAGTGTTTGAAACGGATCAGTGATGTGACAAATCTTGAACCAGAATCTCTAAATAATAGTAACTACTCAGGTCAGTCTGATCCAAAGTCTTATTATTTTGTCATCCCCGAATTCCTCTATCGGGGATATGGTTCCTTTGCCCTTCCGCTAAAAACCATATTCCCGATTAAACCCTCGGGAATGACATTATAGTCCCGAAAGCTTTCGGGACGCAGAATTAACTGCCTGCTGAGTAGTTACCATTGAAGACCATAAGATGGCGATAATTCCCGCAAAAATAAGACTTCGCAGCATGATAATTCCGAGAGGCCCGATCGTTGAAAAAATGAGATAAAAGATTACCTGCGCCAGCCAGTATTGAGATAAGAGGAACTTTTCCGCCGGGCTGCCTGTGGACGCAATGGGGAGAGGGTCAGGTCTTTAATCCTGCTCATTCCTCTGCTCCACCCCCTGTCTTCTCCTGTATTCATATATTTTTTATGTCAATTTCTTTTTTGACATATTCCTTTATTTTCAAGGCTATTTCGTAAGCTGTTTTTGATTCCTCAATGCTGGGTTCTGATTGCTCATCAGTGGGATATCTTATTTCTACGGCATAGCCTGAAAGGGTCTCTACAGTGTCATAAAACTGTTCAATATCTTTATCGTTCTCTATTATCAAATCAATGAGATAGTCAAGGTCGTGTTTCTTTTCAAATGGAGTATCAAGGTAAACAAGATATGCCTTAAGATATTTCTCAACTGCCTGCTGACAGTGGTAACAAATAATATCCGTATAGTCAGGTTTATTATCAAGGGTGAGACGGGCAGTGTCCAGGTCTCTTTCCGCTTTATGCATCCATTCTTTTACAAGGGAATTCTTCTTATCCTGATTATCCATATAAGACTTTGCCTTTTTTAAGAACACCTGTAATAAACGCCGTATCAATCCCTTCCCATTTCTTTATTTCTTCCGGTGTATAAACGATTATATCTACGGCAACCTTCATCCCTCTGAAAAGACGCCTTACCTCTTTTGCCCGGTGATGCCTCGGCAGGGAACTTTCTTTTATTATAAGAAGGTCAATATCGCTGTCTTTGGTAGGACTGCCGTATGCATATGAGCCGAAAAGTATAACCTTTAAGGGACTGATTTTTTCGGTTATTCTCCTGACTATCTCATCAATCGTTTTGCTGTAATCTTCTGTCATAATTTATGCACGGGTTATCAATGATAATTTAAAGTTCAAATCTTATCCTTCCACTGCCTTCTTCTGCTCCACAAAAAATCTTCGCCACATCAGACAACAGAATCTTTGGCTTGTCAGGCCACTTCGCTCCTTATTTCTTAAACCGCCTGTTGCTTTCATTATGTTTTTGTAATTTTATTTAATGCGTTTGTATTAGCATACCATTATCATGCCGGAATCTGAAAGTCGCCACCTCTCAGTCAAGCCCTGAACGACACATGCTTATGTCCAAAATAGCTGATGATAACCGTGATGAAGGTCAGGAGCGAAAGAGCCTAAAATTACCTGATCGAACAAGGGACAGCGCTTAACCGTCCCTCTTCAAATACCTCCCCAAAGTGATAAAATTCAGCATTTACTGCCAATTTTTGTCACTATTCTCTTCCCATATAATCATCTTTGACTTGTAACTGCTTGAAATTTAACAGTTTTGTTGATTTCAATTATTGGCACAGAAACTGCTTACATATTAGTTAAAGCCAGAAAAGTCAGTTTCTGACACTGACACTGACACTAATCACTGACACTTTAAAATAAGGAGGTGAGGGAAAAGAAAGTAGGTAGTAGACAGTAGGTAGTAGGTAGTAGGCAGTTTCTGACACTGACACTGAAACTGACACTGACACTCAAGATCACAGATTAAAAAAAGGAGAAAATTATCATGTTAAAGACAATGAACAACTTAAAAGAACAGAAAGGTTTTACGCTTATCGAACTGCTGATCGTTGTGGCGATCATCGGTATCCTCGCAGCAATCGCAATCCCGGGTTATCTCGGCATGCAGGAAAAATCCAGGAAGGGCGCTCTTACAAGATCCGCAACTGCTGCGATACCTGAGATCCAGGCATGGCTCCAGTCCTCAAAGGGCAACCCTAATCTTACCGAAGTTGACACTAACGGCGATGGGTCAGTTGTTGACGGTGTCGACAAGAACAATGCTGACTTAGCAGCTGATGGCGTGGCAATAACTTATGTTGATTCAAAAGGTGCTGACAAATCCCCGTGGGATTCCACTAAACCTCTGTGGCATGATGATACCAGAGTAGCAAATTCAGCTCCTGAAGGGCCTTATGGTTACATTCTGCTGACGAGCACTACTCAAGGTATACTGCTCCAGGCATTTGACAAAAATCAAACGACAGAACTGGTTAGAAAAGTCATCAGTTCTGACTAATCAAGTTTAATTGTGTTGCGGGGGGATGATTCCCCCCGCATCCAACCCAAACAAAATGACCTTGAATAAAACAAAATCTCTTCTTCTTTTTATATCTGTTATCATTATTGTTGCCTCCCTATCCTATCTGAATAGTTTATACGGCAGCTTTATTTTTGATGATGAACTTTCAGTGGTCGGAAATCCGGCAGTTAAAAACATATCCTATTTCAAGGAGATGGGCTTAAAAGACTTCCTGACCCAGGGCATTTCAGGCGGCAGACCTTTAACAACCTTCACTTTTGCGCTCAACTATTTTTTCTCCGGCCTTGAGCCCTTCGGATATCATCTTGGCAATCTGCTGATT
This sequence comes from uncultured Nitrospira sp., assembly GCA_947085825.1. Taxonomy (GTDB): domain Bacteria; phylum Nitrospirota; class Thermodesulfovibrionia; order Thermodesulfovibrionales; family UBA6898; genus JAOUFP01. The sequence goes on along the minus strand of CAMTXX010000104.1, from coordinate 4,172 downwards.
CACCTTGCCAACTGCCTGCTTGTATTCATATTTATATTCAATACACTGAAATTAAGCGAAACATATAAAGAAAAAGCAGGGCTGATCGCCTTTTTTACCGCCCTTCTCTTCTCTGTTCATCCAATTCAGACCGGCGCTGTTTCGTATATATCGCAGAGGGCTGAAATCCTGGCCTCTTTCTTTTATCTCTCCAGCCTCCTTCTTTTTATAACTGCCTTGAGGAGAGGGGCCTCAATGCAGGGCATTTTGTGCTATGTTGCAGGAGTGATTTTATTCTTTCTTGGTCTGGGGAGCAAGGAGATAATAGTAACGCTCCCGGTTGCAGTTTTTCTTTACTGGACTTTTTTCCTGAAAAAATTACCTGAGCTCAACGGAAAAATCCAAAAATCCATGCTTGCAATACTTCTGCTCCCCGCGGTTGCAGGGGTTATTTACAGAATTTATAAAATAACGCTGCATACCGACAGTTCGATGGGATTTTCTATCGGGATCACCCCTTTTGAATATCTGCTTACGCAGTGCAGGGTGATCACGCGCTACATTTTTTTGCTGTTTGCGCCCTTCGGGCAGAACGCTGATTATGATTTCACCTTAAGTAAAGGACTGTTTGACCCTCCTTCAACAATCTTTGGACTGCTGTTTATCGTGCTTCTGCTGGCTGCGGCAGCGTTTCTATATAAAAGATGGAGAACAGCCTCCTTCGGTATTTTATGGTTTTTTATTGTCCTCTCTCCAACCTCAAGCTTTATCCCCTTGAGAGATCTCATTATGGAACACAGAATGTATCTTGCCTCAGTCGGCATCTTCCTCATTTTTGCGCTCTGCCTCTATCATCTTTCCCTGAGGTTAAAGATGACGTATAAAGGGAAGGCGTATATAACTGCAACTGTCATACTCCTGATGATATGGGGGCTTGGTTATCTCACAGTAAAAAGGAATTATGTCTGGCTTAATAGTCAATTATTCTGGGAGGATGTTGTCCAAAAATCTCCGAACAAGGCAAGAGGGTATATCTCTCTGGCGAATGCGTATAAGGCTGACGGCAATTTAAGATTTGCAATAGCTGCATATTCCAAAGGCGTCAGTCTCTCAAATAATATAGATAAACCATATTTCACGCTGGCGCTGGCGCTGGCGTATGCCGAAGATGGCCGGCATGAGATGGCAATGCCTTTTGTGAAGGACGCGTTTGAGATAGCTCCTGAGGGGAGCCCTGAGATGTTTTATATTGCCGGAAATATTCATGAAAGGGCCGGCAATGACAGTCAGGCTATTGAGTACTATCAAAAAGCCCTTCAGAAATCTCCTGATATGCTCCTTGTAAGATATCAGCTTGGGAACCTTTTTCATAAGAAAGGCCTGCTTAAAGAGGCGATTGCAGAGTTTGAAGCCGCCATAAAATCCAACCCGGATTATGCAACGGCTTATAATGATGTTGGGATTGTTTATGCAAAAAGCGGTAATATGGATAAAGCCAGGCTGAGCTTTGAACAGGCGCTTAAACTAAAACCGGATTATATTGCAGCGCGGAAAAACCTCGAAAACGTAATCAGGCTTGAGGAAAAGTAATGTTCGGGAAGAATTACAAATACAGGAGGATTGTCTTGACTGCAGATTCAAAGGGTTTTACCTTAATCGAACTGCTGATAGTTGTCGCGATTATCGGTATTCTTGCGGCAATTGCTATCCCCGGCTATCTCGGCATGCAGGAGAAGTCCAGAAAAGGCGTGCTTGTAAGGTCTGTGACCTCCTCTATACCTGAAATACAGATTTGGCTGCAGTCCTCGAGGATTAACCAGGGTTCAGCAGAAGTTGATACAAATGCTGATGGGTCAGTTACAGCAGGTGATGGCACCGGCACAGACGGTAATGACATGCAGAACTCTACATTGGCATCAACAGGAGTCCATATTGTCTATGTAGCAGCCAAGAGGACTCTCGGAGAGAGCTCCCCATGGAACCCGGGTGAATGGTTATGGCATACAACTGACCCTGGTGGAACTGCAACCTATGGTTATATTGTGCTTTCAAGCACAACTCAGGGCCTCCGGATTCAAGCGTTTGCCAAAGGCGATGCTGCTCCCATACTGGACAGGATGATCTTCTCTGACAATTTCTGATGCGAACAGATAAAAGAGAATAGAAAAACAGATAAAATTTTTTCATTGGAGGCGATAATGAACAAAAAAGGCTTTACACTCGTTGAACTTTTGATAATTGTTGCAATAATCGGCATACTTGCGATGATTGCGATCCCTTCTTTTTTAGGCCAGCAGAAAAGGGCCGCAAGGACAGAGGCGCACACAAATCTTCAGAATCTGAGGCTTCTTCAGGAGCAGTTTTTTGCGGAGAACGGGGCATATACCGCCACTATCGACAGCTATAAAGGAACTCACTTCCCAACTACAGGATGGAGCGACGACGGAATAGAGGATACGTTGCGAGGGTTTAAACCAGGCGCTGTCGCTGATTTGAATTATACATATGCAATTACTCAAAATGTGAACATTGCTGGAACTGCCCAGACGCCATGTTTTCGGGCCACCGCAACTGGAAAAACAGGCAGTCGGGTTGCAGGAGACAGCTTTTCTATAGACTGCAATAACAACAGGAACTTCTGAGGCATGGTTAAAGAGTACTCTCTGAAAATATCAGAAGGAACAATTGCTTATGTATATTTCAAAACAGAAAAAGGAAAAGTTACAGAATTTGCAGTAAAGCTTTTGTCTGTAATTGAAGGCGGATGGCATGAAATTATTAGTAGGCAAATAAAAGAAAATGATATAACAACTTATCTGAAGGAACAAGGATTTAAGGAGATTAAGGCGGAAGAAAAAGAAACTGCATGGTATAAAAAGGCCTCTGAACGCCCATCGTGCCTGAAGATTGCCGGGAAGAAATACTGCCATAGACTGCAATAACAACAGGAACTTTTAATCCCTTAGGTAGAAAGTCTTGATGATAGCCGCTTGTGCCGAATCTTAGAAATGTTACAGCTCGATGTTCAGCACAACTGCCAAAGCTCTGGTTATTTCCCGCATTGCTATCTCCGAAAGTTTTCCAACTTGCCGAACAAATCTTTCTTGTGCAACGGAGCGCACCTGAAAAGCATCTGCTGCCGAAGGCTTGCTCAAACCACTCTCTGTGTCAGCCTCCAGTTGAACCATCCACGGTGCAACAGAATAGCGGTCTTTCCATTCGGTAATTGGCACAATCACCTTAAGCGGTAGGATCCCAATAGCATCGTCATTCACGACCACGGCGGGGCGGGTTTTTTTGATTTCAGAGCCGATGGCCGGGTCTAAATTGATGAGCCAGACTTCGCCTCTATGCATGAAAATCCTCATGATCGATAGCCGTGAATTCAGTCAATTCACTCCCTGCCGAATAAACCGGCAAAAGAGCTTCCGCTGCTGCGGTTAACCGATGCTTTTTCTCCGCCTTTGTGAGTGGCTGCTCAATTTGCTGCAGATTCTCATTAATTAAGTGTAAGGCAGCCTCAATGATTGTTATGCGCTCCGTTGTCGGAAACTTCTTGAGTTCTTCCAATATCTCTCTCTGTGTCATATTCCCTCCTCACCTTTTTCATTCTACCCGTTGAAAGAATAGATTATTTATAGTTTAGAATAGTTTAGCACAAACCGGCGTTGATGGCACAAGAGTTCAGGGTGACACTTTCGCAATTGATTGTGATAATGACAAAAACTTTTAATCCTTAAGCCTGTTTAAAAACTCCCGGTTTAAAAGCACTGGATTCTCTACGAGTCATAGACCCGTTTGCACGGGAATGACAGAAAAGTGTTTTTTCTCTACGAGTCATCGACAGACTTTTTACCCCGTTAGAAAGCCCCCCCTTGGGGTGAATCCATAGAAATTTTCTTCCTATTAGAAAGGGCGGGGTCTAAAGCCCCGTCCTTTCTAACGGGGTTTACGAGTTCATCAATATTATTAGGGTGTGCGACAAATTTATGGGTAACTGTGTTTCAGCTCACTTAAAGCAGGACGGTTCCATGTTCCCCCTCTTAAGGTAACTGAGCGTTGGACACAAATAGTGCTGGACACGGGAAAGTTAGATATGACAAGAAGAAATTTCAGTAATTCCCCCTTAAAAAAGGGGGATAAAGGGGGTTGTGAATACGATATGGAAGAAGAAAGCAAGAAACAACCCCCTC
>CAMTXX010000103.1:0-35588 GCA_947085825.1 uncultured Nitrospira sp. | reverse complement strand
TTTTCAATCCTCTATGCACTCAGAAGTAAATTTACCCATAAATTTGTCGCACACCCAAAAGTAAATTTTTCACACGGAGGCACAAAGGCGCAGAAAAAAACGCATTGAAAATAAAGATATTTTATCTTTGTGTCTTCGTGACTTTGTGCTTAAAGCACCTACTGTTGGTGTGAGACAGGACTTTTTACAAAGCATCTATTATGCGGCTGTCTCAACGATTTAGTGAGGTAAAAAGAAAGCTTATTGTGTTAAAATATTCAGCTTTTAAAATGAGAGAAAGGGCTTATAGATAAATGTCAAAAGTACCGATAAATATAGAAGAAGAGATGAAGGTCAGCTATCTTGATTACGCGATGAGCGTAATCATAGGCAGGGCCCTGCCTGAAGTAAGAGATGGACTGAAGCCTGTCCAGCGCAGAATACTTTATGCAATGTTCCGGGAAGGCCTGCTTCCAAACAAGAAATACTCAAAAAGCGCCGGTGTGGTCGGAGAGGTGTTGAAGAAATACCATCCACATGGCGATACCGCTGTTTATGATGCGATGGTCAGACTTGCGCAGAACTTCAATTTGAGATACACCCTTGTGGACGGACAGGGGAATTTCGGCTCTGTAGACGGCGACCGGGCTGCTGCTTACCGGTATACCGAAGCCCGTCTGGCCAGGATAGCTGAAGAACTGTTGATGGACATTGACAAAGAGACAGTAGACTTTATCCCGAATTTTGATGAAACAACAGTGGAGCCGACTGTCCTCCCTTCACGGATACCCAATCTAATCATCAATGGCGCCGCAGGCATTGCTGTTGGTATGGCAACGAATATCCCGCCTCATAATCTGGGAGAGATTATAGAGGGTCTTATGCTTTTATTGAAGGACAAGAATACTACTGTTGAGGAGCTTATGGCAGTCGTAAAAGGGCCTGATTTCCCGACAGGCGGAGCGATTTACGGCACCGCAGGGATAAAGAGTGCGCTTGCAACAGGCAGGGGCATCATCAAGGTGCGGGCAAAGGCTAAGATAGAACGGGAGCACAGGGGCGGCGAAAGCATCATTGTTACGGAAATTCCGTATCAGGTGAACAAATCGAGGCTTATAGAAAAGATTGCCGAGCTTGTCAGGGAAAAGAAGATAGAGGGCGTCTCAGACCTTCGTGACGAGTCTGACAGGGACGGCATAAGGATCGTTATCGAGCTGAAACGAGGGGAGATGGCCGAGGTGGTACTGAATAACCTCTATAAGCACACCCAGATGGAAAACACCTTCGGGATCATAATGCTCGCGATTGTTGGCGGCAAGCCCGAAGTTAACGGCCTCAAGAAGATTCTTATCCTTTTCCTTCAGCACAGACGGGACGTTATCCTCAGACGGACACGCTATGAATTGAGAAAGGCGGAAGAACGCGCCCATATTCTTGAAGGCCTGAAGATAGCGCTCGATCATCTCGATGCGATTATCGCGCTTATCAGGGCTTCAAAAAACCCTGCTGAGGCAAAAGAGGGCCTGATCGCAAATTATGCGCTTACCGAGGTGCAGGCGCAGGCGATCCTTGACATGAAATTGCAGAGGCTCACCGGCCTTGAACGCGACAAGATAATCAGCGAATACACAGAGACCCTGAAGGAGATAGAGAGGTTAAGGTCAATACTCGGCAGCGATGCCCTTGTTACCCAGATAATAAAGGACGAGCTTCTTGAGATAAAGGAAAAATACGCTGACGGGAGAAAGACTGAGATCGTTGAGGATACAGGGGAAATATCCATAGAAGACCTTATTACAGAGGAAGAAATGGTCATAACCCTTTCCCACACCGGATATATCAAGAGGAATCCTCTCAGCGCATACAGGAGTCAACGCAGGGGCGGCAAAGGCCTGATGGGCATGGAGACAAAGGAGGAGGACTTTGTAGAACAGCTCTTTATCGGCTCAACTCATGACTACCTGCTTTTCTTTACGAACTTCGGGCGACTTTACTGGATGAAGATATATCAGATACCTGAGGCAGGCCGCACAGCAAAAGGCAAGGCGCTGATAAACCTTCTGCAGCTTTCCGCAGGAGAGATGGTTTCAACCGCGCTGCCTGTCCGTGATTTCAAGGATGGATATCTTGTGATGTTTACCAAAAACGGGACTGTCAAAAAAACTGCGCTTGCCGCGTACAGCAATCCAAGAAGCAAGGGCATTATAGCCATATCACTTGATGATAAAGACGAACTGATTGCTGTCAGAAGAACGAACGGAAGCAATGACCTGATAATAGGCACAAGAAACGGGCTTGCAATAAAGTTCAGCGAAGAAGACGTCAGAGACACCGGACGCAGTTCCAAGGGCGTACGCGGGATACGGCTGCGGAAAGGCGATGAGGTGGTCGCGGCAGAGGTTGCGGAGGAAAAAACAGCCATCCTGACCGTTGCTGAGAACGGTTACGGCAAGAGGACGAAGATTGAAGATTATCGTCTGCAGCAAAGGGGCGGCAAGGGCATAATATCAATAAAACTCACTGAAAAAGGCGGCAAGGTCGTGGGCCTGCTTCAGGTGAGGGAAGAAGACGAGGTGGTCATGATTACCGGAGCAGGCAAGCTCATAAGAACAACTGCAGATAATATTTCGATTCACGGCAGGAATACCCAGGGTGTTACGCTTATGAATACTGCTGATGAAAAAATATCCAGCATCGCAAAGGTTGTGGAGAAGGAATAGGACGTAAAGTTTGACGGCCTCGTAAAAAGTCGTCATTCCGGCGGCTCCAGCCGGCCTACTGCCGGCCCGAGGGTTTATTCGGGAATCCGGTTTTCAAAACCATACTAAAAAAGGCCGGTCGCTGGAACTGAAAACCCCCTTATTATGAATGCAGTCCGGGGTTGATATTTTCGGGAATGATACAATGAAGATTGTGGAGGTGATGGTATGAGCAAGGAAGCGATAGTAAAAACCGTGCTGAGCTTTTATCCGGATGTTCAGGCGATTTACCTCTTTGGTACATATGGGACTCCGGATGAACACAAAGATAGTGATGTGGATATTGCTATTCTTTTTTCTCATGACAAAGCCAAAACCGTTAGCAATCTGGCTATGAGCGAATGCTGGTTTGCGCTCGAAGGTGTTTTGAAAAGGACTGCTGATCTGATTAATATGAGGATGGTAAATACTGTTTTCCAGAATGAAATTATTAACGAAGGAAGACTCATTTATAAACAAAATGAATATTCTGTCGATGAATTTGAAATGAATGTCATGTCTTCTTACCAGAAGCTGAACGAAGAGCGGGCAAACATTCTGGAAGATATATTGGAGACAGGGAGAATATTACGATGACTATGGATGTCGTTTTGAATAAAAAAGAGAGCATTGAACGCTGCATAAAGCAAGTCCGACTTTACTATGCAATGCCTTCGGAACTGCCCTTTGAAGAAGATCACCTGAAACAGGACGCCATAGCCATCAACCTCCAGCGGGCAGCCGAACAGGCAATTGATCTTGCAAATCACGTTATTCGAAAAAGCAAGCTTGGACTTCCGAAAGAAAGCAAGGAAAGTTTTGAAATACTGGCTAAAGCAAAAATTATCCCCGATGATCTTGCGGATAAATTAATAGGCATGGTCGGGTTTCGAAACATTATGGTCCATGACTATCAGGAAATGGACATAAAGATTATGATAGATGTCATTGAGCATCATCTTGATGACCTGATTGTCTATACAAATCACATAATGGGGTTTGTTCGTGGCAATTCATCCTGATTTTTAGAAAGTATAAGGATGCGTAACCAATCTGCTTATGAACTGCTGAAAAGCGGTCTTAAGATTCTTGATATTTCCTTTACTGAAGATCAGATTGACGCCTTTCTGATCTATCTTGAGGAACTCAAAAAATGGAACAAGGCCTATAATCTTACAGGGCTTAAGACAGACAGGGATATAATTATAAAACATTTTCTCGATTCCCTTCTGTTTGCAAAGGCCTTGCCCCCTGAGGCAGCGACACTGGCGGACATAGGCAGCGGCGCAGGTTTTCCAGGCATACCGATCAAAATAATGCGCCTCGATCTCTCTGTTTTCCTCATAGAGCCAACGCAGAAAAAGGCCATTTTCTTAAGTCACATCAGCAGCAGGCTCCAGCTTCAAAACATGGAAATCATAGACAAGAGAATAGAGGACGTAAAAGGTCTTAAGGTTGATGTTGCGGTCACAAGGGCGCTCTACAGTATCAGGGAGTTTATTGATAAGGCGAAAGATATTCTCAATGAAAAAGGCGTTTTGATATTGTCAAAAGGCCCGGGGCTTGAGAAGGAATTGGAAGGGCTTGACCAAAACAATATTGCCATCTCTGATTTTAAACTCCCTTTTGAAAACATTATCAGGCATATGGTTGCGGTGAGGGGTTCCCGGTCTTTGGGTAATTATTGACCCAAAAAATGCAATTGAGAAAATGTCCCGATATGTATCGGGATTGTGAAAAAATTTATTTTTCGATACCTTAGTGTGCCTTAAAGTGATAGTTTCTGCGCATATTTTTATCCATACAGCGATTCAAGATAATCTTAATAAATCATCGAGTTAAATAAAATTTTGAGCAATGTCTGCATTTTTTGGGTTAATGACATTTTTTATGCCTCCTTCTGTGATTTTAAGATTATCATAGCGCTTTATAAATTACCAGCATATAGCCTAAAATCCGCAGCTCGGTCTCACCGCATATGCCGGAGTGATTCGCTATATGATATCTGCACATGGGATCTTTACAGTTATTGCTTTCTCTGAAAATTGCCTCCACTCTTTCTTTGCCCGATATTTTGTTTTTACAGCTCCCCGAAATTCATTCTGTATCTTTCAGTAAAAGCCTCATAGGTATAATGGTGTTCCTGGGTTCCGTATTTTTCTATCGCATACGTTGCCGCAACCGCGCCCATCTTTGCCGCTGTTTCGATGTCCCTGCCCAGCGCCATCCCCTTTATCAGGCCAGACCTGTAAGCATCGCCTGCTCCTGTAGGATCAAGGACTTCTGAAACCTTTGCAGCAGGCACCTTCAGGTCTTTTCCGTCAGCGCTGATCAGTGACCCGTGCTCGCCGAGTGTCGTAATAATCATGCCGGTAAGGCTGCTTATCTCGGCCTTCTTCAGGCCGGTCATTTTCATGATCACCTCAAGTTCATAATCATTGGTGATGAGCATCATAGAACCCCTGATCCAGTCTCTGAGTTGTTCCCCTGTCCAGAGAGTGAGCGACTGTCCGGGGTCGCAGATATACTGTATGCCCTTTTCCCTGCATGTTGCTGCGTAGCCGATCATGTCCTGAAGATTGCCCGGCGCGATTAAGACGATGGCCTTCTTCGGGTCAACGTTGCTGAGGTCGTATCGGGTAGGCTGCTTCATCGCCCCGGGATTGAATCCCGTAATCTGGTTGTTGGATTTGTCCGTTGTGATGTATGCGCCGGCAGTGAATTCCTCCGGGATGATTTCGATGCCCTCTAAAGAGAGTCCGTTTTGCCCGATCCAGGAAAAATACGGGCCGTGGTCCTTGCCGATGGTCGCGATAATAACCGGCCGCTCACCCAGCAGACCGAGCGAATAGGCGATATTCCCGGCAGTGCCGCCGAATTTCTCCTGCAGACTGGTAACGTTAAAGCAGACATTCAGTACGTGGATCTTGTCCGGCAGGATATAGTCGGCAAAGGACCCCGGAAAGTCCATTATCCTGTCATAGGCCATTGAGCCTGATATGTAAATATTCATGGTATCTCCGTATCTTTCATTAAAATTATTCTTTAATCGCAAAGACCTCAATAGTTCCACCTTTTTTTAAAATAGCTTCAGCGGCTGACAGAATGAAAGAAACAGGGACATACAGCGGCAGCAAGGCAAGGGTCAAAAAGATTTTGTCTTTCCCTGTTTTTAAACCGCCTTTTCTGATCTTTGGATTTTTCAAAAGATTGTAAAAAAGATTTTTCTCAATGCCTGAAAGATTAAAAAGGGTTTGCAGCCAGCCAAAAGGATTGTATTCACAATTAAAATGTCTTAGGCCCAATATCTTAAAGGAGTTGTCTTTTAACAGCTTTAATAATCCTGCTGTGGAAAAATGATTTACATGATATGGCACATCAAGATGAAACCACGCCTCTTTGCCAAAGCTTGCCTGAAGACTTGCTATATTAGGGACGGCGACAAAAAGAAGCCCCTTGTTTTTTAACAAATCCCTGCACTTTTTTATATATTCATCTGGTTTATAAACATGCTCAAGGACATGGTTGATTGTTATTACATCAAAACTTTCCTTAGGGAAATTCCAGTTTGAAATATCTCCTGCTGCTACATTCAGTCCATATATTTCAGAGGCGCAAGATGCCGCTTCTTTATTTGCCTCTACGCCGGCTGCATTCCATCCATCTGTTTTCATGACATGCAAAAAAAGCCCCCTTCCGCAACCTATATCAAGAATGCTCCCTCTTTCAACATGCCTCTTTATATCCCTCTTTCTTTTAAGCCTGAAGGCATAGATGAAAAACTCTATAATCGGATTAAAACGAGTCCCTGTGCCTGTCCTGTAACTCTCCGATGAATATAAGGAAAGCGCCTCATCCGGCTCAGGCATCGGGTTTGTTACACCTGTCACGCAGTCCTCACAAAAGAAGATGTCATAATATTTGTCATCACTTTTGATGTCTTTCAGGATTTTTTGCTCCAATCCCTTGCCGCATATATTGCAGGTGGGTCTCATGCCGCCCCAAGTCTCTTCCCTTTTGGATTGAATATCAGATATTCCCTTATCTTGAACTTGTGCAGAAGAAATTTCAACGAAGTTGCAAGGACGCCAAAGCCATATTTAACGCTTCTTTTGAAATTTATTGAAGACGCATCTTCAAAATATCTCGTTGGACAGCTTATTTCACCAATTCTAAATCCAAAAAAGATCGCCTGCGCGAGCATTTCATTGTCAAATACAAAATCATCAGAGTTTTCCTCAAGTGGAAGTGTTTCAAGAACTTTACGGCTAAAGGCGCGAAAACCTGTATGATATTCAGAGAGTTTAACGCCAAGCGTTATGTTTTCAATAGCGGTGAGAAATCTGTTAGCTATGTATTTATAAAGAGGCATTCCGCCTTTTAATGCCTGCCCGCCAAGTATCCTTGAGCCTAAAACCACATCATAATGCCCTGAAGTAATCATGGATGACATGGCAGTCACAAGGCGGGGTGAATACTGATAGTCAGGGTGAACCATAACTATTACATCTGCGCCCAAATTTAATGCTGTGCGATAACAGGTCTTCTGATTTGCGCCATATCCCTTATTTTCCGTATGAATAATGGTTTTTATGCCCAGTTCATTTGCCATTTCTGCTGTTCTGTCCCGAGAGGCGTCATCAACAAGGATGACTTCATCCACATACTCATGAGGCAGTTCTGCATATGTCTGTCTTAATGTCTTTTCAGCATTATATGCAGGCATTACAACTATAAGTTTTTTCTCATTTATCAAGATACACCGCCAAAATAATATTTACCTTTTACCTTGCAATATCCTGTTCAAGTTATCCCTCGCTGCCTCATCATTAGGGTTGAGCCTTATGACTTCTTGATAGTGTCTTGCAGCCTCATCCAGCAATCCTTTTTTCTCATAAGCCATCCCGAGATTAAAGTGGACGTCAGTATAATCAGGATTAATCTTTAAGGCCAGTTGAAAGTCACCAATAGCCTTAGCCGTCATTCCTGTCTCCATATATAGTATTCCAAGATTATTATATGTCTCAGCCTGATATGGGTTAAATACAACAGCAGCTTCAAATGCGTCTATAGCTTTATTTAGCTCCTTTTTTTTCGCATACATAATTCCAAGATTACTATACAATGTTACATATTTTAAGCTCACCGTATCAGCTTTCTGAAATGCTTCATTGGCTTTGATTAATGCCTTCTCTCCAGTCCCGTACCTAATATATGCCTTGCCTAAATTATCATACATTATTGAAGAAGTATGGTAAGCCTCAGCTTCTCTTGGCAGCGCCTCTGTAGCATGTGTCCAGAGTGTTATATCATCCTTCCATATCTTAATCTGTTTTTCCGTTTTGTATGTCAAAAAAGTGAAAAAAATCAGGGAAAGTAAAACAAGAGCTGCTTTTGCAATCCTTTTGTTCACCCTGTAGTAATATGAAGCAATGCATACACCAAAAAACAAGAAAATACTGATACTCGGCAAGTATGTATATCTATCTGCAGCAGCCTGCTTGCCAAACGGAATAAAAATTCCTAATGTGGGTAGTAGTGTTATAAAATAATAACCAAATATAACGAGGAGTATCCTTTTATTTTTATGCAGGATACAGGAGATTATTATAAAAGTCGTTATTAACACAGGCAAAATATGATTATGATACATAAAAGAAATCTTCTCCGGATAAGGATAAAATGGCGATAATACATCAGGATAGAAAATCTTATAAAGATAAAATATAAGCGCATTGAGTCCAATTAAGATATTTTCCAATAAAGGATACACTGCCGACGGCCTGATAGTGCCACTTAAATGTTGGGCAAGCGTTGTTATAATTGATGAAGCAAGACAGAGAGCAATGAATGGAAGTTTCTCTATCAATACATTCTTTATATCTCCCCTCTTAAGCCTTCCAAGAGGATACCAGTCTAAAATCAACATTACAACAGGCAATGTAACCGCCATTGGCTTGCTCATCAGGGCAAGGATGAAAAAGACAAGACTCCATAGATAATGCTTGTTTGAAAACTTGAATAAGACTCCGGAGGCTGCATATCTTATATACGACATAAGACTCAAAAGAAAGAAAAATGCGCACAATACATCCTTTCTTTCAGATACCCATGCAACTGACTCCACATGAATTGGATGGACGCCAAACAAAAGCCCGGCGATTGCAGAGGCCATCAATATAGCCTTGCCTGAAAGTCTGCCTGTTACAGTCAAAATCTGCACGGATAAAAGAACAACGAGGAAGGTATTTAATGAATGAAAAATGTTGTTTACAAGGTGATAACCGAAGGGATTTAATCCCCATATGGCATAATCTATTGCATATGAGATATTTGTGAGTGGATGCCAGTTTGAGAAGTAAAACTCAAAGAACGCCCATTTAAGCAATGCCAAATCCAGTGTGCGTATGTGAGGATTATTAACTACATATTCATTGTCATCCCAACTCATCACAAACCCATTCTGGAGCGCCGGAAGATAGACAAGGAAGGTTATTAAGCCTACAATGGCTGCTATGAAAAATTTATTCTTAAACTGCACAGACATTAATGCTTTATCTCCCATATAGCGCTATCTGTCTTTTAAATGTCCTTACCCACTCAATGTGAGAAAGAACCTTATTTTCTTCTGTATATTTCATCATGCGTTCCTATATCAAGCAGGGTTATTTCTTTTTCAGATATGACAATCGTCAAAGAGATTCTATATTTGTCGGTTATGCTCACTGCCTGAATGCCTTCGAGCTTGCCGCCGGGATGGTGGTATTGCAGATGGGGTTGAAAAGGGTCTTTTTCGAGATCGCGCAAAACGCCGGCAAGTTTTGTTTTCAGTTGAGGATGGCGTTTTTTGAACCTTTCCGCTGAGCGCGTGAAGTGGGCAGTCCATACTAATTGGTATATGCTCAATCTTCAAGCCCAAGTTCTCGAATCAGGTCTTCGGCAGTGCCCCGTTTTACCCTGCCGATCTTTACATCTTCAAGCGACGCGCGCACGCGGGCAATATATACCTCATCCTCTGCTTCAATAAGTTCCGAATAACGTTCCTCTGAAAGCACAACATACCGGGGCTGATTGTTTTTAATCACATGGACAGGCCCTTCTTTCAGGATTTCATCTACAACTGAAATACCCTTTCTTTTGATTTCCTGTGCTGCAATAGTATTCATTTTAGCACCTCATTTAGCATCTTATTTAGAACTTATTTTATAGCATTCTTTTAATACTGTCAAATCTTCAATCTAAAACGAGTATGGCCTTCAAATCTTATAAAATTATCTTTCTTGCAATATCCTGTTTAAGTTATTCCTCGCTGCCTCATCATTAGGGTTGAGCCTTATGACTTCCTGATAGTGTCTTGCAGCCTCACCCGTCATGCCTTTTTCCGCATAAGCCATTCCGAGGTTAAAGTGGACATCAGCATAATCAGGATTAATCTTTAAGGCAGTTTGAAAGTCACCAATAGCTTTATCTATCATCCCTGTCTCCATGTATATAATTCCAAGATTGTTATATGTCTCAGCCTGGTACGGATTAAACACTACAGCGAAGTCAGGAAAAAAGTGGCCAAAATGCTGCGAAGTCACAAAGGCCTTATTTTGAACTGGTTCAGGGCAAATGGCGAGCTTTCTTCCGGCATTGTAGAGGTCTAAACAACAAGACAAAACTGACTATCAGAAAAGCCTATGGTTTTAGGTCAACAGAGCATCTGCAAATTGCCTTATATCACACTTTAGGCAAATTGCCGGAGCCAAAAACCATCCACAGATTCTGCTGATGAAGCAAGTATCTTATCTATGCCGGTCAGCGGCAGGGCCAAAACGTTTTTGGTGAGAGGATATGTTTCATCGCCCGGATATATGACGTAGCCCTGTTTACATGCAAGATCGTCCATGGCTGTCCGGAATCCTTTTTTCACCTGCGGAGTCGCAGAATGTTTGACCTCAACGGCAACAAGCCTGTTATTTCCGCTGCGCAGCAGAAGATCGATTTCAGCTCCGGCGCCGGTACGATAATAATGCGCCTGCCAGTCACCGGGGACTCTTCCCAGCACCTGTTCAATGACGAAGCCTTCCCAGGAGCTTCCCACAACCGGATGTGACCTAAGGTCCTCCATAGTGTTGATGCGCAGCAGTGCGTGGAGCAACCCCGAATCACGGATATAGACCTTAGGCGATTTGATAAGCCTCTTTTTAGTATTCGAATGCCAAGGGGCCAAAACCCTGACGATGAACGTTGCCTCAAGGATGTCGAGATAGTGTTTGACCGTTGGCGCGGTAATGCCGAGACTGCCGGCTATCTTGCTTGCATTCCATATCTGACCGTGATCATGGGCAAGCATGGTCCAGAACCTCCGGAGCTGCTGCGACGGGACCCTTATGCCGAGTTGCGGCAGGTCCATTTCCAGATAGGTCCGGATGAAAGCCTCCCTCCAGGCGCGACTATCTTCATCAGTGGCAGCAAGAAAGCTGTTCGGATATCCTCCGCGCAGCCAGAGCCCTTCCGCCCGGACAAGGCCGGTCTCAGTGAGGTTTAACGGCGAAAGTTCATGGTATACAATTCTGCCAGCCAGACTTTCCGAGCCATATTTGATCATGTCAGGAGATGCCGAGCCGAGAATCAAAAAACGCCCTCCGGTCCTCTTCTGATCAACCAGTGCGCGCATGAGCGGAAACAGCGACGGCCTCCGCTGTATTTCGTCGATGATGACAAGCCGGTCAGCGAACTGACGCAGATAGAGCTCCGGAGAATGAAGCTTATTGAGGTCAGACGGGAGTTCCAGGTCAAGATAGACTGCTTTCGGTTTATGGGTGTGCCGGATCATTTTCGCCAGAGTGGTCTTGCCTGTCTGGCGTGAACCGACAATCCCAACAACAGGGTATTTCCTGAGGGATTCCTTAATTATGTTTTCCAGCGTCCTCTTTATCATGCTTACATTTTAAAAGGCTGTCTTTCAAATTGCAAGGAAAGAATTTGCGGCAGTCTCCGATATGATAATAATAGGACTTTGTGCTGGAAAGAATCAACCGGCAAAATATTCGGGACCGGGCAGGTCAAATTGTGGTTATGGCGGGGGCTTTGTATTATTGTATTGGCAGAGTTTTGTGATTGCTTTATATCTGCATGGCACGGGAATCAAGACTACATAGTGTCTGTTTATAAACTGCCATTTTTGTTTTTGGCCGTCATTCTCGCGAAGTCGGGAATCCTTCTTTTAAGCCCTCGGAAAGATTCCGGACAAGCGTTCGACTGAGCTCACGCCGAAGTCCGGAATGACGGCACAAGGGTATTTTAGGACTTTTTACGAATGTATCAAAATTGACTGTTTAGCCCAAAATCCTTTAAACTTAAAGGGATTATTTTATCGTGTAATCCTTCCTGACCAGAAGGTGCTTTAAGCATCTGATAATAATCCAGGGAGTCCTCATGTAAGGAAAAAATTTAAATATAAAGCGGGGTTTAATTATGGATTATGTAAACATCAAAGAAAAGACAGTGGAACAGGGAGAGAGTTTTGCAAAACTCCTTGAAAAAACCGGCAACAAGTCTGCAAGGCTTGCCCCCGGGCAGAAGGTGAAGGCCAGAGTGGTAAGCATATCAGGCGATCTTGTGTATATTGATATCGGAGGGAAAAGCGAAGGAGTTATTGATCTTGAAGAGTTTAAGGAAAAAGACGGTTCTGTGCGTATTCAGGAAGGCTCGGAGGTTGAGGCGTTTTTTCTGTCTGTCCAAAACGGCCTCAGGAAGCTGACGACTCTGGTCAACGGCTGTTCAGTTGTCGAACTCAAGTCGCTTCAGGGCGCCTGCGAAGCCGGACTGCCGGTCAATGGAGAAGTGAAACGTGAAGTTAAAGGAGGATTTGAGGTAGAGGTTGGCGGTGTGAGATGCTTCTGTCCCCATTCGCAGATAGATATGAAAGGCGGCAGGGAGGGAGGCATTTATCTTGGACAAACTTTTCCGTTTCAGGTGCTTGAATATGAAGAAGAAGGACGCAATATTATCCTTTCACGCCGGGTTTTACTTGAGAAGGAGAAACAGGCAGTTATCGACAGGCTGAAGGAGACTCTGAAAGAGGGCGCGGAGATTACCGGCAGGGTAAGTTCATTGCAGAAGTTCGGCGCCTTTGTTGATATCGGCGGCATGGAAGGGCTTGTCCCGATCAGCGAGATTTCATGGACGAGGATAGAGAAGATGGAAGATAAACTTACTCCTGGACAGGAAGTGACTGTGAAGATCTTATCTCTGGACTGGGATAGTAACCGTTTGACCTTGAGCATAAAGGCGCTTCAGCCTGATCCGTGGTCTCTTGTGCCGGAAAAATATCAGGTTGACGGACGAGTGACCGGCACGATTGTCAGGCTTGCGCCGTTTGGCGCCTTTGTAAATCTTGAACCAGGAATTGACGGTCTTGTCCATATATCGAACCTGGGCGCAGGCAGACGCATTAATCACCCTAAGGAAGTCGTTGAGGCCGGCCAGATTGTTGAGGTATATGTGCTGGCTGTTGACCCTGAAAGCAGAAAGATTTCCCTTTCGATGCAGCCAAAAGTGGAGCCGAAAAAAATCGTTCTGCCCCAGGTGGGCGAATTGATTGACGGGGTTGTGGACAGGGTCATGTCTTACGGCATATTCCTGAAGATGAGCAATGGTATTAACGGACTGATTCCTAACTCAGAAATGGGGACGCCGGCAGGGACTGAACACAAACGCATGTTTCCCCCGGGAACCGAAATGCGGGTTGTTGTGGTAGATGTTGACGCAGGAAGCAATAAGGTCCGCCTCAGCCGCAAGGCAGTGACGGAGAATGCTGCAAAACAGGAATATGACGAATATGTAAATTCCGTTAAGCAGTCTGAAGGCGCATCAGGCGGACTGGGAAGTCTTGGGGACATACTCAAGGCAAAATTACAGGAGAAGAACCTGAACAACTGATCTTTAAAATCAAAGGGGATATAATTTTAATAAACCTAAAAACGGCAGTTCATTTACCGCAGAGGCGTCCCGAAAGCCTTCGGGAAGAAAACAATGGGTTGTAGAATAATTTTGTTTCACCCTCAGGGTGAATGATGCTTTCATGCCTTTTCTCTTATTTTTCAACTCTGTGCCTCTGCGTCTCTGCGGTAAATGAACTGCCGTTTTTTAGGATAACACAATGAAAATATTGCTCTATGGGCATCCCTGAATATTTATATTATATCGGTCTTTCCGCGAAAAGGGCCTATTTACTGAGACATCAGAAAAAACTCCCCTGCAAGGTGATCAGCCTAGGGAATATAACTGTTGGAGGAACAGGCAAGACCCCTGCAGCGATCGCACTTGCTGAAGAGGCAAAGAGACGCAGCTTTAGACCTGTTATTCTCACACGCGGATATAAAGGCAGGGCAAAAGGGCCATGTTTTGTAGGTGAGGGTCATGGGTCATGGGTCATGGGTCAAAAAAAACCTGCTGCCTGCTGCCTGCCTCTCGACCCTTTGATTTGTGGTGATGAGCCGGTATTAATGGCAGAGAAGTTGAAGGACGTGCCGATTGTAAAAGGCGCTGACAGATATGAGGCAGGCCTTTTTGCCCTGCAAAATTTAAACTCTCAACTCTCAACTCTTTCGCCTCAGGCGAACCCGCTCGAGGTGGGCAACTCTCAACTTCTTTTTATTTTAGACGATGGGTTTCAGCACTGGAAATTATACAGGGACAAGGATATCCTGCTCATTGATTCAGGGAACCCCTTTGGGAACCGGGCGTTATTGCCGCTCGGGAAATTGCGGGAACCCCTTGGGGCTATTGAACGCGCCGACATCATTGTCCTGACTAAATGTAAAGATCCCGAAGGATTTCAAGGCAGTGAGCTCGAAGGCCTTATTGCTGAGATAAAAAAATATAATAAACACGCTCCTGTTTTTTTATCAGGCCATTCAACAGTTACTATAAGTCTTAAGTCAGGCGAAAAGGTATCTCCTGACCGGCTTAAAGACAGAAAAGTCTTCGGTTTTTGCGCCCTGGGCAGCCCGGATGCTTTCAGGAATACTGTTGCTGCCACAGGGGCTGAGCTTGCCGGTTTCAGGTCTTTCAGAGATCATTATAAATTTTCCGTGGCGGATCTGGCGAAAATCAAAAAAGAGGCGGCCAAATCCGGTGCAGAGTGGATTGTAACGACAGAAAAGGACATGATAAAAATAAGAAGTCTTGCTTTGCCTGAAAATATAATTATAATAGGAATTGAATTTTCGATTGCTGAGGGATTTTATGATGCGGTATTTTCCCTATAGCATTTAATATTATTGCGGAGGATAAACAGTGGTCAGGTATATTAATGTTAAAAGCCGGGCACGGACTGAATTTATCGACATAACCGAAAAGATACAGGAAGTCCTGAAGGAAACAGGCATCAACAGCGGGGTCTGTAATATTTTTGTCCCACATACAACTGCTGCTGTTACGGTGAATGAGGGTGCGGATCCGACTGTGCAGCGGGATATTCAGGCGTGTCTGAATAAAATGGTCCCTTTTGAAGGAGACTATCATCACCGGGAAGGGAATTCAGCCGCCCATATCAAGACTTCCCTGATAGGAGTTTCACAGATGGTGCTTATTGACGAAGGCAGGTTGATGCTTGGCACCTGGCAGGCCATATTCTTCTGCGAATTTGACGGACCCAGACATAGAAGGGTTGCCCTGAAAATCACCTCAGGCGATAATCCTAAAAGGCAGTTAGCCACAGATGACCAAAAGTAGGGAATCCCGGAAGCTTTCGGGACTTAAGCAGCGCTTTAAGCGACACGGATAACCAAAAGTAGGCGCTTTAAGCGACACAGATAAAACAAACGGGTGAAATGAAAGCTAAAAAAGAGATATGCGTTTTATGCGCCTGGAGAGAAAACTGCAACAAGAAATTCTCCATTTCCGGACGGGACATCCGCTGTCCTGATTTTGTCAGGGACCTGAAGATAAAAGAGGATGAAATGCCTGAAGAAGAGGCCGGCGGATACAAAGAAAACTAATCTCTGCCGGTCAATACCGTATTGCCTTACCGCTCTTTACTGACTGCTTTGAGCTTATCTCTCCTGTCAGGGAGTTTCTGACAGAAACAGCCCTGTGCTGAGATACCGGTCTCCCATGTCAGGGATTATGACGACAACCTGCTTGCCTTTCCCAAGTTTTTTTGCCACCTGCAGCGCTGCCCGCATAGCAGCGCCTGAGGATATGCCGGCTAAAATGCCTTCTTTTTTAGCCATGGAACGCGCTGTTGCCGCAGCGTCAGCGTCTGTCACTGTAATGACCTCGTTATAGATATGAATGTTGAGAACACCAGGGACAAAACCCGCTCCAATACCGGCTATTTTATGCGGCCCCGGATTTCCGCCTGACAGGACCGGTGAGGCCGCAGGCTCGACTGCCGCAATCCACACCTCGGGATTCCGCTCCCTCAATACTTCACCAACGCCGGTAATCGTGCCTCCTGTTCCGACGCCTGCAACAAAACCATCAGGGAGCGTGCCAAGGTCATGTATGATCTCCATAGCAGTTGTTTCCCTGTGTATCTGCGGGTTTGCACTGTTTTCAAACTGCTGCGGCATGAAATACCCGGGATTCTCTTTGAATATTTCAGCGGCCTTCTCTACAGCCCCCTTCATGCCTTTCTTCCCTTCGGTCAGGATGAGTTCCGCCCCATAAGCCTCAAGCAGCTGCCTGCGCTCCATTGACATTGTGTCAGGCATAGTAAGGATAAGCCTGTAACCCTTGATTGAAGCGACTATGGCAAGGCCGATCCCTGTATTTCCGCTTGTCGGTTCGACAATGATGCTGCCTGGCTTTAATTTTCCGTCACGCTCAGCCGCCTCTACCATCGAAAGCGCGATCCTGTCCTTGACAGAACCGCCCGGATTATTTCCTTCAAGCTTCGCCCATATCCCGGCCTCTTCAGGAGCAGTAAGGTGATTGATTTTTACTAACGGAGTATTTCCTATCAGATCCAAAATATTTTTATGTAATTTCATCGCGCCCTCCTTGAATTATGAAGAATAATTATACCACAGAGGGCTCAGAACTATTTCCAGAATGATTAAAATAGTGTTATATTTTTCATAATGGCCATCACGATACTCAAAGCTTCGGGACAGCCCGAGGAATTCAGCATACGAAAGCTTACAGGCTCCCTCATTCGCTCAGGTGCGCCTGCTGAGGTCGCAGAGGATATAGCAGGAGAAGTCGCAAAAAAGATAGGCCCCTCCACAAAAACCAGAGACATCTACCGAATGGCGAAGAAACTGCTGAAACAATACAACCTTGCCACAGGGATGCGCTATTCCCTTAAAAAAGCGCTTGCAGCCCTTGGGCCTTCCGGGTATCCTTTTGAGAAATATGTCGCCAGGATACTGAAAGGTCATGGATATTTCGCAGAGGTCGGTTGCATCGTCAACGGCTACTGCGTCAAGCATGAAGTGGATGTTTTGGCAATAAAAGGGGCCGGGCATTTCGTAATTGAGTGCAAATACCACAGTAACAGCGGCAAACCCACGGATGTAAAGGTCGCGCTGTATGTTCATTCACGGTTTAATGATATTAAAAAGGCCTTTGAACTCACGCCTGAACATGCCGCCAAGGTTCATCAGGGGTGGCTCGTGACGAATACGCGCTGCACAACAGATGCGATAAAATATGCGGAATGTGTCGGAATGCGGATCATAAGCTGGCGATACCCGGAAACAGGCAGCCTCGAAAAGATAATAGAGGAAAAGAGGCTCTATCCCGTGACAATATTACCGTCTGCACGGAAAAAATCCCTTGAAGCGCTTTTCATGAACAATTTCATCCTTGCCCAGGATATAGCTGATATCGATGAAGAGTCTTTCCTGAGGAAAAGCGGTCTTGATCACATTACAGCCAGAGCGATAAAAAGGGAAGCTGATAAAATCTGCCCCTGTACTCAGTAGAAGCTCATATTCAGGCAAAAGTTTGAAGCGCATTATACTTTTTAAAGGTGTAAAATAAATGTAACTGCTCAGGTTGCTTAGCCCTTTAGTCTGTAGGCTGTTAGGCAAAAGACGGAGCATGTGCTGTACCCGGCACGTCTCATATCTCATGTTTTGTTGTTGCTAACAGTCTAAAAGACTACAGCCTATAGACCTGAGTAGTTACAAATAAACAAACAAGGAGGATACCATGAAAAAAAGAATTAAATTCCTGGCCTTTGCAAGTCTGATGATTATGGCAGCGTGTGCGGTCATTACTGTCAACATTTATTTCCCTGAGAAAGATGTGAAAGAGGCATACAAGGCGTTAGAGAAGGAACTGATGACAACTGATCAGAAGACCGAGGAAAAGAAGCCGGGGACAAAACCTGAGGGCAAGTCTAAGCCTGAAAGCTTAATACGGTTCGAACTGGTTGCAACAGCATATGCGCAGGAAGCTGCAATGGCGGACAGGATCGCCGAGATTGTAAAGAAGATGCCTGATGTTGTGAATGCCTACAAAGAGATGGGGGCAAGAATAGCTGATACCGACAGGTTGAGGGATGCCGGCATGGTTGGCGAAGGCAACGATGGACTTTTAGTCCCTCGTGAGAAGACCTTGTCTTCTGATGATAAAAAGATCGTGGATATGGAAAATGAGAACAGGAAAACAGTCATCCGGGGCATGGCCAAGGCGATTATAAGGGTCAACAGGGCACAGGAAACCTCTGAAAATCTCAACCAGGTGATGCCCCAGGCTACTGAGCAGTTTGCAGACATCAGAAGGGATACGGCCAAAAAAGGCTGGTGGGTACAGAGTGCAAACGGGAATTGGAGCAGGAAGTAAAAGAAGGAAACTGTAAATTATGCTGAACAAAGAAACCGTACTTGACTTTTTCAAGGGCAAAACAAAACCTCTCTCTTTTAAGGAGATAAGCCAACTTATGGACCTGAGTAAGCCTGAAATGAGGTCTCTGAAGCGGGCGCTGAGGGAATTGGTCCGGGAAGGCGGGATTGTGCTCACACGGAAGGGTTTGTACGGCCCTGCTGAGGAGATGAATCTGTTAACAGGATATTTTGAAGCGCATCGTGACGGATACGGCTTTGTAATTTCAGAGAAGCCCGGGGAAAGGGACCTGTTCATCCCGCAGAGAGGCACGTTCGGGGCGATGAACGGAGACAGGGTGATCGTCAGGATAGAGCACTTGAAAAGACGGGAAGGAAGGATCATCAGGATACTCGAAAGGACATCCGCAAAGATAGCAGGAAAGCTTGAGATAACGAAGACAGGGGCATTTATCAAGCCGAAAAACAAGTCTGTTCCCTTTGATCTTTACGTCGGCCCTGAAGACAGGGGAAAGGCGAAAAACGGGGACAATGTTATCGCTGAGATCATCTCTTACCCCACTGACAAGAGACCTCCCTCAGCCAGGGTGATCAAGGTAATTGAAAAACCTGAAGACCCGAAGGCGGAGATTGAGGCGATAATAGATGAGTTTAACCTGCCCCGGAGATTTCCCAGGGCAGTAACAGAGGCAACAAAACTCCTGTATGAGAAATCGGCTTTGCAAAAGGATATACAAAAGAGAAAGGACTTAAGAGAGCTTCCAACCGTCACCATAGACGGGGAAAGGGCAAAGGACTTTGACGATGCTGTCTCGATCATCCGCACTGACCATGGCTATCGTCTCTGGGTGCATATTGCTGATGTCGGGTTTTATGTACCCTGGGATTCGCTGATAGACCTCGAAGCGCGCAAACGCGGCACAAGCGTCTATCTCCCTGACAGGGTGATACCGATGCTCCCCAGGGAACTTTCAGAAGACCTCTGCAGTCTGAGACCAAAAACAGACAGGCTTGCCTTTACGGTCGAGATGGATTTCAACAAATACGGCAAAAGGGTGGACGCAAAATTCTATCCGAGCATGATCAGAAGTGATGAGAGGATGACCTATACAGCCGTCAAAAAAATACTTATTGACAATGACCCTGAGGAACGGGAAACGTACGCTTATCTCCTTAAGGACTTTGAGTTAATGGGTGAATTCTGTAACATCCTGCGATCAACCAGACTTGCGAGGGGAAGCCTTGACTTTGATCTGCCGGAACCCGAGGTGATACTCGATCTCCAGGGGAACCCCGAGGCCATACTGAAAGCCGAACGAAACTTTGCGCATATGCTCATAGAGGAGTTTATGATAGCGGCAAACGAGGCTGTGGCAGAGCATATCGAAAAGCTCAGGACGCCGAATTTATACCGGATCCATGAAGAACCCGATCCGATGAAACTGGAAAATATACTGAAGGTCTTAAAAACTCTCGGAAAGTTAAAAAGAAATGTCTTAAAACCTAAGGATTTTTCGGACATCTTAAGGTCAATAAAAGGAGCTCCAGAGGAAGAGATCATAAACTATATTGTCCTTAGAAGCCTGAAACAGGCCCGATACTCCCCGATAAATGCAGGACATTTCGGCCTGGCCTCAGAGGCGTATTCCCATTTCACCTCACCGATACGCCGCTATCCTGATCTTGTAGTTCACAGGATACTGCGTGAAATACTGACTCAAAAACTGCTGTCTGACCGGAGAAAGCAGGAGCTTGAAAGCATGCTCCCTGATATTGCGTTCAGTTCCTCCCGCATGGAAAGGTTGGCTGATGACGCGGAAAAAATGGTAATAAGGGCCATGAGGGTCTGGTTCATGAAGGACAAGGTGGGGGATGAATTTGATGGAAAGGTAGTCGGAGTATCACCGCATGGTCTGCGAGTGCGGCTGAATGATTTTTATGTAGAGGGTTTTATAAGTCTTTCGTCACTGACAGATGATTATTATCAGTACAACGATAAAACCATGAGGCTGAGCGGCAGGCATACGAACCGTTCGTTCAGGCTGAGTCAGGAACTGCGGTTGAGGGTTGACAAGGTTGATATGGAGGAAAGAGAGATAATATTTGGAGTTTTGTGACGTGTAATGCATAAACTGTCGTTAAGCATATAATGCTTACTTTTCTTAATCTGCGAAGATATAAATCTACCATCCTGCCTTCTGGTAAATACCAGCCTTAATAAGTAAAATAACCCATGGCCATTAACCCGAAAAATGCAGTTGAATTTTGTATGCAAGGACATGGACGCCTTCAAAGTCTTTTAATTTCAATCCCGACTTCTGTCGGGACAAAATACTTTTCAGTCATCCATGTCCTTGCCGGCTGCATTTTTCGGGTTCAGCGTTGCGCCGGAACGCGTGAAATGCTAATCAAGCCTCCTAATCGCATCCTAAGCAAGCCTTGACTTATTAACTTCGGGCATGGTATTAAATAACGGCCTTTTTAGGTCTTGCATAATCCCAAGGAGGAAATCTTCACATGGGTCTGGCAACATTTAAAGGCGGAATACATCCGCCTGACAAAAAGACATTGGCAGCAAACAGTTCTGTTGTTGAGTCAAAACCGCCGAAGATCGTAGTCATTCCCTTAAGCCAGCATATCGGGGCCCCCTGTAATTCAATCGTTTCCATCGGCCAGGAAGTCAAAAAAGGCGAGGTGATTGGTGAGCCTGCAGGCTTTGTTTCATCGCCTGTCCATGCTTCTGTCTCAGGAAAGGTTGTTGCGATAGGAGAATTTCCAAATGCAATGGGGAAAATGGTCAATTCAGTGGTGATTGAAAACAACGGCAAAGAGGAATGGACTTCGCTGAAAGACAACCCTGATTATATGAGCCTCTCCCCTGAAGAGCTAAAGGAAAAGGTGAAGGCCTCCGGCATTGTCGGAATGGGCGGCGCGGCATTTCCTACGGTGGTGAAACTTTCTCCTCCGAAGGAAAAGAAGATAGACGCTGTCCTTATCAACGGCGCAGAATGCGAGCCTTATCTGACCGCCGACTACCGGCTGATGATCGAAAAGCCTAAGGAAATAATCGAGGGGCTTAAGGTTTTGATGAAGGTCCTCGGGGTGCAGAAAGGATATATAGGCATAGAGAATAACAAACCGGATGCGGTCTCAAAAATGAAAGAGGCTGCCTCAGGTGAAGCAGGCATAGAGGCGCTGGCAATGGAGGTGAAATATCCCCAGGGAGCGGAAAAAATGCTTATAAAGGCCATGCTCGGACGCGAAGTGCCGCCCCGTGCCCTGCCGATGGATGTTGGGGTTGTTGTCCAGAATGTCGGCACTGCCCTGGCCATCTATGAAGCTGCACGGTTTGGCAAGCCTTTGATAGAAAGGGTAGTTACGGTTACAGGGGAAGGCATAGCAGAGCCGAAAAATCTCATGGTAAAGATAGGCACAAAGATTTCCGAACTTATTGAGGAGTGCGGCGGCTTTAAGGATGGCGCTGGAAAGGTCATTTCAGGCGGGCCTATGATGGGTTTTGCGCTTTCCTCTCTTGATGTTGTAGTTACAAAGGGGACCTCCGGCATTCTCGTTATCCCTGAGGCAGAGGTGGCGCATACTGATGATTTCGGCCCCTGCATACGGTGCAGCAGATGTATTGACGCCTGTCCCATGGGTCTTATGCCCTCGATGCTGAGCGTGCTTTCAGAAAAGGGTTTTTATGAAGAGGCCAAGGAATATAACCTCTTTGACTGCTTTGAATGCGGCTCCTGCGCTTATGTCTGTCCTTCAAAGAGACCGATAGTCCAGCTTGTCAGATTAGCTAAATCAATGGTAAAGCCTTAAGGAGAATTTTAATGGATGCAATGAAAAAAGAGCATCATTTAATAGTATCTGTCAGTCCTCATGTAAGGAGTGAGGAAACAACAAACCGCATTATGTGGTCGGTCAGTCTGGCGCTTCTGCCGGCAGCCCTTGCAGGCATATATTTCTTTGGCCTCAAGGCGCTGTTTGTTACTGCCCTTTGCATTGTCAGCAGTGTAGTTTCCGAACAGTTTTATATAAAGATTATAGGAAAGAAATCTGTTGCAGGCGACGGCAGCGCTTTTCTTACAGGACTTCTCCTGGGCATGAATATGCCGGCTTCGCTCTGGTCTTTCTCCCCGTTTACAGTGCATGTGCCTGTGATAGCTTCTTTTGTCGCTATTGTAATAACAAAACAACTTTTTGGAGGCCTTGGGTTCAATGTCTTCAACCCTGCGCTGATCGGCAGGGCATTTGCACTTATATCCTGGCCAAAGGCGATGACTATATGGAACGAGCCGACCGCAGCTTTCTTTGCCATGGATGCAAAGACAACAGCAACCCCTCTTGGGATATTGAAGGAAGAGGGGATAACAAAACTGATTGAAGTCTTTGGCGACAAGATCAGTCTGTATACGCATCTCCTTATCGGAAACAGGGCAGGATCGATCGGTGAGACCTCAGCTATCGCGCTTTTAATCGGCGGACTGTTTCTGCTTTACAGAGGATATATAACCTGGCATATTCCGGTATCATTTCTGGGCACTGCTGCTGCTATTGCATGGGTGTTCGGCGGAAAAGGGGCCCTTTTTACCGGAGATCCGATCTTCCACCTTATCAGTGGAGGCATGATGCTCGGCGCATGGTTTATGGCAACAGACTATGTGACCTCTCCTTCCATGAGAAAAGGACAGATCATTTTCGGCATCGGCTGCGGGTTTCTTACTATGATAATAAGGCTTAAGGGCGGCTTTCCTGAGGGTGTCATGTTCGCCATACTCATCATGAACTGTTTCGCCCCTCTTATTGACCGGGGTGTAAGGTCAAAGGTCTTCGGGGCAGTCAAACAGGAAAAAGCAAAGGAGAGCGGAAAATGACAGGCAAGGACATTATAAAGATAACCCTGAATCTTGTAATAGTATACCTCGTCGGCGGGGCCATCCTTGCCGGGGTTTACGCAAAGACCTCGCCGATAATGTTCAAAAACGCCGCAATAGCAAAGGAGAAGGCGCTCAAGGCGCTGATACCTGAGGCGGACAAGATAGAAAAAATTGGAGACTGGGAAATACACGGGAAACAGGCGGAATACTTTCTTGCAAAGAAAGGCGAAGATCCTGTCGGCTATATAATACAATCCTTTGGCAAGGGGTATTCAAGTTATATTAATGTGTTGATTGCCGTTGATAAGGATATGAAGATAACAAAAATTGATGTGCTCTCTCATGCGGAAACCCCTGGTCTCGGCGATGAGATCGAAAAAGATGAGTTCAAAAATCAGTTTAAAGGGAAGGGGTTAGGTAATATAAAGCTTGTCAAGACAGAGACGACCGAGTATATACAGGCAATGACCGGGGTAACAATATCATGCAGGGCGGTCACTGATGATGCTGTAAAAAAGGGGTTGGATTTCCTTATGAAGACTATCAACGGAGGTGCGGTACATGGCGCAGACGGGCAACATTAATTATCTTGAGCTCATCACCAATGGGCTTGTAAAAGAAAACACGATATTCAAGCTGGCCTTAAGCCTCTGTCCAGCCATTGCGGTAACCAGCGGCCTTAAAAACGGCGTATTAATGGGACTTGCTGTTTTATTTGTTCAGGTGATGGTCAATATTACCATTTCATTCATGAGAAATTTCACCCACCCCAAAGTAAGGCTGCCGATATTTATGCTTGTTATTTCCGGCTGGGTCACGATTACGGATTTGGTAATGGCCGCAGCAGTCCCTGATGTATACAGACAGATGGGACTTTACATACAGTTGATAGTTGCCTTTGCATCGATCCTCGCAAGGGCCGAGATGTTCGCAAGCAAAAACAAGGTCATGCCGTCAATGGCCGACGGCATTGGAATGGGTATAGGCTTCCTCTTTGCGCTTACTGTCATAAGCTTCTTCAGGGAGCTTCTTGGAAAGGGTTCATTGTGGGGAATGCCGATAGTAGACACAAAACCCCTGCTTATAATGATCCTGCCGGCAGGAGGCTTCCTTGCAGTGGGCATCCTGATGGCCTTATTCAACTGGATTGATGCCAGGTACATGAAGAAGGCTTCACACGCATCGCATTAAAAAGGAGGGACGGACATGAGCAGCGAATTCACAAAACTTCTTGAGCTGATTATATCAGCATCACTCATAAACAACTTTGTTTTTACGAGGTTTCTCGGTCTCTGCATTTTCTTCGGTGTTTCAAAAAAGATGGAGACTGCGGTCGGAATGAGCATTACTTTCACGGCTGTTATGATGGTCAGCGCTGCCTTAAGCTGGGTCATCTTTAATTTCATCATGGTCCCTCTCGATATTACATTCCTGAAGATTATCGTATTTATAGGTATTGTCGCCGGACTGGTGCAGGCCTCCGACACGATCATGAGGAAGATGACGCCGGGGATTTATTACAAGCTGGGCATCTACCTTGCGCTTATTTCAACGAACTGTATTATCCTTGCCGTGCCGTTGGTAAACGCCGGCGAAAAGTATTCGCTTTTGGAGAGCCTTGCCTTTGCGTTTGGTTCGGGACTCGGGTTTGCGCTTGCCTTGATAATCATGGCGAGCATCAGGGAAAAACTCGAGCTTGCGGATGTCCCCGCGCCGTTTAAGGGATTACCTATGGCCTTTATTGTTACTGGCCTGATAGCTCTTGCCTTTACCGGTTTTTCAGGGTTGATAACGCTGTAAGAAAGTGTCAGTGCCGGTGCACAGTGTCAGTTTTAGAATACTGAGACTGTAAAAGATATCAGACACTGACACTAAATACTGACACTATAAATCAAGGAGTAAAAATGATGTTTAATATTTCAATGATAAAAAAAATAAGCGTTCTTACTCTTGTACTGACACTGACACTTTTCACTGTTGTTTACGCCGGTGTCGGAGGCGGGGTTGAGGCAAAAGAAAAAGTTGATTTGATTTCTGTTGTGAAGTTCACCCTGATATTTCTTGCAGGTCTTGCGACAGTATTCGGTCTTGGCCTTGCCTTTGCGGCAAAACGCTACGCTGTGCAGATTGACCCGAGGGTAGAACAGGTAATGGACCATCTTGCGCACGCTCATTGCGGCGCGTGCGGCTATGCAGGCTGTGAACAGTATGCAGAAGCAGTGGTCAAGAACCCTAATGTATCTCCAAACCTCTGTATACCTGCCGGCGCAAAAGCAGCAGAAGCGGTTGCGTTGATTACCGGCAAAAAAGCAGATATCCGTGAGCCTCAGTTTGCCAGGATTATGTGCCAGGGTTCAAGCAGCAAATCAAGAAGAAAATTCAGATACGAAGGTGTTATTGACTGCAGGGCGGCTGTATTGGCAGGCGGAGGCGACAAATCCTGTGCTTATGGTTGTTTAGGATATGGCACCTGTTCAAGGGTCTGCCCGTTTGATGCTCTGCATATGGGAGGCGACGGACTCCCGATCGTAGATATCACGAAATGTACAGGCTGCAGAAAATGCGAACAGGCATGTCCAAAGAAGGTGATCGAAGTGCTTCCTGCAACGAAGATGGTACTTGTCTCCTGCCATTCAAAAGACAAAGGCGGGGAGACGAAGAAGAACTGTGATACCGGCTGTATAGCCTGCGGCATCTGTGTAAAAGTATGTCCTTTTGATGCGCCTTCAGTGCAGAATAATTTCTCAAGGATCGACATAAACAAATGCAGGGTCTGCGGGCTTTGTGTAGCGAAATGCCCTACCAGGGCTATCGCTGATTATCTGCCGTTGCGTCCAAAGGCGTTTGTCATGGACAACTGCATCGGCTGCCAGATATGCACCAAGGCATGTCCTGTTGATGCTCCTTACGGAGAACAGAAGAAAAGACATGATATTAATAAAAATAAATGCCTCGGCTGCGGCATTTGTACTGCGAAGTGTCCCGTTCAGGCGATAGGCGGGACTTTTAATGCACAGGAAGTTTTCTCTGCTGCAGCAGCCAAAAAACTGAAAAAAACTGAAGCTGCGTGATAATAACCAGTACATATCGCAAAAGATAAAATAAAAAGGCCCTTTTCAGGCTGTCATTCCCGTCCCGAAAGCGTTCGGGATTAATCGGGAATCCAGTAAGTCTTATGACTCCTTCAACTTTTTTACGAATGAACCTAAACTTTTAAAAGATTTTTAATCCGCGTAAATCTGTGTATTAATAAATATCGCAACAAGTATATTTATTAACAGCGGTTAATTACTTGTTAGTAACTTTGAAGATAAGCCCAACGTGCCGTTTAAAATCAGGGTTCTCTTCATTTTGCCTAATCATTAGACAGTAAATTATTTAAATAAAATCAATGGATTAGCCTTGCCGCACAAGATTTTCCAAAAATATTTTTCAGCTTTCGTCTTTAAGCACGGAACCAGCGCGCCCTGCTTCAAAAATGGCGTTTTAAGCCTATCTATCAACAATCTGCAAGCCATCATAGAGGTGTTAGAATTTATACACAGCCTCTATTTAAACTGCCGGCATCGTGGCATTGGGAAAAAAAATGCGCTGAAAGAAAAACTCAATTAATTTGTAGTCTTATCCCCGTCCACTCCCCCGCTATTGTTCCTGTCCTGTTTCTGTGATAGCATTGCTGTATGATAGAAAAACCAATGATTTATTTTGATCTGGCCACTGGAATATTCTTCATCTTTTTTCTGCTGAAGCTTTTGTCTGTCGGCCTCAGGGAACTGAAGAGGAAGAGGCATGAACGGTTCATGGAGAGGCCTGCAACATGGCTTCAGCATTCCCAGCCGCCTCTTATGCTTATTATGATAGTGATGGTCTATACCGGGATATTTACGGGTTATTTCAGGGCCGGCATCCCGATTATGGCAGGCCTCCTCCTCAGGGGAACCGGCCTGCTGCTGATCGGGACAGGGGTTGTTCTGGCTGCATCGGCCATCAGGGCCATCGGACAGGATATGCAGTCTGATATAGCGGTGAATAAAGGCCATGTGCTCAGGACAGAAGGAACTTATGCGATCGTGAGACATCCGATGTACCTTTCACTTATCCTGATAGGACTTGGGGCCGGACTCTCAACTCTGAATCTTCTGCTTATGGGCTTTGCTTTGTTTGTGCTGGCGCCGGTACAATTCCTCAGGGCAAAAAAAGAAGAAGGACTTTTCGTGAAACATTTTGGCAGCGCATACCTCGAGTATCAGAAGAAGACGCCGATGATCTTTCCCCGGGTCAGTCAAAGAGCCCGCTGAGCACGTTGGCCTTCTCTTCTATTTTCTTTGCCGCCTTTTCATGCTCGTCTTTGATCCTGTGCAGTTCATCAGCGATGTTCAGTGAGGCGAGGATCGCCGCCTTCAGGGGCGCTATGTTGGGTGCGGAATTGTGGACTTCCTTGAGTTTCAGGTCTACAAAGGCGGCCAGCTTTTTTATGTGCTCCTCCGGCGCATCGCCTTTTATAGTATAGTTTTGTCCCAGTATGTTGACTTCAATGCTTCCCATTTTTTTCTCAGAGTTCAATGGTCTCCAGTTCAGTCAGCAGTTCTTCAACCTGTGTTTTAATGGAGGTCTTCTCTGCTGTCAAAGCCTCGATAATTCGGTTCTTTTCGTTCAGTGCAACTTCGAGTTCCTGTATTTTGTTTGCCAGCGCGATTTTTTCTTCCTTTAAAGCCTTTACTCTTTCTACAACAGCAGCTATTTTTTCTTCAAGATTCTTAAGTCGTTCCAATGGTATTGTCTCCTTTTTTCTTTTATGAAATGTTTCTTCCGGTCTTTCAGGGTTTCCTTTTTCAGGAGTATCATCGTCAAAAAGAGTTTTTCCGGGCATTATTTTATTTAAACATACCAGATATAAACCTGTGATGTCTATATCATTAAAGCTCGCCGGCGTAACTACTCAGGTCTATAGGCTGTAGTCTTTTAGACTGTTAGCAACAACAAAACATGAGATATGAGACGTGCCGGGTCCAGCACATGCTCCGTCTTTTGCCTAATAGCCTACAGACTAAATGGCTAAGCAACCTGAGTAGTTACGTCAAAAGACTATTTACCTGAAAATTTCGCAAATTCCGTTATCGCCTTCAATACCAATAGACTGCCTTTATACAGGTCTGTAAGGAGAATATACTCCTCATGGGAGTGCACCTTCTGCATGCCTGTTGATATGTTTATAGTCTTTATTCCCCTCTTATTGAATATATTGGCATCCGAGCCCCCGCCTGACGTCACATGGACAGGAATTGTCCCGCAGGCATTAACCACACCATCCATAAACTCCAGAAAGCGGTCATGCTCATTGATCTTGAATGATTGATATTCCTCATGTTCTGCAATATGGATTCCGGCCTTATTTTTTTTCACAATCCGCCGGGCAATATCGAAAATAGTCCTTTTGGCCTTAAGAAGAACTTTCCGGTCATGACTCCTCAACTCACCGTTAATAACAACCTCTTTCGGCACAACATTTGTTGCAGTTCCGCCTTTGATAATTCCGATATTAGCGGTAGTCCCGGCGCTTATCCTTCCATTTGGAACAGAGGAGATGACTTCGGCTGCGACCCTTATCGCATTAAGGCCTTTCTCAGGTTCAATGCCTGCATGAGCGGCCTTGCCGGTAATCCTCATTTCATAGGTAATATGCGCAGGTGCGGCGACAACCAGTTTCCCTACACTCCCTCCTGAGTCCAGGACAAGGGCGTACCTGCTCCTTATTTTTTTAAAATCCAGATTTTTTGCTCCGCACAGGCCCGTTTCCTCAGCAGAAGTAAAAACGATCTCGATATCTCCGTGCGGGATGTCTGTCTCCTGCAAAACAGAAAGCGCCTCCAGTATCTGAGCAAGCGCACTCTTGTCATCAGCGCCCAGCACTGTGTTTCCTGTTGAACTTACCATGTTGTCCTGAATAATGAATTGAATCCCTTCTGTGGGTTCAATGGTATCCATATGGCCGCTCAGAAGAAGCCTTGGAGCTTTTTTGCCGATATTCCCCTTTTTGAAGGCGATAATATTAAAGGATTTATCATATTTCTGAACAGTGACCCTGCAACCTCTTTCTCTCAGCTTCCTCACCAGCAGACCGCCTATTTTTTTTTCGTGAAATGAAGGGGAATTTATCCTGAGCAGCTCTGTAAAGGTCTCCAACAGCCGCTCTTTGTTAA
This sequence comes from uncultured Nitrospira sp., assembly GCA_947085825.1. Taxonomy (GTDB): domain Bacteria; phylum Nitrospirota; class Thermodesulfovibrionia; order Thermodesulfovibrionales; family UBA6898; genus JAOUFP01. Next base: position 6,000 of record CAMTXX010000103.1, on the reverse strand, counting down.
TGTCAGCCTTTATCATTTTTCCTCCTGAACATGGCGTTTTATAATGATTTAACGTTTATTATAATGCAAACCACCTCTGTGGTGATATGCAGCAGGACAAGACTTTGCTATACTGTTACAATACCGTAAAAATACACCATAACAGATGGCAGCCAAAACATGCGGCCTGCGTTGAGGGTTAACCTTGAAGAAAAAAGCAAAAGAACCTTTTGTGCCGCAGGAGAGAAAAGGCACTGTCCGCCAGGAGATAATCGCTTTACTGGAGGAAAGTCAGTTTCTTGCTGCAAAAGACATTTCTGCCGGGATCAGGATACCTGAAAAAGAAGTATACGGGCATCTTGAGCATATACAGAAGTCTCTAAGCAAAACCAGACAGCATCTCAATATAAAGCCGGCAGAATGCCTGAAATGCGGTTTTGTTTTTACAAAACGGGACAGGCTCAAAACACCGGGGAGATGTCCTGTATGTCATGAAGAACATATACAGGAGCCTCTTTTTTCGATTACTGCCTCATTGCAAAGACAATAGGTAATAGTATCTTTTTATCGGGATAATGGTCTTTATTTCTTGTAGCGATTTTGTGCCCTTTGACAAGAGCGGTTGCATTTACAAGACAGTCAATAGAAGTCAGAGTTGTCCCCTCTTTTCTTTTGTCAATGTAGCTGCCGCTGGTGGCCGAACTCCAGAGTCGCCCGCTTCGGCGCCTCTCGGCAATTTGGCGACAACCTGTCGCCAAATTGTCTCGTCAGCATAAGTAAGATAAAGGCGTTTCATATCCCGCAGATTGCGCGGCGAGAAGCCGGTCGTGGCTGGAAATGCCTGTTGCAGATCCGCTGCGACCGTTTCAACTACCGACTCACCCCATCCAAGTGCTTGCTGCTTTTCCACAATCCTACGGCCAATGTCCCAATAAAGCAGGATCATGTCACAATTGACCGCCCATGCTGCTGAGAGGCGGGCGGATAACACGCGTTCCTTCAAATGCCCGATGAACTGCCGGTATTCCGGAGATGAGATAGAAACATCTTGTGACTTTTTCATTTAGCCGGTACCTCCAGCATCCCCCATTGACTATTATCCGACCTCATATCCAATTGCCGTTAATTATAGTGGAACAACAGCAGCATCCCCAATAAAAGCATATCTTTCAGGAACACAGGTAAAAATGACAATCTGGCATTCCCTGGCAGCTACCGCCAATACAGCGCCCATCAATTTCAGACGCTCCAGTATGACGGGGGGTGCCCTTTATATGATTATCAAGTCTTGAAAAGTCAGTTTCATATATTTCAAAGAATACCTCAAACACCCATCTTAACTTTCAGATTTCACTGAATTCATTTTTTGCCGGTCAGCCAGTTTTCTATCTTTAATCCTTCAATCCGCTGAAAATGTTCTGTATTATTTGTGACGAGAATGCAGTTATTGGAAATTGCAATTGAGGCAATGAGGATATCAAAATCTTCAATGATCCTGCCTTTTGATCTCAGAGAAGTTTTTATCTTGCCGAACAAGGCGGAGGAATCTTCACTGTCGGAGAAAATTGTCAGATTTCGTTTGAAAAGCTCTATCCTTTTCAGGTTTGCCTGAACTTTTGCAGAATTGTATGCGCCAAAATATAGTTCTGCAAGGACACAGTTGGCAAGGGCGAGCGAATAAACACCAATTTTATTTGCTTTTTTCTTTAATACAGGATTGCCGTTAAGCAGATAAACACAGGTATTTGTGTCTAACAGGTATTTCAAAATACCTTCTCCGTTCTTGAAACAGATCGTCTGCTTGAATAAATCGCCTGTATTTGTTCTTCAGCGCTTTTATTGTCTTCCCAGGTCCCGCAAACTGAAAGGAATTCATCAGTTGCGCGTCTCTCATCTCCCTCAAGAATCATGATCTCTTTTTTAAGGGTATGCATTATATTGGATAACCTTTCCTGAACAATTTCGGGGAGGTCCCTCAGTTCTCTTAAAATTTTTTCCTCATAAATTGTTTTGGTCTGCATAATATGCCTCCGTTAAAAGTTTTTCCATAGAGCCTCTTGCAAAAGTGCCAATTCTGTCATTCCGAATGAAATGAGGAATCTTTCATCGTGCTGATAAACATAAGATTTCTCCCTTTGGTCGAAATGACAACCCTGTGTTTTTTTGACTTTTGCAAGAGCCTCCGTATTAAGCTCACTTTAGATTGTATTATATCAAACATTCCCGGACATACTCCAAAGTTCGCCCTTTATAGCGGAACAACAGCAGCCTCCCCAATAAAAGCATATCTTTCAGGAACACAGATAAAAATGACAATTTGACATTCCCTGGCGGCTACCGCCAATACAGCGCCCATCAATTTCAGTCGCTCCGGGTCGGTATAACCCAATGCATCATCCAAAATGACCGGCGTTCCGCCATCCTTGGCCACTATCATGGAACACGACAACCGGTAAATCAAAGAAAGTTGTTCTCTTGTCCCCCCGCTAAGGGAATCGAAGGGGACCGTGACCCCTGAGACCGTTCTGTTAGTTATTTTGGCTCTTCAGCAGAAGGCAAAAGTTCACCGCAGCCGGCGCGAAATTTTGTCACCGGGGTCGCAGCAACAGCGGACAGCTCAGGACTCAAAGTTGGGTGGGGCAATATCTTTCTTCTTAAACAGATCTCTTTTTGTCCATATCCAGAAGAGACTTCGCAGGCTTTTAAGCGCCATAGCAAAATCACGGAAATTCCTTAACTCAAGGAGTTTCTTCAGAATAAAAGAAGGTCTGGAGTAAAACCGTTTAAAAGCTATCTGGCGAAGCCTCAATATCTCTTCCCTGGTCATGGTATAGGGAATGAAGGCCGCGCCCTGGTAGGTAAAGTCTGAAAGCTCGTCTGACATTGTCCCGTATTTTTCAAGGTTATCATAGAGATAGGTCCCGGGAAAAGGAGTAATCGCATGAAAGTTTGCCATATCCGGATTCAGTTCTATTGCAAAGTCTATAGTCCTGAGTCCCTCTTCAAAGGTTTCCCCTGGAATGCCGAACAGAAAAGGTGTATTGACCCTGAGACCAACATCCTGCGCAGCCCTGACCGCATTTCTGATCTGTTCCAGAGTCGTACCCTTTCGTATGGCATTCAGGTTTTTCTGAACACCGCTCTCAGCTCCAAAGAGTATCGCCCAGCATCCCGCATCTTTAAACGCCTGAAGCAAAGGCCTGTCCACCTGATTGACACAGGCAGAGGCAAACCAGGTGAAGTCGAGCTTCCTTGCTTTAATCTCCTTCGCAAGCATCATAGCCCTGTCATAATCAGCTGCCAGGGTGTCGTCAATGAACTTGATCTCCCTGTATCCCTGTTGAATGCAGAGTTCTATTTCTGCCAGGACGTTCCCGACACTGCGGTAGCGTATGCCGCTTTTTCTGTCCTTGTCTATCTGAAAACAGTAAATACACCTCCTGTTGCACCCTCTTGAGGTCATCAGGACGGCAACTGGTTTTCTCTTATATGTGGCTGGAGGAGGTATATATTTACTCGAATCTCCAAGAAGCTCCCGTGCAGGAAAGGGCAGGGCATCAAGGTCAGTGATTAACGGACGCGGAGGGTTTTTTATAATCCTTTCACCTTCTCTATAAACAACCCCAAGAACTCCTTCAAGGCTTTTTTTTGTCTTAAGCCTCTCAATTATCTCAAGACTCGTAAATTCACCCTCTCCTGTGACAATGGCGTCAAACGATCCACCCCCGTCTATAAGACAAGCTTCCTGCATGGCAATAGGATAAGGGCCACCGGCACTGATAAAAACATCCTGCTGAAACATCTCCCTGAAATCAGCGGCTGTCTTCTTTGCCTTGTTCCAGCCGAAGGTTGTCGAATAGATACCTATGAATCCGGGGTTAAAAGCCTTCAGGTCACTGAGTATCTGCTCATGCTTTGTGAAAGCGCCGTTAAAGAACCGGACTTCATGCCCTGCCCTCTGAAGCACGGCAGCGACATATAAGGTTCCCAGCGGCTGCCAGTAATTGATCTGTGAGCTTGCTGTCTTTGATGAGAAGATATCTTCAGGTACCCAGGCAGGTATTACCAGTGCGCATTTCATATCAAATCAAGATACATGATTCATAATGCACGATGCATGATTTTTATCCTGTATCTTTTCTTCATCCTGTATCCTGCATCTTGTATCCTGCATCTTCTTAATTATCTTTTCGGCAGTTTTAATCCCTGACTCTATTGCGTGATCCATATTATAGTATCTGAACATTCCACTCCTCCCGGCTATATGGAGGTTTGTAAAACTGCTGAGATATTCGAATATCCCGGCGCAGAGCTTTTCATAACCAACCTCAAATAAGGGATAAGCCTTCGGAGCCCTGACAACTACACTGTCAATAACTTCATCCTTTTTTATAAAACCGAGCGCCTCAAGGTTTTCAACGGTGATATCCGTGAGCAATTCATCAGTCTTGTTCCATATTTGATCGCCCCTGAAGCTGAAGAATTCCATCACGATTATTGTTTTGCCTTCAGGCGCCATTTTCTCGCTCCAGTTGGTCGGTTCGTGTATCCTTCCAAAGGGGATCCTCTGCTCAGGTATATATATCCATGTCTGGTCAGTGACCCTTCTCCTGTTGACCATGATTGCCACGACAACAAGGTCCCTGAATCTGAGTTTCGAGGCTGCATCCAGCACATCCGCAGGCGGTGAAGGATGAAGCATCCTGACCAGCTTTGTCATAGGCAGGCTTGATATGAATTCTTCCCCATATACGACACTGGTATGTCCCTGATTTTTTACTGTAATGCTTTCCACTCTGCCTTTGGAATGATTGATACGCTCAACCCGCGCATCAGTAAACACATCATTTTCCCTCTCGATCTCCTCCTTCAGCCTTTCAGAGATACGTCCTATGCCAAGCTCCGGATAAATAAATCTGTCTGCGAGTGTCGGGATGTCCTTTCCGCTGAATTTAAAAAAGGCGTTCTTGACAGCCTTGGCAAGAGAGAGGCCTTTGATCCGCTGGGCAACCCATTCCGCGCTGATCCGGTCACAGCCGATCCCCCAAACCTTTTCGCTGTACTCCCTGAAATAAATGTTAAACATCGTGCGTCCGAAGTTGCTTACTACCCAGTCTTCGAGAGAAACCAGGTCAGCCTGCCGTATCAGTCTCTTCATCTTTTCGTATCCATAATCAGCCATTATCTTCAGGGTGGTCGGGATACCGAGGCCGAACAAAGCGTTTAAGGGTTTAAGGGGGTAATCGAAGAATTTGTTCTGCATATATATCTTGCTTGTGCGATGGACTGTGAGCAATTCACTGCCCATAAGGCTTCTCACAAAGTTATCGATCTTCTCATCCCTGGTAAAAAACCTGTGGCCGCCAAGATCAAAGCGGAACCCGTCCTTTTCGACAGTCTTTGAAAGTCCGCCCACCTGTGCATCACTTTCAAAGACCTTGACCCTGTGTCCTGCACCGGCCAATACATGTCCTGCAGAGAGGCCTGTAAGACCGCCGCCTAAAATTAATATATCGTTTTTTTGATCACTCAATTGGTTCTTTCTCATTTCAAGTGGGTAAATCCCCCAAACTCCCCTCCTGCATTTCCACTTACCACCCCTTTATCCCCTCCTAAAATAGGAGGGGAGCTTTTTTACCAACTCCCCTCCTTAGTTAAGGAGGGGCCAGGGGTGGTTGGTTTAGAAATGACAAACTGATTATGACTTATGTCGCTACGTATAATTTAGGATGATACATCCGCAGCGCTTTGTATTTCAAAATATAACAGTTCTTAAAGCGATGGAATTATTCTGATCGCATGATAGCATACAAAATTTAGGCTCTTTCTCATATTAAGTGGGTAAAGTGTTTAGAAAGTCTTTTTTATTCCCCCTTAGTAAACTGATCGTGACCCACAAATATGTCTGGACACAGCGGGTATGAACAAAGAATTTCATATCTTATGTCTTTTTTGTGTCATTGAGGCTTGTCCGCAATCCTTTTTTTAAGAAAGATTCCCGACAAGCGAGAATGACAAACC
>CAMTXX010000102.1:0-10271 GCA_947085825.1 uncultured Nitrospira sp. | reverse complement strand
TGCGGCATCTGCAATAGTTTTATCGCCATCTGAAGCTGTGGAGTAAGCACCAGCCTTTGAGAAAGCTTCAGTTCAAGACGATTTTCCAGCGCCATTTATAACCTGAACTCCTCTCCCAGGTATACTTCTTTTACTTTCGGCGTGGCAATAAGTTTATCCGGGCTGCCTTCTTCGAGGATCTCGCCGTTATTAATAATATAAGCCCTGTCGGTTATAGAAAGCGTATCCCGCACATTATGGTCAGTAATAATAATCCCCAGACCTTTTTCTTTCAGATAGACGAGCATTTTCTTTAATTCAATAATAGCAAGCGGATCAATGCCGGCAAAAGGTTCATCGAATAGTATAAAAGTAGGCTTTGTCGCAAGTGTTCTGGCTATTTCAGCTCTCCTTCTTTCACCGCCTGACAGTTTAAAGGCGTCCCTTTTGGAAAATTCCTCCAGATTAAACTCTTTTAATAAAATATGCGCCTCGGCCTCTATTGCATCCTTTGAGAGACCTTTAATTTCCAGGACAGCCTTCAGGTTGTCTTCAACCGAAAGTTTTCTGAAGATCGACGGCTCCTGCGGCAGATAACTTATGCCCCGCATCGCCCGTTTATACATCGGCAGCAGACTGATATCTTCATGGTCGAGAAAAATACTGCCTTTGTCAGGTCTTATCAGACCAAGAATACTATAGAAAGTGGTTGTTTTTCCTGCCCCATTCGGACCGAGCAACCCTACGATTTCAGAAGTTGAGACCTTGAGGTCTATATTCCTGAGGACAATTTTTTTGCCGTAGCTTTTATAAAGACCTTTGACTTCCAGCGAATGCATTAACGGTCCTTTTTACTCTTGAGAATGACCTTGCTGTTTTCTACAAGAAAGCGGTCATCTCCCATAAAATAAATTATTTTAGTCCCTGAGACAATGTTGTCACCGTCCATGGCGCGGGGCTCCCCGGTGAAAATAACTTTTTCTTCATCAGCGTAATACGTTGCTGATTTTGATGTAATAATGCGTGCTTCCCTGAGTACCTTGACGTTTCCGTCCGCCTCGATTTTTGTTACAACACCGCCGTCTTCTTTATAGAAGACGAGCATTTTATCTGCATGTATGGTCAAATCCGTTGTCTTTGCCGTGACATTTTTTTCAAACAACGCTGTATGCGCCTTGTTGTCTGCCATAAGAGTTTCGGAGGTGATAGTGATAGGCCCTTTAATGTTTGCCTTTTGATTTTCAGCGCCTGACTGTATCGCCGGCGTAAACATAAAAAAAATACTAATTATTAAAAGTCGCTTTAACATCTTTCAGTATCCTCACTTTTTGGTCATTATTGTTAATTTCCATCCCCTTGCCTTGCAGCGTAAATTTCCTGCCCTCTATAAATACATCTCTGTTTGTTCTTAACAGACCTTCAGCGCTGTCTATTTCAATATCTCCTGTAGTTATCGAATAAGTTTTGCCTTTTGCCGTAACAGCTCCGTCCACAGATATTTTCCTGGTGTTCAGATTATAGAGGCCTTTTTCAGCGTAAATTGTTATTGCTTTGCTCTTCACCTCCATCTCCAGGTCTATCAGGTTCGCTTCATCGCCGTCCTTTGAGATATCAGCCCGTTTTGCAGTCAAAATCCAGCTTGGGATGCCGTTTTTTTTCTGAATAATCCTTAACCCTTCGAAAAACGATTCCCCTTTAAGATGAACATCCGGATTGTTGGTTTTTTCTCCTTTAAACATAAAGAAAAAAAGGGAAAAAAGTAAAAATGAGGCAAAGACGAGGAGGCTTTTCTTCATAAAAAAGTTTATCACACATGGGGAATTTAGTAAAGGCAAATAATGTGCCAGAATTATTAATGCCTGTTAATTTTGATTAAACCTATAAAAAGCATTTGGCCGCAGATTTGCACAGATTTGCGCAGATACTTCAAAGACTTATCAAAAAATAGTGAATCACCTTTTTGTGCTTAAGGCACCTACCGTTGGGTGAAACCTTTTATCCTTAGCAAACGTTTGTTTTATCTGTGTTTATCCGTGTTCATCCGTGGCTAACTGCCGTTTTTAGGTTAAACAAAGGCTATCAAATTACAAACAGCATGTCATTATATTTTTACTTTTTCAGTCAAAATAATTGACAATTATTCATAAGTTTATATATCCTATCTAATCCCAACTATGATAAAGGAAGGTTAAAAGCGAAGAATGAAGACCCAGTTTGCTAAAAAAAGTGATATTGACCGCAAATGGTATGTAGTCGATGCAAAAGATGTGGTCCTTGGTAAGCTTGCTGTAAAAGTGGCCGTGCATCTCAGAGGTAAAAACAAACCTGTCTTCACCCCGAATGCCGACACAGGTGATTTCATAATTGTCATTAATGCCGACAAGATCAAACTCACCGGCAATAAAATAAATGATAAGGTGTATTACCACCATACCGGCTATGTCGGCGGTATTAAGGCCCAGACCGCAAAAGAACTTCTCGAAAAGAAACCCGGGAAGATCATCGAAAAGGCTGTGTGGGGAATGCTGCCGAAAAACAGACTCGGCAGGGCAATGATCAAAAAATTAAAAGTATACAGGGGAGCTGAACATCCGCATCAGGCCCAGATCCCTGAAATATTACAATAAGGAGCTTATATGGCTGAAATTAAATATATCGCTATAGGCAGAAGAAAATCTTCAATTGCCAGAGTAAATGTCGCTTCAGGGAGCGGCAAGATAATCGTCAACAGCAAACCTGTGGATACCTATTTTCCAAGAGAGACGCTGCGTATGATCATAAGACAGCCTATCGAACTCATCGGGGCAACCGGCAAACATGATATAACGGTAAAAGTGGATGGCGGCGGTTTGACCGGACAGGCAGGAGCCATCAGGCTCGGCATTTCAAGGGCCATGGTAAAGATGGACGCTGACGTGAAAAGCAAACTCAAAAAAGAAGGCTTTCTCACAAGAGACCCAAGAGAAGTGGAAAGAAAGAAATACGGACTCAAAGGCGCAAGAAAACGCTTCCAGTTCTCAAAGAGATAATTCACAGCTTGGAGCGGAAGCTCTGGATATAAAAAAATTAAAGGGTCCGTTCTTAAAACGGGCCTTTTCTTTTGGTTAAACCTAAAAACGGCAGTTTAACCACAGAGTTCACAGAGAAAAGAAAAGGGACACTGAGAAAAATATGTTATTAAAAATCAATAAGTTGCTCTGTGCACTCGATTGCTTTCACTCAGGGTTCTCTGTGGTTAAATAGTTTTGAAAAAGCTCAGGTGATTATGAAAAAGACTGACGAAAAACTCAAGGTTGCAATTTGCGGCGGCAGCGGGTATACGGGAATTGAACTTCTGCGGATCCTTTCAGGACATCCAAAGGTAAAGATAACCGCTGTAACCTCTGAGAAGTCAGCCGGCAAAAGCGTCAGCGCCCTATTCCCACATCTGCAAAAATATAGCAATCTGCCCTATACACCCATGAACAAAATAGAGCTCCTGAAAAAAGCTGATTTGTTCTTCCTCGCCCTCCCACATGGGGCCTCGCAGGAAGCGGTCAATTTCTTTTTCACAAATGATAAACGGGTTATTGACCTGTCAGCGGATTACCGTCTTTCTGATCCGAAGGTTTATCAGGAATGGTATGGCTTACCGCATGAATACCGGTCAACTTTGAAGAAAGCTGTTTTCGGCCTCCCTGAAATTTACCGAAACAGTATCAAAAAGGCAAAACTGCTCGCAAATCCCGGCTGTTATCCGACCAGCGCGATACTCGCCCTGTTGCCTGCAATCAAAAACAGGCTCATTGATATATCTTCTATTATCATTGATTCCAAATCAGGAACTACGGGCGCAGGCAGAAAGGCTGATATTGCGATTTCGTTCTGCGAGGTGAATGAAGGTTTTAAAGCCTACGGAATCGGGACGCACAGACACACCCCGGAGATAGAACAGGAACTCTCTCTTGCCGCCGGCAAAAATATCAAGGTTAACTTCACACCTCATCTGCTGCCGGTTGACAGGGGCATTCTCACGACAGTATATGCACGGTTGTCTAAAAAAACTGACACCGCATCGGTCCTGAATATATACAGAAAGATATATAAGGATGAGCCGTTTGTCAATGTGCTCGATGAAGGAATATTCCCGAACATCAAAAACGTCAGAGGAACGAACTTCTGCCATATCGGGATAAAGGTCATCCCCCGTACAAATACGCTGATCATAATCTCTGCCATCGACAATCTTGTCAAGGGCGCCTCAGGACAGGCTGTGCATAACATGAATATCATGATGGGATTCAAAGAAACAACAGGCCTCGAAGCCCTTGCGCTCTTTCCATAGACTATCCTGATTTTCTGAAGACCGGTAATGCAAACTCCATTGAAAAACACATCTATCCAACAAGAGAAAAAGACCAAATCAGCAAATGATGCTTGCCTCGTCGGCGTCATCTCCGACACCCACGGGCTTCTCCGGCCTGAGGTGATCAAAGCACTTGAGGGGGTATCCTTGATTATTCATGCAGGTGATATCGGCACACCGGCTGTGCTTGATTCACTGGAAAAAATTGCTCCTGTAATCGCCGTTCGCGGCAATACTGACAGAGACGGCTGGGCCTGCAGACTGCCTTTAACAGAGGTGGTAGAGATTGGAGGGGTTTCGTTGTATGTGCTTCACGACCTCGGCAGACTTGATCTGCATCCTGCGGTATCAGGATTCAGCGCTGTCATAAGCGGACATTCCCATGAACCTGCCATAGAACACAGAAACAATGTTCTTTTTCTGAACCCGGGAAGCGCCGGACCAAAGCGCTTTACGTTGCCGGTGTCAATTGCCCTGCTCCGTATAGAGAACAACTCCGTGAAGCCGGAACTGCTCACGTTGGCCGTATAATTTAACAGTACGGCTATATATTATACTCATCGCCCTTATACGGCACATGCGTCTTATAGGAAAACCTCTTTTGAATCAAGGCCTGTAATTCAAGTGATACCTTCTCTTCGCCATGTACAATAAATATCTCAGGACTGTTGCTAAAACAGGATATCCAGTTGAGCAGTTCACTCTGGCCGGCATGAGCTGAAAAACCACCGAGCGTATGTATCCTGGCCCTGACACGTATATTATCACCAAGCACCTCCACGGTCTTTTCCCCATCTACAATCTTTCTTCCGAGCGTTCCTTCAGCCTGATATCCGACAAAGACTATGCTGCTTTCCGCTCTCCAGAGGTTATGCCTGAGATGATGACGGACCCTCCCGCCTTCGCACATACCTGAACTCGCTATGATAATGGCCTCTTTCCTGATTCTGTTAAGCGCCATGGAATCCTCAACACTGCCGGTAAAATGTATCCGCAGGGCATCCCTGCTGTTGACATTAAATATTATTTTTGCCTCTTCATCAAAATATTCCGGATGTGCAACATAGACCCTCGTGATTTTTTCTGCAAGAGGGCTGTCTATGTAAACATTAATCCTGAACAGTCTGTCCTCCTTAACAAGTCTGTTAAGGATCAGAATTAAATCCTGTGTTCTGCCAAGAGCAAAGGAGGGGATGATCACATTTCCACCCCTTCTGAACGTCGCTTTGATCACATTGACCAGTTCATCGATAGATTCATCCATACTTTTGTGATTTCTGTTGCCATAGGTAGACTCAATAGTAAGATAGTCAGTCTCCTCTACAAAAACAGGGTCCTGGACTATAGGACTATCCTTTTTGCCTATATCACCGGAAAAGACTATCTTTTTTTCACTGACACCGTCCTGATACCACAGTTCTAATGTTGCGGAGCCGAGTATGTGGCCTGCGTCTACAAAACGGTAGCGAACACCCTCACAAAGACTTTCTATTTCATTGTATTTCTTCCGCTCAATAAGAGGGAGCGCCATAAGCACATCTTTTCTTGTATAGAGAGGTTCTATAGTTTGCTGGTTCGCTTCTAAGGCTTTTCTGTTATACCACTCCGCATCGCTTTCCTGGATATGGGCAGAATCATAGAGCATTAGTTCAATAATATCGGCAGCAGCGGCTGTTGTAATAATTTTTCCCTTAAAGCCCTCTTTCACCAGCCTGGGGACAAGCCCTATATGATCAAGATGTGAATGTGTGAGGAACAAACAGGTAATCTCAGAAGGATCAAATTCAAACGCCCTCCTGTTGACCTCATAAGCGTCAGGCCCCTGGTGCATGCCGCATTCAACCAGCATCCTGACATCTCCCCTGCTGAGATAGAAACAGGAGCCTGTAACTGTTCTGGCCCCACCCAGGAACTTTATTTTCATCGTATTACCCCTTCAATTCTTTACAGGGTTTTAATGTAGCAAAAAATAAGAAAAAATACAGCAAACTTGCAATAAAAAAATACAATACTTATAATTTAAAATCTATTCTGACGCCTTTGCATCCAGGATAGAATCGCTTATCGCCTTTCTTGATGAACAATACAAAATAAATTTAGAGGTAATTGTGGAAGAAATCAACGAACTTATCGAACAAAGAATCAAAAAAGTCAACGAACTTAAAGAAATGGGTATAAAGCCCTATGGAGACCCCTTTGAAGCGTCAGATCATGCCTCAGAGGTGATGAAGAAATACTCTGAAACAACCAAAGAGGCCCTTGAGTCAGAACATATCTCCTGCTCCCTTGCCGGAAGGATTATGACTATGAGAGATTTCGGCAAGGCCGCCTTTGCCCATATACAGGACAGTACAGGGAAGATTCAGATATATCTTAAGAGAGATGTTCTTGGCGAAAAGCATAACCTGCTGAAAAAACTGGACATCGGAGATATCATCGGCATTAAAGGCAGACTGTTTCGGACAAAGACAAATGAACTGACTGTTGAAGTTGAAAACTTCAGCCTCCTTACAAAATCCATCCGTCCCCTGCCTGAAAAATGGCATGGGCTGAAGGACATCGAGACAAGATACAGACAGCGTTATATAGACCTCATCGTAAACCCGGAGGTCAGGGAAAGCTTTGCAAAAAGGAGCATTATTATAAAGGCTGTGAGGGATTTTCTTGAGGCCAGAGGGTTTATCGAAGTGGAAACTCCCATGATGCACCAGATACCGGGGGGCGCAACCGCAAAACCTTTCAAGACATATCACAATGCGCTCGGCATTGATCTTTATCTCAGAATAGCGCCGGAACTGTATCTGAAAAGACTCCTGGTCGGCGGATATGAAAGGGTTTATGAACTGAACAAGAATTTCAGGAATGAAGGCATATCTACAAGGCACAACCCTGAATTCTCGATGCTTGAATTCTATATCGCCTACAAAGACTATAACTTCCTCATGTCCCTGACAGAAGAACTATTTTCTTACGCAGCGATGAAGGCCACCGGCTCGCTGAAGATACCTTATGGCGATACGGAAATTGACCTCACCCCTCCGTGGCCAAGAATCCCGATGCTTGAAGCGCTCGAAAAAAACGGCGTCCCCTCCGAGGTATTCACGGATGCGGAAAAGGCAAAAGCATGGGCAATAGCAAATAAGATCAATATTCCCAAGGGATCATCAATGGGCAAAATACTCGACGAGATATTCAAGGAAAAGGTCGAGCCCTTCCTTATCCAGCCGACATTCATCACTGACCATCCTGTTGAACTCTCTCCTCTTGCCAAGAGAAAGGCTGATAATCCGGCATTAGTGGAAAGGTTTGAACTCTTTATATCCGCCAGAGAGATCGCCAATGCCTTCTCTGAACTGAACGACCCCTTTGACCAGAGAGAGCGTTTTCTTGAGCAGGTACAGGCAAAAGAGGCCGGTGACGAAGAAGCCCATGAAATGGATGAAGATTTCATAAGGGCCCTGGAAATAGGAATGCCTCCTGCCGCAGGCGAAGGGATAGGCATAGACAGAATGGTCATGCTGCTGACAAATTCACACTCCATACGCGATGTTGTGCTCTTCCCGCAACTGAAACCTGAGAAATAACAGGATTTCATGAAACTCCCCTACCAGATTTTCATAGCCCTGCGGTATCTGAAATCAAAGAAGAAATACCACGGGCTATCGGTAACCACCGCAATCTCCATAGGCGGGGTCGCGGTCGGCGTCATGGCGCTGCTCGTGGTCTTGTCGGTAATGAGCGGATTCCATCAGGACCTGCAGAAAAAAATCCTCGGGGCCACTGCCCATATTATCATCAGGGATTATAAAGGGGCGATACAGGACTATGAAAAAGCTGCTGAAATGCTCAAAGGCGAAACGGAGATAATTTCCTATGCGCCCTTTGTCCTCGGACAGGTAATGGTATCTTCCGGCAGCAGGACACAGGGAGTTTTTCTTCGGGGAATTGACCTTGAGGCTGAATCAAAAACAACCGAAATCCTCTCCCATGTCAAAGACGGCGACTTTACAAGACTCTCAGAAGAGGGCGATATCCCCGGCATCATATTAGGAAAAGAACTGGCCTCCGGCCTCGGGGTCTTCATAAACGATAAAATCAATATCGTTTCCCCTATGGGTGAGATTGGCCCTATGGGAATGCTTCCGAAGATCAAACAATTCAGGGTTATCGCGATATTTGAGATCGGCATGTTCGAATATGATTCAAGCCTTGCCTTAATAAATATCAGCTCAGCTCAGGACTTCTTCGGCATGGGCGGAACAATCTCAGGTATTGAGGTCAGGGTGCAGGATATTTATAAGACCTCTGAGATAAAACAGCGCCTGCAGACAAAAATGGGCTTTCCCTACTATATTATGGACTGGATGCAGATGAACAAAAATCTCTTTGCAGCCCTGAAGCTGGAAAAGTTTGCGATGTTTATTATACTCGTCCTGATAATCCTTGTCGCCTCATTCAATATCATCAGCAATCTCATTATGAATGTTATGGAAAAAAGCAGGGAGATCGCCATATTAAAAGCCATAGGGGCAACCAATAAAAGTATTATGCTCATCTTCATCTTTCAGGGCTTATTCATAGGTCTCCTCGGGACGACTATCGGTGTTTTGAGCGGCTATGTTCTGGGGTATATGCTGAATACCTATCAGATAATAAAACTCCCGGCTGATGTTTATTATTTAAGCCATCTGCCGGTCAGGATGAACCTCTTTGATTTTATCACCGTATCGGTCTCAGCCATAACAATAACCTTTCTTGCAACCATATACCCTGCCTGGCAGGCCGCAAAAATGGACCCTGTAGAGCCTTTGAGGTATGAATAGGAGCATTATTTACTGCTATGGGTAATTTAATAGAAACTGTACAGCTACATAAATCCTTCAAAACAGAAGCCGGAGAGCTCACCATCCTCAAGGACATAAACCTTTCGATAACAGAAGGTGAAATGCTCGGAATAGTCGGGGCCTCGGGGGCAGGGAAAAGCACTCTTCTGCATATCCTCGGTACACTGGATAAACCCAGTTCAGGGAAAGTCCTGTTTCAGGGGAAGGACGTTTTCTCTCTGGATGACATCCTGCTTGCAGAGTTCAGAAATTCCAGCATCGGCTTCGTATTTCAGTTCCATCACCTCCTTCCTGAGTTCAATTCACTTGAAAATGTGATGCTTCCCGGACTTATCAGCAACAAGCCATACGCTGACATAGAAAAACAGGCAAGGCAGCTTCTTGATGAACTCGGCCTTTCCAAAAGGCTGAAACACAGGCCAGGTGAATTGTCAGGAGGAGAGCAGCAGCGCGTCGCCGTTGCCAGAGCGCTCCTGCTGAATCCAAAGATCGTACTGGCCGATGAACCAACCGGCAACCTCGATACTGCAACAGGAAACGCACTTTTTGAACTCTTCATTGAACTGAACAGGAAAAACAGGACTACATTTGTAATTGTCACCCATAACAAAACCCTCTCGAACAACTGCCATAGAATCCTTGAAATGGCGGACGGCAGGTTCATATAGGCCTTAGCTGTTTAGGATGCTTTGATAAAACTGAGTGGGCAAAGTCCCTCTCCCTTGACCCGAAAAATGCAGTTAACCCCAAGGTTTGTGGCGGGGTCATGGCGGGGTCAAGCTTGGCATTGTGGTATTTGTGTGACACTCGATGAAATAACAGATAGCGTGGGCAACCTGTATGGACTGACGGAAAAAGAGATTGCAGCAGGCGGGAAGCAGAGATGTCCATCCGAGGCCCGAGGCATGACGGCTTATTTGGTCAGGGAAGTCAGCGGGGTGTCGCTCACCGATTTGAGCAGACGCTTAAAGCGAGACGTAAGCACTATGAGTAAGGTTGCAAAGAGGGTATTAAGCCGATCAGGAGAAGACAGCGATCTTGAAAAAAGGAAACAATTGCTTGAAAGGGCTTTGTTTTAAATACCACAATGCCAAGCCTGACCC
>CAMTXX010000101.1:0-16910 GCA_947085825.1 uncultured Nitrospira sp. | reverse complement strand
AATGGCACAACCATGAGGACAGGGGCCTCGTGTATCTTAGACTTAGAGATTCGTGTCCGGGGTTCGGCATGAGAATGTTGTGGTTGAAATAAATATGCTCATTGGAGCTTTGTCAAAAAAAGGATTCGATAATTTAAGCGGCTTATTTGGTCATTAGTCAGGGGAAATGTGAGTCTTTCGGGGATTCCAGTTAATTGAAGGAATCCCCGAAAGACAAAAATACAGCCTTTTTAAGGCACAAGCAGTGTAGGCAATTCTGACATTTGGGCCACTCTGTGGGAGTTGCTTCCCAGAAGCAGTTCATGCAGACGGTCTTTCCCTGTGGTCCCCATAATAATCATGCTCGCTTCGACTTCCCTTGAGATACGTATTATCTCAAGAGGGGTTCTGCCGGCTCCGAGATGAGGTTTTGCTGCAATGCCTTCAGATTTTAGTCGGGCGCAATAATCCTCAAGCCTTTGTTTACTCTCTTTTTCCAAGCGATACAGTTCTGATTTGTCCAGTCCCTTCGAAATCTTAACGCCGATAACATGACACACGAACGCCTTTTCTGCAACACCTTTAAAGGACATCAGCAAATTCAACGCCCTTTCAGCAGGCTCTGACCAGTCTGTTACTATGAGCGGTCTTTTAAATATCTCTTTATTTACCCTTGTTACTGATTCTCCATTAGAGTCAAACTGCACCATATATTTACTGACAAGGGTAGGGATTTTGCTTCGCGTAATAAGCTGTAATGTGTGAGATCCTACAAAAGATGTTTCAGGGCCTATTTTTTTCTTTCTGCCGACCACTACAAGATCAACCTTTTCTCTCTCAGAAGCAGCCAGGATGTTGGGAACAGGGGAGCCGACCTCGATTATTACCTTACTGTCAATTCCTTCTGCTGACAAAGACTTCTGCCAGTCCTCAAATCTTATTCTGGCTTCTTCTCTGAGTTTTTCTTCCTCCCCCTTGAGGTATCCGCCATAGGGGACAAATCCGACCTCTTCTCGCGGTATTACATACTGAAAAACAATTTCCTTCAGCCCTGAATTCTTAAGCGCAAACAGAGGTTCGAGAGCGTTAAATGCCAGCTCTCTGAATTTTGTCGGGAAAAGTATTTTTTCTATCTTCATGGTGTCTCCTTATTCTAAATAAAGAAAATAAATGTTATCAGTACAAAAACAGGCCCGAGTATCGGTAATGAATATTTTAGCATATAACCGAAGAAGCTGGGCATCGGTGTTCCCGCCTCCTCTGCGATAGAGCGGATCATAAAGTTCGGCGCATTTCCGATATAGGTAACAGCCCCAAAGAACACTGCGCCTACTGATATTGCTAACAGATAAATTGGGTTTTCCTTTATGAGAAGCCCGACAGCCTGACTTTCCGGAATGCCGGGGTAAAATCCTCCCATTGCTGTGCTCAGGAAGGTCAGATATGTGGGCGCATTATCAAGAAAGGCCGAGAGCGAACCAGTTATCCAGAAATAATGAATAGGTTCCCTTACTGCAGAAATGAGAAAAGCCAACTCTCCCTGGGTGCCTGCCTGCAATATCTTCAGACATGGGATCATGGTAAGAAATATGCCTATAAACAGTATGGCGACTTCCTGTATTGGAAACCAGGTGAAGGCATTTTTTTCCCTGAGGGTTTTTGGAGTTGCTGCCATGGAAAGTATAGCAATCAGCACTAACAACCCATCTCTTACAACGTCCTGAATGCCTCTGTGAATTCCGAGGATGGATACATCTCCCCACTTTGCCATACCGCTCATTAAGACAGCGCCTATTATTCCGGCGAGGAATATGAAGTTATATGAACCTTCAAGTTTAAGCGGTTCCTTTGTGCCGTCGTCAGGTGCTGCAGTAATCCCCTCTTTTTTGTAAAAATAACTATCCATAAAATAATATAGGATTAACAAAACGCTTGCTGCAATGAGCATGTGAGGCAGCAAGTTAAATGTCCAGAAAAAGGGCACGCCGCGCAGGAACCCTAAAAAGAGTGGCGGATCGCCAAGCGGTGTGAGAGAACCGCCGATATTGGCCACAAGGAAGATGAAAAAAACGACCATGAATGTGCGGTTTTTACGGTGGGCATTGGCCCTGAGGAGCGGCCTTATCAAAAGCATGGCAGCTCCGGTTGTGCCCATCCATGAGGCCAGAACAGTACCTATCAAAAGTATGCCTGTATTAACTGCAGGCGTACCCCTTAAAGTCCCTTTAAGCAGAATACCGCCCGATACAGTATAAAGAGCTCCGAGCAGTATAATAAAGGGCACATAATCAGCAAGTACTATATGAAGTATTTCATACACTGCCGTACCTTTATAAGCTATCAACAGGGGTACAACAAGCGCAACAGCCCAGAATGCAGAGACCTTTCCGAAGTGGTGATGCCAGAATTTCGGAAGCACAAGAGGGAAAAGTGCTATTGACAAGAGCATACCTGCAAAAGGCAGTACGCTGTAAAGGGGAAGAGTCTCACCCATATTGTGATGCGCTCCGGCTCCGGCAAATGCTGCTGACAAAGGGAAAAAAGAACTAAACATAAGTATCAGCATAAATCTAATTGCGTTGTTCATCTGTTTCATCTCCTGATATCCTTGATCTTTATAGGACTGATATAAATATATAGCTGTACTGTCATTGTCAATGTTGAATCTACATTAACTTTGTTCCGTATTTTATGGCTTATCTTTGATTAAGAGAGTGGAATTAATTAAATTAATTCCACTCTCCAAGTCAGATTACTTACCTAAGTCCCAAAAACGGCAGGGTCGGAAACCCGGTCAGCGGCCAGTAAATGGATGCGCCGAGTGTTACAACTATGAGACAGACAATCGCCCATGGAACAGCTACTTTAATAAAGTCAAGCTGGCTGAAATATCCGGTGCTGTAAGCGATGATGGTCGGAGGGCAGCCGATGACCAGCATAATAAAGGATGTTGATATAGGCGCTGAAAGCGCCATTGCGGCCTCGGGAATGCCCATGGTCTGCGCCATTGGAATGGTTATAGGCAATATAAGGGCTGTTGCCGCTGAATTGGACATAAAGCTCGACATGACAGATCCTATGAATCCTGCGCCTCCAAATACGACTACCCAACTCTGTCCTTCAAGCATTGGAATTACCTGACCGGCAAGCCATTTGCCTGCTCCTGTGTCAAGCATAGCTATACCCATTGAAACACCCGCGCCAAAGACGATCCATGACTCCCACGGGAATTTTTTTATGACCTGATTAAAGCTGACGAGCTTAAAGCCGAATATCAGCGCCAGAACACCTGCTGCAACAACGCTGTAGTGGACCTTTGTAATATCTGTTATGCTCCAGAGGGCAAAAGCCAATGAAAAGAACCCTATCACTCCTTTTTCCTGTCCGCTCATGGGAGGCAGCTTTTCGGCTGTTAGCGAAGCAGGAAGCTCTTTAACTTCAGGCCGGAAGATCAGATAACAAACCGCCCAGGTTGCGATTGCTGTAAGCAGCACGAGGGGGAAGTTTCTCATGGCAAACTCCACAAATCCCATTTCATAGCCCGTGACCTTTTTAAGGGTCTCGACCATGACCGGGTTTCTGCCGCCGCCCAGGAGAGTTCCGAATCCGCCTGCAGAAGCGGAAAGCGGGATAAGGATAATAAAAAACTTGCTCAGGTTGTTGCTTTTGGAAGGCGTGATGCCCATTGCCGCAAAAACCGGCAAAAAGCTGAATAGAAGTATTATGGTAATTGTGGCGTCATGAAAAATAGATGAAAGAAAAGCAGAGGCAATTGCCAGCACCAGGCTCAGTTTTTTTACATTCGTACCCGCAGCCTTGATGATCAGATGCAGAATACGCTTGGCAACGCCTGCTTCGTTGAGTATTACGCCGAACATCATTATCATTAAGACAAACATGACCGCAGGGCTTGCAAAAGGCTCCCAGGCCTTTCCGGCAGGCTGGATATTGAACAGGATCAGACTGCCGCCTGCAAGAAGACCTGTAACTCCGATAGGCAGAGCTTCAGTGACCCATAAAAGTATTACGGTGACAAGTAATGCCAAAAACCTGTGTGCCTGAACTGAAAGGCCTTCGGGCGTTGGTAAAAATGCTATTCCAAGGCCAATTACAAGGGATATCAGCACTCCAATAATAATAGATTTAGTGGATTTTTCGGGAGCTTCAGCATGTTCCTCGACCCCGGGCGCTACATGAATTTCTCTTGGCGGTTCAGGCAGTCCGGCTGCATGTTTTGTTTCTTTTTGTGTATCTGCCATATGATTTCTCCTTTAATATATTCTTATTCTAAAACAGTATTTGAAAGCTCATCAAAGGCCTCTATCATCCTGACTAAGCCAACCAGTTTTTTATTCTCTAAAACAGGCAGTACTGTCAGGTTATGATGAGACATTAAAAATGCTGCCTTTAAAACAGTGTTCTCAGGAGATACAAATGTCTTTGCCGTGACCATGATTTCACTCACCGGTTTTTCAGCCAATTTTTTGGATTCCTCTGCAAACATGCTCGCCTCGAAAGTTACCATGGCATTTTCGTCAACAAATGCAATATCCGCATCTTTAATGCTTACAGGCTTTAATCTTGACTCCAACCCTTTGATAATGTCCCTTGGCGTGAATGTGCCCATGAGATTGTACTTTTCATCAAAGACCATCACAACCTGGGGAAAGATACATTTCTCTGTTTCGATAAAAGATTTTTTAATTATTCCAATGGCCTGTTTGATCGTAAACCAGTGGGGTATATGGGGAAATTCAAAAACATCTACCATCACGTCCCTTACTTTTTTGCTTTCCGGCATAAAAACCTCCTCTTTTTATTAGTGTCAAGTGTCGGGTGTCAAGTGTCAAGTTAATGACTTAACCAGACCGTTAAGCATTATGCTTATTTGTTCTGTTTCTGCAATCAAAGTGGAATATTCACTCTCTTGCAGATATCCTAAGTCTTTTGCAAGCAACATGTGATACTTCAATTCACCTGCAGATCCTTTAGCAATTCCGGCAAATTGGCGAAATTCCTTTCTGTTTAATCTATGGCTGCCCTCTAATAAGTTTGCACAGATGGAAGATGATGCCTTCCTCATCTGAGATACAAGTCCAAACTTTTCGGTTTGTGGAAACCCTTCTGTAATTTTGTAAATATTCAAAGTTAGCTTATGACTTTTCTTAAAGACCTCTAATTCTTCCACACTTCTTATCTTATTCATTTCTCACCTGACACTTGACACTTGACACTTGACACCTGACACCTGACACTTGACACTGTCTTTATTGTTTCCTCTGCAGTTCTATAAAAAACTTGAACCTGTCGGGTCTTTTAATTGAGCGGGTGTACTTTATCTTATTTTCCCCTGAATAAAAAAGCTGCTCCAGAAGCATTGCAGCATCCCCTCCTTTCATATCCAAAAGCCTGCCCTCTTCGTCATTAAGATAAGCAATACCGATATAGTCCTGAACACTTGTAATCTTTACTCCGCATTTTTTTTCAAGAATATCAAGCAGTGAATTATTTTCTAAATCTTCCTCCAAAGTCAATGGACATATATGATGCGGCATGTATGTTTCCTGAAGTAAAATTGGGTCATTATCAATCAAGCGCAGTCTCTTTATATAAATGAGATGTTTGTCTTCCGTGATATCCAGCTTTATGTCCAGATCGTCTACCGGCATGAGAACTGTCTGAGCAAGGACCTTTGTAGAAAAGGGTACACCTGCCTCAAGCATAAGCTCCTTAAAACTTGTCAGCATCGTCAGCCCTTCAGGGATAATCCTTTTGCAAACGAATGTGCCCTTGCCCTGCTGCCGTTTCACATAACCCTGCCTTGCGAGTTCTGCTATAGCAAGTCTCACAGTCGCCTTGCTCACATCATAGTTTTTGCACAACTCTTCTTCAGTGGGTATCTGAGAGGCAACAGCCCATTCCCCGGTCTCTATCCTCCCCTTCAATATCTTATAGAGCTGAACATAAAGCTTTTGTGAATCTTCCCTGTCGATTAATCTTTCCATTTTCATTGATTATAATGTTATCTTGAAAAAGATTGTAATGATATTATATTACCAAGTCAATTAAATTATTTTTATAATGTTATAATTTATTTTAAATTTAATTATGTTATTACAATCAATTTTGACGAACTCGTAAAAAGTCGTCATACCCGCGAAGGCGGGTATCCAGAGTCGTTACAACTATTTGAAAACACTGGATTCCCGATTAAGGACTTCGGGCCAACAGTAGGCGCCTTAAGCGAATGACGGCCTGAAAAAGGACTTTTTGCGAGTTCGTCAATTTTAGTAATGCGAAGTTATGTCTAAAAGTCAGCCCTCACAAAGGGAAATCAAACCATCCTTTCGTCAGGGTCAAAAATATATTTATGTATCTGGATGTTCAGCCTGACACGCAGTCTGTCTTCAATTATCCATGCAGCAAGGTCTTTTGGCTGCAACATCCCAAAGCCGGGGGAAAGCAGCACCTTGCACTTTTCCTCAAGCTTATATTGTGAGATGAGCACTTTTGACCATTCATAATCCTCCCTGCTGCATATCACAAATTTAGCTTCGTCGGAATTTTTTATAATCTCCAGGTTTGTGAGGTCCATTTTATCACTCATGCCGCTGCCGGGCGTTTTAATATCAAGGATAATGGTCGCACGTTTATCAAGTTTTTTTATATTCATTGAACCGTTAGTTTCAACCAATACTTCATAGCCCTTATCCAATAATTCTTTGATCAGGGAAATGGTTTCATCTCCCTGAAGCATTGGTTCGCCGCCGGTAATTTCTACCAGTCGCACACCGGCTGAATCAACCCGGCGCACAATATCTTCTATCTCCATCCCCACACCTTCATCATAAGAGTATTTTGTATCGCAGTATGCGCATCTAAGGTTACACCCGCTCAGTCTTACAAAGGTACAGGGCAGACCTGCAAAAGTGGATTCTCCCTGAATACTGGTAAATATTTCGCAGATTTTCATTCAGTCTTTTCCCCTGACTGTCAAATATCCTGAAAAAAGCACCAGGACGCCCCCGAAAACAGAGTATATCCCCGGTTGTTCATTTAAAAAAAGCATACTGAAAAGTATTGCGTTTACAGGTTCAAGATACCCAAGCACTGCGGCCCTGTTTGCCGTTACAGTCTGAAGACCCTTAAAATACAGGATCGGCGCAATAGTGGAATGCACTATTCCCATGATCAAAAAACTCTTCCAGGCATACAGGGGGAAGGTCCGTATAAAAGGCAGAAGCATGGCCACAATAAAGGCATTGGCGCAAAAAGACAGAACAACAGGTGAGAAATGTCTGGAGTAGCTTCTGGACAGAATGATTATGATCGCGTACAAAACACCTGAGGCAAGTCCGGCAGCTATGCCATAGCCATGTGCTTCGTGTACAGAGAAGCCGTTGAGCAGAATCCACAGGCCTGCTGAAGCCAGGACTATAGCTGTGATTAACCGCCCGGTTACCTTTTCGCCTAAAAAGGCTGACGCAAGAAACGCTACTATGATAGGGGCGGTATAATGTGTGAGAACGGCATTTGCGATCGTAGTATTCTGGAAGGCATAAAAGAATGCAAAATTATTCAGCATTAAAAAAATTCCAAGGATAAAAGGATAGGAAAGTTTTTTCAGGCCTGTAATTTCCGTTCTGTATTTTTTTTGTGAAACGATTACTCCCTGCAAAGATACTGATACGAGCAGCGAGTAAAAAATAAGGATATGGATATCAACTCCCGATAGTCTCACTACAACGCCGAGCGAACTCCATAGAAATATGGCGATGAGAATATAGAGATAGCCCATTTTCTGTGGCCCTGCGGCAAGATTATTGATGTTTTTCATTATTTTTTTCTCTGTGACCTCGCTTATAAGCGCCTACCTTTGGCTGTGGTGAGACTTTTGAAAAAACTTTAAGGTGTACATTTTACCATAAGGCTGGACAGGTACGGTAAAAAAGGGTTACATTTCATTATGGAGCTTTTCAAAACCGAAGCAGTAAAAGAACCGCTTGCCTATCGCATGAGTCCGCGTAAAATCAGTGAATATTTCGGGCAGGAGCATATCCTCGGTGAAGGCAGGCTCTTAAGAAGGGCGATAGAAGCCGACAGCATTACATCCCTTATCCTTTATGGTCCGCCGGGTACCGGTAAAACTGCGATTGCAAAGGTAATAGCCGAAAAAACCAGGGCGCATTTTGAATGGCTGAATGCAGCCACCGCAGGGCTGGATGAATTGAGAAAAATCATTCAGACCGCCCGGACTCGAAAATCAAAGGGTATGCGCACGATTTTATTCCTCGATGAAATTCACCGGTTCAATAAACTGCAACAGGACGCGCTGCTGCCGGATGTCGAGGAAGGAAATATAACCCTGATAGCCGCTACAGTAGAAAACCCTTTTTTCTATGTGAATTCCGCCCTGCTTTCCAGAAGTCAGGTATTTGAATTAAAACCGCTTTCAGAAGAGAATATACTGCTGATACTCCATAAGGCGCTTACTGACAGGGAAAGAGGTCTTGGCTATCTGAAGATATCCGCCCCTGAGGACGCCTTACGGCATATAGCAAGGATGTCGGATGGAGACGCGCGTAAGGCATTGTCTGCCCTTGAAATAGCGGCGCTCACAACCGCCCCCGGCAGCGATGAATATATCCATTTAACACTCTCAGTTGCTGAGGAATCAATCCAGAAAAAGGTGGTGGTATATGACAAGAAAGGAGACCAGCATTACGATACAATATCAGCTTTAATAAAGAGTATGCGCGGCTCTGACCCTGACGCTGCTGTTTATTATCTTGCAAAGATGATATATGCAGGTGAAGACCCCAGGTTTATTGCCAGGAGGATTGTTATCTGTGCATCCGAAGATGTTGGAAACGCAGACCCTATGGCTTTGGTCATTGCAATATCCGCATTAAAATCGGTTGAGTTCATCGGCATGCCGGAGGCAAGAATACCTTTGGCTCAGGCAGCCATCTATATCGCCAATGCCCCCAAAAGCAACGCCTGTTATAGGGCAATTGATGCTGCGCTTGAGGACATTAAAAATGAACAGACAATGGAGGTTCCTGACCACTTGAAGGACAGCCATTATCCAGGCGCCAAAAAGTTAGGACATGGGAAAGACTATAAGTACCCTCATGACTATGGCGGACATGTGGAACAGGAGTATATGACGAAAAAGAAAAAGTATTACGACCCCTGAATGTAACTTCTCTCGAAAAACTTGAGAAAAAGAGCGTTCTTTTTGTCCGGATCAGCAGTTCTTGTCTTCCAAACTTTTGAATTTCTCTTTCAGGGCCTTTTCAACAGGCAAAGGCACAAGCCCTTTTACGCAACCACCCAGGGAGGCGATTTCTTTAACAATCGTGGCAGTCAGAAAAGAGTATTCCAAATTGGGCATCAGGAAAACCGTTTCGATTTCTGCAAGCAGTCGTCTGTTCATTAGGGCCATCTGAAGTTCATATTCAAAATCAGAAACAGCTCTTAAGCCGCGTATAATGGCAATACCTTTACAGTCTTTAACATAATCAACAAGAAGCCCTTCAAAAACTTCGCATCTGACTCTGTCATGTCCCTTTAACGTTTTCTCCATCAAAGAAATCCTCTCTTCAATTGTGAAAAGAGGGTTTTTTTTCGGGTTGGGGGCAAGGGCCACAATCACTTCGTCAAAAATCCTCAAGCCCCGTACAACCAGATCAAGATGGCCGTTTGTAAAAGGGTCAAAAGTCCCCGGGTAAATAGCGATTTTTTTCTTCATTGTTCTTTCCTGTAAAGTGTTATCATTGTGTCGCCATACTTATAATTCTTTGTCAGTTTTATATTTTTCATGTGCTCAGGGAGAGCTATTTTGGAGGAATGTTCAACCAGAATGCATCCATCGTCTTTTAGTACGTTTTTTTCCGCAATATAAGGGACCACTCTCTTAATTTCCTCAGACAGATATGGAGGGTCGGCAAATATGATATCAAATTTCATATTCATTCTCATAGCCCTTTGCAAAAAAGATTCTGCTTCTCCCTGATAGACAGAGGCCCTGTCACCCAGGTTTAACTTGTCAATACAATCCATAACCGCCTTAGCGCGGACTTGGCTGCTTTCGACGAAAAAAACTTTTTCAGCCCCTCTTGATAACGCCTCTAAACCCACGGCGCCTGTCCCGGCATAAAGATCCAGGAATAATGCATTTTCTATCTCAGCCTGCACTATGTTGAAAATCGCTTCTCTGACCTTTGAAGATGTGGGTCTGAGTTCGTCTTTGTCAGTTGAAGCAAATATTTTTTTTGATGTAACAACTTTTTTCCCCTTGAGTCTTCCACTTGAAATCCTGATCATGCTCCCTCGTTTCATATGTTGAGATTGCCTGAATTACTAAGATGTCATGATAACGCAAAAATCAGCCGCCGTGCTTTTTGCGGTCGGCTGGATTGCTTCGTTAGGCTTTCTTTTTCATTAATCCTAATTCTGTTGCAACAATATCAAATGGACGACCATGCCGATTTTTGGGATCATTTTTTGCCTTGCGGAGTTCTCTGAGATCGTTATAATCTTCTATCTTTTCTTGCATACGAAGAAAATCTTTATAAGGAATTACAGCAAATTCTTTTTTACCGTGTTTTTCTATTATTTGTGTTTCCATAAATTATCTGTAAGCCTCCTTTCTATGAAGAATTCGATAAATAATAATCTTGGTTTTTGATACTTCAAAAAGCACACGCCAATTTCAGACTCGAAGACGATACTCTGGAGAAAAATTAGTCAATCTTTTAATATCACCAATAAGTCCATCTTTTATTTGGAAAATCGCGTCTGCAATATGTTGAGCATCTGTCCTTGGAATTGAAGCCAAATCCTTTTCGGCTCTCTTTCGTATTTCAATTTCGTATTGCATCTTTATCCTTATATCATAAGCCTAACAGTCTTATATTACTACAGCGCGGCGTTTGCTTCAAGAGAACTAATCGCAGGATTTCCCTTGATGCTATTTCGGATCTGATTTGAAAGAACCTAGGGTATTATCCGGCAAAGGTTTCCCTGAAACAGGTCGGAGATACTATCCTTATGCCTTGAAAAGACTTTAAGTCCGTAAGATGTCTATCTCCCGAGATGATGAAATCAGCCATCCCGGCAACAGCGCATTCCAGGCAAACCCTGCTCTCGATCGTCTGGCCCGCAATGCACATCAACTGGTTATCAGCGAAATAATATCTCACTTTTCTTTCTTGCTCATCCATGGGCAGGGAGCAGTCCATTTAGACATCATTACATATTCTTTCTATATAGCCCCTAAAACATTACAATTTAGCGTTAAGATATGTTATATAATATGACATTATGTTTAACCGTAATATTCATAACTACCTGCTTGAATGGAAGAACAGGGCAAATCGAAAACCTCTTGTTATCAGGGGCGCTCGCCAGGTCGGCAAAACTTCAGCAGTGCATCATCTCGGCAGGGAGGCATTTGAAACTTACATATATATCAATCTTGAGCTTAAAGATGACATCGCCCTGTTTTCTAGTATGTATCCGCTCAGAGAACTGCTCCAGCTGATTCAGCTCAAATTCAACAAGAAGATTATCCCCGGTTCCACCCTCATTTTTATTGATGAGGTGCAGAACTCTGCCATAGCCATGAATCAGCTGCGTTACTTCTACGAAGAAATGCCCGATCTTCATGTAGCTGCTGCAGGCTCCCTTCCGGAGGTCAAGATGAAAACAGAGGGGTTTACCTTTCCGGTCGGCAGAGTGGAGTATTGCTATATGTATCCAGTGACCTTTGATGAGTTTCTGGCCGCCCTGCAGGAGACAGAGGCTTTGAACTATATAGCTGCCATAACCTCTGATTCAGTAATCTCTGAAGAGATACACAACCTTCTTATGAAAAAATTCCAGGAATATGTTTTGGTAGGAGGCATGCCTGAGGCCGTTGCACGGTATGCCGATACCCGGTCATTTATAGATGTTGACCCTGTATATGAATCACTTCTCACCGGCTTCAGGGATGATGTCTCCAAATATGCAAGCGCCGCCAGGACAAAATATATACAACATATCATTGAACATGCTGCTAAATATATAGGCCTTCAGGTGAAGTATGAGAAGTTTGGAGAGTCCAACTTTCGAAGCAGGGAGATGAGCGAGGCTTTTGATGTGCTTGAGAAGGCCATGATAATCAGCAGGGTTCATGCTTCTACGTCAAAGCAGCTGCCTTTGATGAGCAATCTGAAGAAAGCGCCCAAACTCCTGCATCTTGATGTTGGGCTGGTCAACTACCAGCTGGGCATAAGAAATGAAATAGCGACCATTACGGATATCAATGCTGTGTATCATGGCCGGATTAGTGAGCAGATCGCCGGGCAGATGCTGCTGTCGTTGAATGTCAGGAAGAATGCAAATTTGCATTTCTGGTACCGGCTGCAGAAGGGGGCCACATCTGAGGTGGATTACCTGGTTGTGATAAACGGGAGGCTCATACCTATTGAAGTTAAATCCGGCAAGACAGGCACCTTGCGCTCGCTGCATAATTTCATGGATGAAGGCAATAGTGACTTTGCGGTCAGGATATATTCCGGAAATATGAAAACCGAAAGGATTACAACGCTGAACAAAAAAAGTTATTCTCTCTTTTCAGTTCCATTTTACCTGCTTTATAGAATTCATAAGCTTATAATTGAAAAGAGGCCGTGAAGGCAGACAGGTTAATAAGCAGTGAACTTTATGCTGTTATATTGCCGGGTGGCGATGTCCAGCTTGAGTTGACGCCGACTGAAGAGAGGATCCCCAAGAGCCGCCAGCTACTGGAAAAGGAGATCTCACGGCGTTTTATCGAGGATAAGGACTCTGCGTTTCTATTCCTTGGCTTTAGCGATAAATCCATTCAGCTTTCCGATTCGCTCAATTTCTGGCGCGCCTTTGCCGGCATATTTGCCGAAAAACTAAGAGTGACGCCTGACCTGGAGCAGATGAGGGAGAGCCTCACCGTCTCGCTTTCACCGGCTGAAACACAGTCGGTCGTTGATAGCGCACCCCTCATGACCGGAGCTGAGTATCTGAACACCGGCCTTCTTGAAAAAATATGGGACGGGCTTAACAGATGTTTTTCGGTGGGTCTAAGGCAGTACAAAGGGACGGCCCAAGAGTTCATAAGATCTTACAGCCCTAACGTGCATTTGATAGGGAGGGTCTATTTCCACCTGGTCGAAAACAGGAAGGATGATGCTCCCTTTGCCTTTTTAGCCACTTATTCAACAGGCCTCAACGCTCAGGGCACATCCAGACATCTCCCTTTGAAATATGCCCTGGAGGAATTCGGCAGGGACAATGAGAAACTCCTGGATCTGCTTTCAACGGTCCACCTCGCTGCCAGGGAGAGTGGATTCATCAGTGAGCTGCTGGAATCGGGGGAAATCTTTCATCCTCTTTCAGTGACAACGCAAGAGGCATATACCTTTCTGAAAGAGGTCCCGATCTATGAGAGTGCCGGGATACTTTGCAGGATCCCGAACTGGTGGAAGGGGCCCGCTCAGGGGGTAAGACTTCGGATAACTGCCGGAGATAAGCAGCCTTCTCACGTCGGAATGGACGCCCTCCTTGATTTCAGGCCCGAGCTCCTTATGGGGGACACGGTCATCCCTGAAGAAGAAGCCCGGCTGCTGCTCCTGAAGTCGGAAGGGCTCGCGTGGATCAAAAACAGATGGGTGGCGGTCGATCCGGAGAAACTGAAACAGACCATTGAGGTATATGAGAAGGCGCGTGATATGATTGCGGCTGGCGAATTCAGCTTCAGAGACGCGATGCGCACGCAAATGGACCCGAAATCCGCTTTGGGAGTTGCTGACCAATCACAAGATATTGAGCTTACAAACGGCAGATGGCTCGATACTGTGCTGAAAAAGCTCAGGAGCCCGGAGTCGATCGACTTTGCCCGGACAGGTAAAGCACTCAAGGCCGACCTCAGGCCGTACCAGCAGAAGGGGGTGAACTGGCTTGCGTTTCTCCATTCTTTGAGGCTTGGGATCTGCCTGGCGGATGACATGGGGCTTGGCAAGACCGTTCAGGTAATCGGTCTGCTTACTATTATCAAAGCTCAGGACCAATCTAAGGAAATTGGCCTTCCGAGTTTGCTCGTGATGCCGGCGTCCCTGCTTTCGAATTGGGAGAATGAGCTCACCCGTTTTGCGCCGGACCTGATTTTTGGTATCGCGCACCCCAGCGCGCCTTTGGGAAGAAAGATAGAGCCGAAAGGCCGTGACTCACTGAAGGGAATCGACCTTGTGATTACGACTTACTCCTTAGCGCAGAGATATGAGTGGCTTCACGAACGTGATTGGAATTACATTATACTCGACGAGGCCCAGGCTATAAAGAACCCAGGCGCAAAACAGACTCGGAGCATCAAGAGGCTCAAGGCCCTAAACAGGATAGCCATGACAGGCACGCCGGTTGAAAACAGACTGTCAGATCTTTGGTCTCTTTTCGATTTCATTAACCCCGGACTGCTCGGAGGCGCAAAGGAATTCGGCGAATTCACAAAGGCGCTCCATCAATCTCCCGAGGGTTACGCAAGACTTCGGCGGATTATCAGCCCCTATATCCTTAGACGCCTGAAAACGGACAAGACTGTAATTTCAGACCTGCCTGACAAGGTCGAAATGAAGACCTACGCATCTTTGAGCAAAAAACAGCTACTTCTCTATAAAGAGATGGTCCGTGAGCTCAAGGAGAAGATAGCGCGGACAGAGGGCATTCAGCGTAAAGGCCTGGTTCTCTCTTCACTCATGAAATTCAAACAGCTTTGCAATCACCCGGACCAGTACCTCGGAACAGGTGGATACGATGAAGAAGAAAGCGGCAAGTTCGGCCGCCTCAGAGAGATATGCGAGACCATTCTTGAAAAAAGGGAAAAGGTTCTGGTCTTTTCACAGTTCAAGGAGATAACCGGACCCCTTCAAGAGTTCCTTGCCCGTGTATTCGGAAGAGAAGGCCTCATCCTGCACGGCGGTACTGCAGTGGCCAAGAGAAAGGGGCTGATAGAAAAATTCCAGAGCGACTCATATATCCCGTTTATGGTCCTTTCATTAAAGGCGGGCGGGGTGGGCCTGAACCTTACGGCTGCGAATCATGTTATACACTTTGACCGGTGGTGGAACCCGGCGGTCGAGAACCAGGCTACTGACCGGGTCTTCAGAATAGGCCAGAAAAAAGGCGTTGTCGTCCACAAATTCATAACAGAGGGTACGCTTGAAGAAAAGATCGACAAGATGATAGAAGGCAAGATAAAGCTGGCCCGGGAAGTGATTCAGGCAGCAGGAGAAGACTGGATAACGGAGATGAATAATGATGAGCTGATCGAGCTCTTTTCCTTATCTGTATGACTCTGTCTATCCGGCACTGTGATAAAATAGCTCTGATAATTTATTCAATTTGTAAGGAGCGTAACTATGTCTTATTGGGAATATCCACGATATGTATCCGTAGCAGAGAAAAAGGCAAAGGCGGCGAAGAAACTTAAGCAGTTGTCCAAAAAGAACCCGGACCTGAAGCCCGTGGTTTTACAGGGCTCGGCTATCGCCCGCACCTGGTGGGGCAAGGCATGGAACCTCAATCTTGAACGATACGCTGATTACCATAATCGCATCGGCAGGGGAAGGAGTTACGTACGCCACGGGGCGGTCCTTGACCTCCAGATCGACCCCGGAGAGGCCCGGGCTTCTGTACAGGGATCACGGGCAAAGCCTTATGCAGTGGTCATCAGCATAAAAACCCTAAAGAAGGATATTTGGAATGCGATCCTGGATCAATGTCAGGGCATGTTTGAATCTCTTCAGGAACTCCTGAACGGTAACTTTCCCAAAACAATGGGGGAGATCTTTACCCATAAGGATGCAGGCATGTTCCCATCGCCAAAAGAGATTACATTCAGTTGCTCCTGCCCGGACTGGGCAGGTATGTGCAAGCATGTTGCAGCAACTCTATACGGCATCGGGGCGCGGCTCGATGAGAGCCCGGAGTTGTTTTTCAGGATGCGAAAGGTGGAAATGGTCGATCTGATAGGACAGGCAATCTCAGGGCACAAGCAGGAACTCCTGGTCAGAGCATCAAAGAAAAGCTCCAGGATTATTGAGGATTCTGATTTGTCCGGCAGATTCGGCATTGAACTCGAACAGAGTTTCGTGATCTCTTCTTCGGTCTCAGCAGAGGAGACTGTTCCGGTTTCGCCTCGAAAGAGCAAGAAGGCCGCATCCGAGGCTCAAAGCAAATTACCGGCAAAAAACCGTCCAGACCAGAAAGACTCAAAGAAAACAAAAAAGATGTTAACCAGGAAGCAGGCACCGACAAGCAAGGGGGCAGGCAAGCCGGAGAAAGAAAAAAGGAAGGTGACGTCTTCGATTAAGAAGACGCTGACTAAGAAGACATGACATGAATTGTGAAGAATGGCAGGATTGCGTTACTATTATTCATCTGTTATTATAGTAATGCAATACTACAAAAACAGAAGGGTGCGTGATGGACGAACTGTTCAGGCTCAGTCAGCATTTTCTAAAAACATACAGACAGGACTATGTCAGGTATTTCCTCAAAAACACACCACTAAAAAGCCGTTTCTCTATCATCATCGGTCAGAGAGGCATCGGGAAGACCACTGCCATGATTCAGCATATCCTCTCATATGCAATAAGATACTTTATATCCAGGCCGATCATTTTCTTATCGGTAAACTGTCTCTTTATGAAATTGCAGAGCAGTTTTACAACCTCGGCGGCGAGCTTATCTGCTTTGATGAAATCCATAAACCTAAAAACGGCAGTTAGCCACGGATGACCAAAAGTAGGCGCTTTAAGCGACACGGATAACCAACAGTAGGCGCTTCTAAGCGACACTGATAAAACAAACACCTGAAAAGATAAAACTCTTCACCCAACAGTAGGTGCCTT
>CAMTXX010000100.1:0-19592 GCA_947085825.1 uncultured Nitrospira sp. | reverse complement strand
TTCGCTGCGAAGTATATAAATAAAAAAAGCCATTTGCCGAAGGATGGCTCCCGGGGAGGGATTCGAACCCCCGACAGGGTGGTTAACAGCCACCTACTCTGCCAGCTGAGCTACCCGGGAATTTCAGATATAATATCTACTATACTAATACAAACAGAACTGTTTTTTATATCAAATATGACTGTCCTTTGTCAAATAATCAGCAGCAAAAAAACCATATTCAACAGGAACAATCCTGACAAAGAAAAGTACACCTGTTTTTTTGTGATGTTATTATGATAACATTTAAATAGCCACTGATGAAAACATTGTGTTCTGAAATGCATAAACCTGAAATAACAAAAAAACGCATCACTGTTTTACTTCTGCT
The DNA here is from genome assembly GCA_947085825.1 of uncultured Nitrospira sp. GTDB lineage: Bacteria > Nitrospirota > Thermodesulfovibrionia > Thermodesulfovibrionales > UBA6898 > JAOUFP01. The sequence continues at coordinate 19,222 of CAMTXX010000100.1, read as the reverse complement.
GCTCGCATCCATAGTGGTTCTTTCCTCTGGGGTCTTCGGCGAGCAGAAAAAACAGGTGCTTGTTGTCACGCTCAATGGCGTCATCAATCCCGTAGCATCGGAGTTCATAAGCAAAAGCATACTCAGGGCAAATGCGATGCAGGCCGAAGTGCTTGTGATAGAACTCGATACTCCTGGAGGGCTCGACACGTCCATGCGGAATATCGTTAAAGACATTATAGGCAGCAGTGTGCCTGTTATTGTGTACGTATCACCCAGCGGCGCACGGGCGGCCTCTGCCGGGGCTTTTATCACCCTTGCCGCTCATGTTGCTGCCATGGCGCCGGGGACGAATATCGGCGCAGCCCATCCTGTTTCGATGGGGGGGAAAATGGACAAGACAATGGAAGAGAAGGCCACGAATGACTCCGCAGCCTATATTAAATCCCTCGCTGAGCGGACAGGAAGAAACGCCAAATGGGCAGAGGATGCGGTAAGAAAAAGCATCTCCGCAACCGAGACCGAGGCGCTGAAGGAACATGTCATAGACCTCGTGAGCAAAGACCTCGATACTTTACTGAAAGAGATAGACGGCCGGAAAGTGACCACTGCGGCAGGAGAAAAAACCCTGAAGACTGCCGACGCATCCATCACCCGCACAGAAATGGATATGCGTTATAAGATACTCAACTTCATCTCTGACCCGAGTGTTGCCTATATGCTGATGCTCCTCGGATTTTACGGGTTGTTTTTTGAACTTACAAACCCGGGCGCCATCTTTCCAGGAGTTACGGGCGCGATCTTTCTGATACTCGCCTTTTATTCTTTTCAGACCCTCCCTGTAAATTATGCCGGCCTGCTGCTTATCCTATTGGCCCTTATCCTGTTTCTTCTCGAGATCAAGGTTGCTTCCTACGGCCTGCTCACTATCGGGGGCATTATTGTCATGGTGATCGGCTCCCTCATGCTCTTTGATTCATCTGCGCCTTTTTTGCGGCTCTCTTTTGCCCTCATTATCCCTGCTGTCATCATTACAGCCCTGTTCTTTAGCGCAACCTTCAGCCTCGCGTACACGGCGTTACATAGAAAACCGGTAACAGGGGCTGAAAGCCTTACAGGAGCAGAGGGCAAGGCTGTCACGGACATAACAAAAGACGGCGGGACAGCCGCCCTGCACGGTGAGATATGGTCTGCCCACTCCGATGAAATAATAAAAAAAGGTGATAAAATAGAAGTCATATCAATGTCAGGTCTTCAAATCAAAGTCAAAAGGAGGTAGTCTGATGTCGCCATTTCCAGTATCATTAACATGGATCATAATCGTAGTTTTCGCAGTCGCGTACTTTCTGTCAGCCGCAATCAAGATCCTGAAGGAATATGAAAGGGGTGTCGTCTTCCGGCTCGGCAGGATAATCCCTTTAAAAGGTCCGGGGTTGGTCATTATCTGGCCTATTATTGACAAGCTTGTAAAGGTCAGCCTCCGCACAGTCACTATGGACGTTCCCCCGCAAGACATCATAACAAAAGACAACATCACTGTTAAGGTAAATGCAGTTATCTATTTCAGGCCTATCGATCCGGTCAAAGCGATAACAGAGGTTGAAGATTTCTACTACGCAACTTCCCAGATCGCCCAGACCACGCTCAGGAGCATTCTGGGGCAGAGCCAGTTGGATGACCTCCTGTCAAAGCGTGATGAACTGAACGCGGAACTCCAGAAAGTGATTGACTTTCAGACAGAGCCCTGGGGCGTAAAGGTCTCTACTGTTGAGGTGAAGAATGTTGACCTGCCGGTGGAAATGCAGCGGGCTATCGCACGACAGGCTGAGGCAGAAAGAGAGAGAAGGGCAAAGATAATCCATGCAGAGGGTGAATTTCAGGCATCCCAGAAACTTGCTGATGCTGCAAAAATTATTGCAACAGAAGACGGAGCCTTACAGCTCAGATTTCTCCAGACTCTTACGGAGATCGCAACTGAGAAGAATTCTACAATAATATTTCCGGTGCCGATAGACCTGATAAAACCTTTTCTGAATAAAGGGTCTGCAAAAGGTGAATCATAGAAGACCGGACTGACAGCAAAAAAAACAATCTTATATGGTTGAGAATCGCCTTACTGATATGTTTTCTGGCGGGTACTTTCCTCCTTTATAAAAGCGGCGCATTTCAGTTCTTTATGGACAAGGAGCGGCTTCAGGGATTTTTAAATTCCCTCGGCCCCTTGTCCTTCATAGGCTTTGTTCTTCTGCAGGCGCTGCAGGTAGTTGCAGCGCCTGTTCCCGGAGAAGTTACAGGACTGATCGGCGGATTCTTGTATGGTCCTTCCCTCGGGCTGGTTCTTTCCACCTTAGGCCTGACCCTTGGATCATTGCTTGCCTTCCTTCTGTCAAAGACCTTCGGACGGCCCTTTGTGGACAAATTCGTAAGCAAGGCAACCCTTGATAAGTATGATTATCTTCTCCATCACAAGGGCGCCTTCCTTGTTTTTATCCTGTTTCTCATACCCGGCTTTCCAAAGGACATTTTATGCTATATCCTTGGACTCGGGCATCTCAGCACAAAGGAATTCCTGCTCATAAGCACAATCGGAAGATTTTCAGGAACTGCTTTGCTTACCTTTGGGGGGGCTTTTTTGCGGCAGCAGCAATACTACAGATTTTCTCTCCTGCTCGGTATCGCGATCGTTGTGGTATTCCTTGCAATGGTGTATAAGGAAAAGCTGGAAAGGGTATTCAGAATCTGGCATATCAATTCGAGAAAGAGAGAGAAAGAGAAGAAAAGACAGAAGGAAAGCTGACAGGTTAAAGCTGAGGGAAAAGCATGGTCTAAATTAATAATTACCCCGGATTGACAACATAAACATACCAATCTTTCAGAATATTTTCTTGAAGATTTTTGTAACAATCGCAGGCTGTATAAGCTTTATAATTTATCTCGTTGGTTTATACAAAAAGAAATATGTTCGTTGACATATGCAATTTAGCCGTTAACCAAGAAAATGCAGCTTAAAAAGGCACACCTATAGAACCAAGCCCATCAAGGCATTCTGGGGACCAATCTTATCAAAGGTAATAGTTATGCCATTCTTAATAGACCTTCTGTGAAATATTCCTCTTTTTCATGCAACTGCATTGCAGTTGTCATTACCATAAGGAAAGTATGGTTTTATGCGGTTATACAGATAGATCAGTTTTGATCGTATCTTCTGTTTTATGATAGAAATCCTTAATATCTGCTTTCTGCCGTCACTTCCTAACTGAGCAGGTAAAACATAATACTTGTACCTCAAGGTCTTTAGCCTCTCTATCTTTTCTTTCTGTCCAAGTATTTCATAATTCCTTCGCATCCAAGATACAATAAATGCGAAAAACTGGTTCCCAACGCTCACCTAACCAGGCGCTCAACACGGGCCGCCAAAAAGCAGGCGGCCGCGGCCGGTTAGCTTCGCGTTGGGGTGTGATTTGCAGATTAAACTTGTGCCGAAAATACATTAACAGCAACGCGTTCTTCGCTCATTAAACTCGGAAATGAGAAAGAACTGCTTTCTTGCTAGCGCCTCATGAATTATGTTATTTTTAAACATGTCCGCCAAGGTAATCTCAGTCAATGTAAGCGATAAAAAAGGCGTCAGAAAAAAACCTGTTGATAAGGCGCTCGTGAAGACTGATTACGGGATCGAAGGCGATGCCCATGCATCTTCTGAATGGCACAGGCAGATCAGCCTCCTTGCACTGGAAAGCATAAGGAAGATGCAGGAAATGGGGCTTGAGGTGAAGCCCGGTGATTTTGCAGAGAACATTACCACAGAAGGACTCGATCTTGTTTCACTTCCCCTTGGGACAAAAATAAACCTAGGCAGCGAGGTCATCGGAGAGGTGAGTCAGATAGGCAAGGAATGTCATACCCGCTGCGCCATCTATTATCAGGCAGGCGATTGCGTCATGCCGAAGGAAGGCATATTTGTAAAAGTAATCAAAGGCGGAAAAATTAAAGAAGGAGACAAGATAGTAGTTAGGGATTAGAGATTAGGGATTAGTAAAAAACCAATCCCCAACCCCAAATCCCCAATCCCATTAAAAATGATCACAGCGGCTATTCTGACCTTAAGCGACAAGGGAGCAAAGGGAGAGAGGGAAGACCTTGCCGGCCCGCTCATCAGGGAGATGCTATCTGCTATCGGCGCAACCGTTGAATATTATGAGGTTATCCCTGATGAAAAGGGTTTGATAAAAGAGAAGCTGACGGATTACAGTAAAAAAGTGGATCTTGTTTTGACTACCGGCGGCACAGGACTTTCCCCCCGGGATGTAACTCCGGAGGCAACACAGGAAATTATTGACAAGGAAATCCCCGGTATTGCTGAGGCTATGCGGTCAGCCGGATCGAATAAAACTAAACGCGCCATGCTTTCGAGGGCTGTAGCAGGAGTCAGGGGAAATGCGCTGATCATAAACCTGCCGGGCAGTCCGAAGGCGGTGAAGGAAGGACTTGAGGCGATCATGGATGTTATTCCCCATGCAATAGAGAAGATCAAGGGCGGCACAGAGGACTGTGCGGTATATGAAGGGCTGGAGCGATGAATGATGTATCTTACTCACTCGCCTTTCTTGCAGGCCTGTTATCTTTCCTGTCTCCCTGTGTTCTTCCGCTTGTGCCATCCTATATTTCCTTTATAACAGGGATATCCTTTGAAGACCTGAAAGAAAATACCGACAAAAAGAGGATACGCTTTCTTACCATAACAAATTCCCTTGCCTTTATTGCCGGATTTTCCCTTATCTTTATCACACTCGGAGCCTCATCTTCAATAGTCGGAAGGTTTCTCGTCGAATACCAGAACCTGATACGGATTATCGGCGGAATTCTGGTGATATTCTTCGGATTGTTTGTATCAGGTGTCTTGAAACTGGACTTTTTGACCAGAGAGAGGAAATTCCATCTTACCGGAAAACCGGCAGGCTATATCGGCACGTTTTTTGTCGGCATGACTTTCGCTGCTGCATGGACGCCGTGCATCGGCCCTATGCTCGGGACGATCCTGGTCTATGCGGGTTCAAAAGGTTCTGCTGTATACGGCTTCAAACTCCTTTCCGTATACTCTCTTGGGCTTGCAGTTCCCTTTTTTCTTTCATCGCTTATGTTTAATTCATTCCTCAGCTATTCAGTCAGACTCCGCAAATATATGAGAGTGGTCATGATAGCCAGCGGTCTGGTTCTTATTATCTTCGGCCTGTTGTTGCTTACTGACAACGTGCGGCGGATTACCTCGTTGTTCCCTGATATCGGCATTAATTTCTGAGCATCCCTGTATCCGCAGGCGGATATTACGCATACATAATCTTCTATTATTATTTCTTGTTTCATCTCAATGTAAAAGGCTGATTTTTTGTAATATTTCATAAAAAGGCTTATAATTTTTGTGTCTTTCGTATTTAAGTTGAAAACACCCTGGTTCCCCGGGTCAAGCCCGAGGATGACAACCGTCATTCCCGCAGGTCTTAAGCGGGAATCCAGTAAGTCTTAAGACTCTTTTAACTTTTTCACGAATGAACCTAATTTTTAATCAGGAAATATCATACCGGGAGGGACATATGGAAATGAAAGAACTGAGCAGCATAGTCAAGGCAGGCGGGGAAGGTCTTGAAATCAGGGACAGGGGCGCAGTTGCATCTGTCATGGACAAACTTGTTTATGAGGCGGTCTTTGCTGAAGGAGAGCGGAAGAATGGACTCCTGTTGCTGGTGAAAGAGCTCGCAAAGGCCTGTGGAGCTGTCCCGGCTTCCATACAGGGGCTTTACGAGGAGATGGGGAGAAATTATCCCGGTTTTACCGTGCCTGCGATTAATATACGCGGCCTGACGTATGACGTTGCGAGGGCTGTCTTCAGAAAGGCCCTGGAGACAAAGACAGGGGCGTTCATCTTTGAGATAGCCCGTTCTGAAATCGGCTATACAAAGCAGAGACCGCTTGAGTATTCAGCTGTAGTTCTGGCGGCTGCGGTAAGAGAGGGGTATGAGGGGCCGGTATTTATCCAGGGAGACCATTTCCAGCTTGTCAGGAAAAACTATCTCAGCGGCCCCGACCTTGAAACAAACTATGTAAAGGGCCTTATCTCAGAAGCTATTGAGGCAGAGTTCTATAATATTGACATTGATTCATCCACTCTTGTAGACCTTGAAAGGCCGACTATAAAGGAACAGCAAAGGCCGAATTTTGAGAAGACCGCAGAACTTGCAGAACACGTCAGACAGCAGCAGCCCTCCGGGATAGATGTCTCAATCGGCGGTGAAATCGGAGAAATAGGCAGCAAAAACAGTACTCCTGAGGAGTTAAAGGCGTATCTCGACGGTTTTAAGGAAATATTTAAATGCACAAAGGGTTTGAGCAAGCTGAGCGTGCAGACCGGGACATCGCATGGTGGTGTTGTGCTGCCTGACGGTACGCTTGCGAAGGTGAAGATTGATTTTGATACGCTGCGTGAGTTGTCTGATATCGCGAGAAAGGGGTACGGCCTTTCAGGCGCGGTCCAGCATGGTGCGTCAACATTGCCGGAGGACGCATTTCATATGTTCCCTGAGACCGGCACGTCAGAGGTGCATCTTGCAACAGGCTTTCAGAACATGATTTATGACAGTGCGCATCTGCCTGAGGATTTCAGAAACGAGGTTTATGGTTATATCAAAAAAGAGTTTTCAGGGGAGCATAAAGAGGGCCAGACAGAGGAACAGTTCATTTACAATACGAGAAAAAAGGGCTTTGGCGCAATTAAAAAGAAATGGTGGGATATCAGCGAAGATATCAGAGGGCCTGTCATGACTGAACTGGAGCAGAAATTCGGCCTTTTGTTCGATAAATTAAGAGTTGTGAACTCCGTGGATATAGTGAAAAGGACAGTGAAACAGCTTATAATAAACAAAGAGATCCCGGAAAACATTATAAAGGAGCTATGAAAAAAGAAGTCCTGGCCATAGTAGTCGGGGGAGGCCCGGCTCCGGGCATTAACGGCGTCATCAGCGCTGCCACGATCGAGGCCATTAATGAAGGCAAGAAAGTAGTGGGGATCGTAGGCGGGTTCAAGAGCCTTTTCGCAGGAGACAAAAAGGCTGTCAGGCAGCTGACTATTGAAGATGTATCGCGGATACATACTACCGGCGGGTCTATCCTGCGGACCTCGCGCGATCCGATGGATACAGCCAGGGAAAAGTTCAATCTGCTTTTGGCAACGCTGAAGCAGTTGAACGTGCGTTATCTGCTTACCATAGGCGGCGACGGGACAGCCTTTATGGCGCGCTGGATAGAGAAGGCGACGAGAGGCAAGCTCTCGGTTGTTCATGTGCCTAAGACCATAGATAATGATCTGTATCTTCCGGGAGACAGGTCATCTTTTGGTTACAATACTGCGCGCCACTGGGGTGTTGAGATCGTAAAAAACCTGATGGAAGACGCAAAGACAACCGGGAGGTGGTATTTTATTACCACCATGGGCAGGAATGCAGGTCATCTTGCGCTGGGCATCGGAAAGGCTGCCGGAACTCCCCTCACCCTGATCCCTGAGGAATTCAGTGAAGGCGCTGTTTCTGTTCAGAAAGTTGCCGATATCCTTGAGGGCTCGATCATCAAAAGGCTTTCTATGGGGAAGGACCACGGGGTTGCGATTCTGGCTGAAGGCATCGCCGGCAAGTTTGACCTAAGGGAACTCGCAGCGTTTGAAAACATTCAATGTGACGAGGCGGGAAGGGTGCGGCTCTCCGAGATCCAGCTTGGCAGGATTTTTCAGTACCTGGTAAAAAAGAGTCTCGAATCCAGAGGTATAAAAACCACGATTGTGCATAAAACAATAGGCTATGAATTACGGGCTGCGGCCCCTATACCATATGATATTGAATATACGAGAAATCTGGGATACGGCGCGGTGCGGTTTTTGCTCCGCGGAGGTTCCGGCTCGATGATTGTTTTTGATGAAGGCAGGCTGAGGCCAATATCTTTTGTTGAGCTTTCAGACCCGCTTACCGGAAAGATCAGAAATAAGCTTGTTGATATCAACTCTGAGAATTACGAGGTCGGCAGAAAATATATGATCCGGCTTGAGAAAGAGGATTTTGCGCCAGGCTGTATAGCGGCCATGGCAAAGGCTGCCGGTATGACTGTCGAGCAGTTCAATGAAAAGTTTTCCTATCTTACGGGATGATCCTTTGCATCACGATTGCATGAAATGAAAAAGGCGCTGTGGTGTGGTTGTTAGATTCTCTGCCGGGAATATATGTTGTCCAGACATTTCTTCATTCACTTATCGCTATTGTCATCATTGAACGCGCGATGCGGATATGGCGCATAAAGGACCCGCTGGCCCAGTTCAGATATCGTATAATGACCCTGTTCCTTCCTGCCTGTATGCTGCCGCTCTATCAGTTGATAAATTTTGAGAGAGGTTCTTTTTCTTTCCGGCAGGAACAGGCCATATTCAGCATGAACACGTGGCTTTCCATTGAGATATGGGACTTGGTCCCGCTCAGCACCTTATTTGCACTCCTTTTGGCAGGGACCTCGCTTGTTTTTTTACTGCAGGAGATGATGCCTGTTATGAGAGATGTTTTTGCACGGAAGGGGAGAGTTCCGAACGGTAATTTTTATTCTGTTCCGGAGATAGATGAGCTTGCGAAGCAGATGAGCGAAAAGCTGGGGATAGAACCGCCTCCGGTCACTGTCATTGAAGACAGCCATCCTTTTATTTTCACTTCAGGTTCAAAAAACCATACAGTAGTTTTGACTTCCGGGTTGCTCAAGGCGCTCGACAGGGAACAACTGAAGAGCGCTATAGCCCATGAACTTGCCCATATAACAAGGATGAGCAATGCCGTCAAATGGATGATATTTGTGATAAGAGCGCTGATGTTCTTTAATCCTATAGTCCTGGTGGTCTTCAGACGGATTGTTCAGGATGACGAACATATCTGCGATGACATAACGGTATCTTTAACAAAGTCACCCCAGGCGCTTGCATCAACCCTGAAAGTGTTCTATTCTTCTCATAGTGAGTTTTTTTCCGCTCCCTTCGGCGGCGTAACAGCGCTGAAAGAAGGGGCAGAGAATTACAGTCATGACATGTTGCTTAAAGAACGGATAGCAAGACTCGAAAGCGGAGAAGGACATGAAGATAAAGAATTTGCATGGGGGAAGTTCCTGCTCACAATAGCCGTAGTGGCTGTTATTAATTATTTTGTGGTGTAATAATGGATGGACAAATGAAGAAAAATAAGCTGAAACAGTTCCACATGGGATTTGTTTTTCTTGTAACAATCATGGCGGTCATTGTTGTGCTGAAACTGCTTAACTGGCTGCCGTCTGTGTTGCAGGATGAAGGCATAAAAAAATATAGTTCGGTTGATGATGTCAGGACGGCCTTGAAAATTCCAAGGGTATACATGCCGGCCTATTTCCCGGAGTATATCATGTGGCCGCCTGCGGAGATATTTGCCCAGAGAAGACCTTTTCCTCTGGTCATGCTGCATTTTACCCGTCGGGATTCAAGGAGTTTTGCGCTTTCGTTTTTCCAGGTGGATTCAAGGGCTGATTTTGAGCCAAAGTATAAGTCTGATACCCTGTATGTGAGGAAGGAGAGTCAGGTAAACATCAAGGGCAGTACCGGGACCCTTGTCATAGCTGTTTGCAGCGGTCAGGAGCGGTGTAACAGGCTTTCGTGGGACGAAGGAATTTACCGTATCACCCTTATTGCTGATGACACCCCTGAGCAGCTTGTCAGGATGGCTGAAAGTATATACTGATTCCAGCTTGCAATCAAGATGGCACTAAAAACACCACCCCTGGCCCCTCCTTAACCAAGGACCGACAGTAGGTGCCTTAAGCAGGGGAGTTGTTGATACCCAAAAGCTCCCCTCCTATTTTAGGAGGGGATTAAGGGGTGGTAAGGTGTCAGCTTGAAGGCTGCTTGGAATGAATTTATTTTGAGTTATGCCGGAATTGCCAATGTAAGATGTTTTTCTTATGAGGTATAGGAGTTTATTCTAATTGTATAGTTGGTTTTATATTGTTATACTGGTGAATAAAAATAGGTAATAATAGACCTTGTCTGAACAACAGGGGATATATAACAGAGGCGAAAAAACCGGTCGGCAGGGGGACAATTATGAGAGTCAGGTTGTATTTTGTTGCAGTTGTTGCGTTGTTTTTGCTGTCTTTTCCGGGAGCGGTCAAGGCCTCTTCGTCTTCGGTCTCTGAAAATGTTCAGTATTGTCTCGGATGCCACGGCAATAAGGATTTTTCTCTCGAACTGCAAAAAGGCGAGAAACTGCCGTTATATATAGACATACATACCTTTGCCGGGTCTGTCCACGGCTCCTTTGATTGTTCTGCCTGTCATACTGGATTTTCCACGGAAAAACACCCGGGCCGGGTCTTGAAAAACAGAAGGGATTATGCTGTATCAGGTTCCGCACAATGCAAGACCTGCCACACAAAATTTAAATCAGCATTGCATGGAAAGATGGCCGAGAGCGCAAAGAAAGGCGGGAAGGTATGTGTCGACTGCCACGGCTCTCATTCAATAAAACGCTTACAAAAAGGCATCTCCAAAGATAAAGATACGGGTTACTGCCTTGCCTGTCACAGCAATGAGATTGCGATGTCCTTCAGGGATGGTGAGAAACAGTCTCTCAAGATAGACCCTGAGGCGCTGGCCCAGTCTGTTCACAGCAAGCTGTACTGCTCTGATTGTCATTTCGGTTTTTCGGCCCAGGAACATCCTCAAAGGACGTTCAGGAGCAAGAGGGATTATGTGGTAACCGCCTCTGAAAGCTGCCGGAGGTGCCATTTTGACAAATATTCAAAAACCCTCGACAGCATCCATTATGCCATACTCAGCCAGGGAAATCTGAACGCGCCTGTCTGCGTAGATTGTCACGGAGCGCATTCCATATCCCATAGCGGGAAGGAAAGGACGTCAAGCGCAAAGAGATGTGAAAAGTGTCACGGCGGGATTTATAAGCTCTATGCTTCCAGTGTGCATGGAAGCGCCCTGTTCAGCGAAAACAATCAGGATGTTCCGGTCTGTGCAGACTGCCACAGGGCCCATAACATATTGGACCCCAGGACTTTTGACTATCGTGGGAAGGTCCCGCAGATGTGCGGCAATTGCCATGCCGACAAAACCTTGATGGACAAATACGGCCTGTCCACCTCAGTGCTGAACAGCTATCTTCAGGATTTTCACGGCGTCACACTGAAGCTGTATAAGAAGCAGAAGGATTTCGGCGACAAGAGAACGATGAAACCGATCGCTGTCTGCACCGACTGTCATGGCATCCACGATATAACCGTTACCACAGGCCCGAACTCATCGATAGTAAAGGCGAACCTGGTAAAGAGGTGTCAGAAGTGTCATCCGGATGCTACTGAGAATTTCCCGGACAGCTGGATATCACATTATGAGCCGAACCTTAAAAAGGCGCCGCTGGTTTATTTTATTAACCTTATTTATAAAATCTTCATCCCTTTTATGATGGTGGGTCTGATTCTTCAGATACTTCTGCATATCTGGCGCTATGCGGTTAACAGATAGGAGGTCGCAAACATGAAAAACAGTGATTTGATAGTCGGCGGCAAGATCAGAAGGTTCAGCAATTACCGGATAGTCGAACACCAGCTAAACATGACGGTGTTTATAATCCTGATTATTACAGGCTTGTCGCAGAAGTTCCATGATTACGCTTTATCGCAGTGGCTCATCATAAATCTCGGCGGTATTGACGCTGTAAGACTGATACACAGGTATTCAGGAGTGTTCTTCACAGTTTTCACTATCTTCCATATTAGTGTGGCCTCTGCGGGTGTTATCTTCAGGAAATGGCCTGCCTCGATGGTGATAAACAGGAAGGACTTCACCGACGCTATCGAAAATATCAGATATTATTTCGGGACAACGGACCAGCCTGCCCGGTGCGACCGGTATGACTATAAACAGAAATTCGAGTATTGGGGAGTAGTCGTGGGAGGGCTGCTCATGATCATAACAGGGCTGATATTGTGGTTCCCTGCCATGGTAGTGAAATACCTCCCCGGAGAATTGATTCCGGCTGCAAAGGCTGCCCATACCAACGAAGCCATGCTTGCTTTCCTGGTTATAGTAGTCTGGCATCTGTATAGCGCCATATTCAGTCCGGAGGTATTTCCGCTTGACACGGCGATATTTACAGGGAAGATATCTGTAGCCAGGATGAAACATGAACATCCGCTTGAATATGAGAGGCTGACAGGGGAGTCCCTCGAACACAGGCATGCAAAGGAAACAGAAGACGAAAAACAAGACTCAGGTTAAGGCCGGTGATGGTTTATCCCTAACCGGCAAAATGAATGCATAAAAGAATAATTATATCCGTCATACTCAGCATCCTGATAATAATAACAAGTCTCGGAATAGCAAGTTATATTACAGTCAATGAAACTATCGCCAGGTCTCTGGACCGCAGGGTTGAACTCGCCGATACGCTGGCAAGACATACCGACTCTGTCCTTGAAAGCAATTTCAACAGATTGTATGATATTTCCCTGTCCGGCGGAATAGATTTTAAAGATAACAACTGGGCGCCTGAAAAAAAGGCCCTGCAGACAGCGTATCAGTATTCGATATTTACGGACGGGGTTTTCCTCCTTGATAAGCAGGGCAAAATGGTCATGGCCTATCCGCCCAGGCTTGACAACTCCGTAAATTTTTTTATTCTTCCCTATATCAGCAAGGTCATCAGTAACGGCAAGCCGGCAATATCCGATATCTATACGGCTGAGCCCTCGGGCAAAAAGGTCATATTTGCGCTGGCGCCTTTAAAAAGCAAGGACGGCGAAATCCTTGGAGTTGCAGGCGGCGAGGTCAACCCCACCAACTATATGCTCAGTCAGCTTATCAGGTTTGTGCCTTCTGCTTCGAACACTCATATGGAGATTGTAGACAGCAACGGCATTGTCCTGGCCTCAAGCAATCCTGACAGGGTCTTTACCTGCAGCGATCATGACAGGTTCCTTGCGACCCTGATCGAAAAAAAGATATCGGCTGTCAGGAGATGTCACAGATGCCATGCAGATGAAAAGATGAAGGGTAAAGATGCGGCTGAGCGCTCTAATGACGTGCTGGCCTTTTCGCCCCTTGAAATGGCGCCCTGGGGCGTGTCCATACTCGAGCCGGAGAAAGATGTGTTTGCGCCGGCAAGGGACTTGAAAAACACCTTCCTTCTCTTCAGCGCAATTTCTATCTGTGTTGCGCTCCTCATGGCTGTGGGCATGAGCAGGAGTATCGTTAAGCCGGTGCATGAACTTATCGATGCGACACGCAGCATCGCTTCCGGCGATATGTCCAGGTCCATAGGGTTCGGGGGCGTGGATGAAATAGGCAGGCTGAGCAGCAGCTTTGAAGTAATGAGGGTCAAACTGGCCGACTCTCTTGAGACGCTCCAGCAGTATAATATTAAGCTTGAAAGGCGGGTGGGCGAAAGAACGAGGGAGATCAATCAAAGCCGGAAGAAGGTTGAAAAGCTCCTCAAAAAAGTCATAACAGCCCAGGAGGAAGAGAGAAAAAGAGTTGCGCGGGGACTGCATGATCAGACCATGCAGTCGCTGTCCGCCATCTTAATGAAGATAGAGACGTGCAAATTATATGGTGAACCTTCATCCGTGGAAATGATCGAGGATATAAGGGGAATTGTGCTTAGTACTCTTGAGGATATGCGGACCATGATCCATAACCTCAGGCCGACCATACTGGATGACCTTGGACTGGAGGCTTCCATCAGATGGCTTCTTGATAAACATCTGTGGGAAAAGGGCATAACATATTTCTTCAATATTACAGGGGAGCACGGCGGCCGGTTTGATCCCCATCTTGAAACAACCTTATTCAGGATACTACAGGAGGCCATCGTCAATATAGCAAGACATGCAGAGACTGAAAACGTTTTCTTTATCATGAAGGTAGGGGAAAAGGACCTCAAAGTTGATATTGAGGATGACGGGAAGGGATTCGATGTCAAGTCTGTCTTAAAGAGGACCGAAGACGGCAGGGGGCTGGGCATACTTGGAATGAAGGAAAGGGTATATCTTATAGACGGAAAGATGCTAATATGTTCAGAGCCGGGGTGCGGCACAAGAATAAGTCTGTGGATCCCATTGAAATCTTACGGAGATAAAAATGCCTAAGACCAGGGTAATGATTGTAGATGACCACGCCTTAATGAGAGAAGGAATTATAGCCTTCCTGAAGTTTCACGAGGATGTCGAAATTGTCGGTGAGGCCTCAAACGGGCTGGAGGCGATAGCAAAGGCGGAGAAGCTGAGGCCTGAGGTGATACTGATGGACATATCGATGCCTGAACTCGGAGGAATCGAGGCGACCGTGGAGATAAAGAAAAGGCTGCCTGATACGAAAATCCTCATATTAACACAGTACAGCGACAAGGAATATGTGAGCAGGCTGCTAAAGGCAGGCGTGTCCGGATATATACTGAAACAGGCAGTCGGTACTGACCTTATCTCAGCCATCAGGGCGGTTGCAAAAGGCGAGTCCTATCTGTACTCATCCATAGCCGGCAAGGTCATCAGCGGTTATCTTGGAAAAGCCTCTGAGATTTCCGTAGAAGATCCTTACGAAAAACTGACTGACAGGGAGAAACAGGTGCTGAAGCTGATTGCCGAAGGACACAGCCATAAAGAAATTGCCGTCCGGCTTGATATAAGCGTAAAGACTGTTATCGCGCATCAGACCAATATCTCGGAAAAGCTGGATCTGCATTCCCGCGCAGCCCTGATAAAGTTTGCCATCACAAAAGGGATTATCAAGCTCGATTCCTAGTCGGGAAATAAAAAGTGAGAGGGCTTTTTTACCTGATTTTATATTCCTTAATCTTTGACCTGAGCGTGTTGCGGTTGATGCCGAGCATCTTTGCGGTTTTTAACTGATTGCCGTTTGTCTCTTTTAAAACAATGCTTATAAGGGCCTTTTCCGCCTCTGAAAGGACGGTATTATAGAGATTGCAGTTGTTTATATTGGTCATATCCTTCAGATAGTGTTTTAATTTTTCTTCAAGGAAGTCTTTGATGGAATAGGAGGAGTTGTCTTCCTCCATCAGCAGGTCTTTATTTTCTATTATCGTTCCGCTGGAAAGTACACATGCCCTTTTTATGACATTCTCCAGCTCACGCACATTGCCCGGCCAGTCATATTTCAGGAGCAGGGCCTTTGCATCACCGGATAATTCTCTTTCGCCGGTTTCCAATTTCACGACAGCTTCCCTGAGGAAGTTTTTCGCAAGCAGAGGTATGTCTTCTTTCCTTTCGCGCAGCGGCGGAAGCTTGACCTGAACGACATTAAAGCGGTAATAGAGGTCCTCCCTGAACTGCCTGTTTTGCACTGCTGCGGCAAGGTCTTTATTGGACGCTCCTATGATCCTTACATCGGCCTTCAGGGTTTCATTGCTTCCTAAAGGGGTGAATTCCTTCTCCTGCAGAAAACGGAGCAGCTTGGCCTGCAGTTCAGTATCCAGCTCCGAGATTTCATCAAGGAAAAGGGTCCCACTGCTTGCCGCCTCTATTTTCCCTTCCTTATCTTTTATAGCGCCGGTGAAAGCCCCTTTTTTGTAGCCGAAGAGCTCTGATTCGAGCAGATCCTTTGGGATGGATGCTGAATTTATCGCTATAAAAGGGCCGCTGGCGCGGCTGCTGTTTAAATGAATTGCCTTTGCTGCAAGTTCCTTGCCTGTACCGCTTTCTCCGGTTATTAGAACAGTGATGTCTTTAGCCGCTATCTTTCCGATGTCCTTGAAAACCTTAAGCATTTTAGGGCTTTTCCCTATCATCTGAGGATTTTCCGTCTCGAAGACGGCTTTTTTGAGTTTCTTTAATTCTTCTCTGAGGGACAGGTCCCTGAAGGCTTTTTCAATAACAATTTTCAGCTCTTCGATATCAAAAGGCTTTTCTATGTAATCATAGGCGCCTTCCTTCATTGCTGTTATCGTGCTTTGCATCCTGGCGTTTGCGGTAATCATAATGACAACGGCGTCGGGGCAGGAAGCGCGTATCTCCCTCAGCCCTTCAAGCCCGTCGCCGTCAGGCAGCACAAGATCAAGCAAAACCATGTGGGTGTTGTCCTGTAAGGCTTTTAATCCTGAGGCCAGTCTTGTCTTTGAGGTTATTTTGTAACCGGAAGGTTCAAGGGCTTTTTTGATGACCCATATGATGCTTTCGTCATCATCGATCACTAATATGTTTTTATCCATGTTGTCCAAACGGCATGTAAAGATGAAAAACCGTCCCTTTGTTTATCTGACTTTCCGTTTTTATGAATCCCCCGTGGTCTTTAATGATTTTTCTTGAAACCGCAAGTCCTATGCCAGTCCCTGATTTTTTCTTTGTATAAAGAGGGAGAAATATTTTTTTAAGTTCTTTTGAGGGAATTCCCTTTCCGGTATCCTTTATGGAGATTAAAATCCATCTTTTTATCTTGCCGTGGTCAATAAAGGATTCTCTTGAGGGGCTCGTTGTGATTTCAAGTCTGCCGCCTTTTTTCATGGCCTCGACCGCATTCTTGATAATATTAAGGAAAACCTGCAAAAGCTTGGCCTCGTCTCCCTGAATATGAGGAAGGCTGGGGTCATACGTTTTTTTTAGTGTAATCCCTGTCTTCCGGAGCGGTACGCTCATAATGGCAAGGGCCTGTTCAATTACTTCATGTATGTTTACCGGGTGCAGGGACGGGCTTTTGCAAATTGTAAGATAATCCTGGAGAATGGAATTCAGCCTGTCGGTTTCCCGTATAATAAGATTGATGTATTCGTGAATGCCCTCACTTTGCGCGTTATTGCGCAATAACTGGGCAGCGCCTTTTATGCCGCCGAGCGGGTTTTTTATCTCGTGCGCTATTGTGCCGAGCAGATAGATTGCGGAGTCAAAATCATAATCTTCCATGTCGGCAATATTTATGTTTTCCGATATGGACAGAATTGCGCCGCCAATCGTGTCATTTATAAAAAAGGGTGAAAGGCTGAAATCTATATTGATGGGATGGCCGATATTTAAACTGACAGATTTGCCCCTCAGCGAGCGGCCGTCCCTGATGGTTTTTCTTATTAAAGGTGAAATGGTTTTTTCGCTGTTAAAGATTTGCAATAGTTTTTTCCCTGTAATATCTTTAGAGCTTTTCCGCAGTAACTCTTCACCGCTTTTATTTATATAGGTTATTTTTGCCTTTGTATCAAAAACAATAATTGTTTCTTTAAGACTGTTAATAATCGCGTCAGGTGAAATCATTTTATTTAGGATTACAGGGATAATATCTTAATGCTACAGCTAAGTTTCCTGCCAATACATCATATTATATCGGTAAGGCGTCAAAATTCCCCCTTAGAAAAGGGGATAAAGGGGGTTGTTCTGATGAAGACAGAGGCAAAAGCAAGGTTACAACCCCCTCGCCCCCTTTATTAAGGGGGAATAAATCCAAAAGATTCGCTATAGTGTTAAAATATGCATATTCAGAAAAACTGTCAGAAACAACTGCCTGCTATGATGACTGAAATGTATCATAAATAAACATATTTTTCAAATAAACTTTGCCTGAAAAGGCTCTTTGCGCGCAATTGAGTTATTTTCCTTTTATAATCAACCGTTTTATAGAAAGATTGCATTGACACACCTGCCGGCAAACTGATAAAATTATCTGCAATTTCTAAACAGAGGGGAGTGATAGGCGGATGCCCTCAATAAGGGTGCGTGAAAGCGATTCTTTCGAGAATGCGCTTAAAAGGTTTAAAAAACAGTGTGAAAAAGAAGGGATCCTCTCTGAGGTAAAAAAAAGAGAGCACTATGAGAAACCAAGCGTAAAGAAGAAAAAAAAGGCGATAGCTGCTCAGAAAAAAGCTGCAAAAAGAGTCAAGTTGGGAATGAAATAAGGTAACTGTTCAGGTGGATAGTCTGAAGGTGTTTAGTCTGTTAGCAATTGAAAAACACCGGATAAGGTACGCTTCGCACCCCTTATTTCCGGTCGTTTTCGGCTAACAGACTACAGTCTAATAGTCTAAATAACCTGAACAGCAATAAAGGATGAAGACAAAAGAGATTTATCAGAAGGCTGTTGATATAGGCATAAGCAATGACCCGCGGGGCAGGGAAGCAGTAGAAAAAGACCGGCAGCGTATGGAAAAAGAATATGCTGAACTCAAGCCGGACGGGAAGGAATTCTTTGACAAGGAGTCATTGCAAAACCCCTATGCGGATTCCCGCATATTAAACGGCAGCGGGGAAGAAGACGTAAAAACCATCCTCCTTGGCGTCGATATAGAGGTGGGTGAAGTGCTGCTCTGTGAAAGCCTGAAAAACAGGGGCGAGGCAGTTGACCTGGTCGTTGCGCATCATCCCGAAGGCATGGCATTTGCCAACCTGTATTCTGTTATGTATATGCAGTCCGATATCCTGAGCAAATATGGGGTGCCGATTAATATTGCTGAAAACCTGATGGAGCAGAGGATGAAGGAAATTGAACGAAGGCTCATGCCGCTGAATCATTCCCGGGCAGTAGATGCCGCAAGGCTGCTTGGGATACCGTTTATGTGCCTGCATACACCGGCAGATAATATGGCAGTTACGTTTCTTCAGAGGATTTTTGAAGATAATAAGCCCCATCTGCTCTCTGATGTGATCGATCTTCTGAGGACGCTTCCTGAATACCGGAAGGCTGCAAAAAATGGTTCCGGGCCCAAAATCCTTCTGGGATCTGAAAACAGGAGGGCCGGCAAAATATTTGTTGATATGACAGGCGGCACAGAAGGCTCAAAGGATATTTTCAGCAGTCTTGCGCTGACAGGTGTGAATACGCTTGTTGTGATGCACCTCAGCGAAGAGCACAGGAAGGAAGCCGAGAAAAATCATCTGAATGTGGTTGTGGCAGGGCATATAGCAAGCGATAATCTTGGACTGAACCTCCTCCTTGACGAGGCGCTGAAGGGTTCGGAAATACGTATTCTTGAATGTTCGGGGTTTCAGAGAGTCAGCAGGAATTAGATCCGGCGCTCTCAGATTTAGACGAGTTCAAAATGCGTTTGGGGTACTACAGCGGATCTTTTGGGTTCGATTCCCCCTTAATAAACTGACCATGTCCCACATTTTCTACTGGACACAGCGGGTGAGGCAAAGGCTTTGATTATAAATAATAATTAATGATAAAAGATTGTGCCTATAATGTGTTTTTGGTTTG
>CAMTXX010000099.1:0-3205 GCA_947085825.1 uncultured Nitrospira sp. | reverse complement strand
TCCCTGGCTTACAACCGAGTGGGTGCTGTCGCAGTTTGCCCAAAGACTGAAGACAGCAAGAACAAGGTATGACGAGTTTGTAAAGTATGGAAAGGATGAGGGGCATCGGCAGGAGTTTCATAGCGGGACAAGCGAGGGGCGCATATTGGGAAATGACACATTTGTTGAAAGGGCATACACGAAGTCAGAGCAAACAGAAAAGAAAGCTGTAACACTCGACGCAATAATCCTAAAAAAAGCATTTACCACAGAGCGCACAGAGAAAACATTTTGATATTTAAACAAAATAAAGATCACAGAGTAATAACCCAAAAGGTGCTTAAGGCAGGTACTTCTCCTGAATAGGGGAGTCTCCGTATCTTTTTGTTATAGCGTAATTTCTCGCTTAGAAGCGCCTACTTTTGGCTGTGTTCTCTGTGGTTTAACTGCCGTTTTTAGGATAATAGATAGCGCGGGCAACCTGTATGGACTGACGGAAAAAGAGCTTGCAGCAGGAGGAAAGCAGAGATGTCCATCCGAGGCCCGGGCCATGGTCGCTTATTTGGTACGGGAAATAGGCGGAATGTCGCTCACTGATTTGGGCAGACGAATAAAACGGGACTTAAGCAGTCTGAGTGCGGCGGCTGAGAGGTTATTAAGCCGATCAAAAGTGGCTAGCGATCTTGAAAAAAGGAAGCAGTTGCTTGAAAGAGCATTATTCTCTTTCTTTTTCTATTATAGACCCCGCCATTACTTCATAAAGCCATCAATACTTTGCCGCAAAATGAATCTGTCCATAAGAGGTGCGGCGAATGAATATTTGCCATGTCTGTTTTTATAAATGAGACCCGCGTTCGTCAATGACGACAACATCTGGTTAGCATGGCTGCTGCTGAAGGGGTTTGACAGGTGCTTCTTTGATTCTTCGACAACTTCCTGTACCGTAAATTCCTCCTGACAATTAGTTAAGCTTGCAATCACCGCAAGCAATTCTCTCTGCCTGTCTGTGGCCTTTGCCCACCTGCCTGAGAAAAAATCTTTATCCAGTTTCATGATAATCTCTTCCGGCGTGAGCTTGGCTGATCGGTAGGCAGGCGCGTAGAGGTTATAGACCAGAATGTTTATCTCCGCTTTTAAAGCAAGGGATATCGGGGCTGGCTTTGGTTTGTCTTTCTTGTAGAAGCGCATGGCATGTGCCCTCTTGGGCCAGTGATGTAATGAATGTCGTTAAACGCACACCTTTTGTTTTTGGATCAGATGTTTAAATTTATTCAAGGATTCTCGCGCGAGAACGATGCCTATGTTATTTGGATCGCTAACCTCAAGAAATTGCTTCTTATAGGATTCCGGATAATACTTTTTCTCGTACTCTTTCACAGAATGAAATTCAAGCATTTTGGTTTTAGTCTTTTTCATTGGCGACCTCCTCTTTATTTTCTCGAAAATAGTTAGCAAAAAAACCGGGGTTCAAATCCGGCTTGAAATAATGTTTTCTTTTGATCCAGACGAACCCATCCCCTTTCGAAATTACTGCAACATCAATAGGTCCTCCGACGGTTCAGCGTCTAACGAAATCTTTCTTTTAAAGGATGTGAGATTGACAAGCGATTCTGCCATCGCGGCAAGAAACGTCCTTCTATAGTCCTGCAACTTTTTATTAAAATCTACAAGTATGGAAAGACCAATTTCTTTCAGCCTTTTTTGAAAATTCCTGTTTTCTGGTCGCATCAACATTTTCAATACACTCCGCTATGTAGAGGGCATAGACCATATCGTCAATCTGTTTTTCGAGGGCAGAGGTGCCGGCATTGGGCAATTCCCCCTTAGAAAAGGGGGACGAAGGGGGTTGTTTCTTGGCGGCGAGGATTTGGCCAACGAGGGTGATGAAGGGCTGATTCATTATTCTATTTATAAGCACTGCCTCTGTATTCAATAGTCTTTATCCTTATGGTCTTAATGTCCTCGTGTATCTCATAAAGAATTCTTACATTACCGAAACGATAACGATACATCTGTGAAAGCTCGCCTTGTAATTTTTTGATATGAATATGGAAGTGAGGATTTTGAAGAATCGTTTCAATTGCTGAATTTATTTTCTCATGCAACATGGTATCAGCCTTTGCATAAAACTTAGAAGCATTCTTATGTAGTATTATTTTATACACGCTTTAACTCATCCCATGAAACATACGCCTCTTTGTTACCAGATAACCAGTCTGTATCAGCTTGCTTAATCTGTTGCATCAGTTTTTTGTCAGCCATGATTTCAAGTGTTTCCCGCCATGCATCTAATTCTTCAGCAATAATATCGTGAATTATAACTTTGAGTTCGTCAACTGTGATATCAGAAACTTTTCTCTTTGCTGCTATCATATTAATTCTCCTTTCTTATTTTCTTATAGTATAACAAAAACATCTCATCCCTTACCCTCCACAATCGCAATCTCTTCCGGCGTGAGGCCGTATAGGGCATAGACCATTTCGTCTATCTGTTTTTCGAGGGCAGAGGTGTCGGCGTTGGGCAATTCCCCCTTAGAAAAGGGGGATGAAGGGGGTTGTTTTTTGGCAACGAGGATTTGGTTAGCGAGGGTGATAAAGGGCTCCGGGTTATGTTTTATTTTGGGTCGGGAATTCCAATTTGTCTGCAAATCTTGATTGCCAGAAGGTCAGCGATTTCTGTATGCCTTGGGACAGTGGTTGATTTATTCGTATTGGCAAGATTTATATAGCGGGAGTGTTTTCCACCTTCTCTTAATAGGGCACACCCATGAGCCTGATTAACTCTTTTCTTTTCATACTTCAATTTCTTCTAAGACAACCTCACGTTTGGGTAGAGAAGAAATATCAATAGGTCTTTGCATTTCATGTATAGCATCTACAAGATTATCTTTTGCTTCTTCAATGGTTTCTCCCTGTGTGAGCGCCCCCGGGACGTCATCCGTCCATGCTACCCACCACTTTCCGTCTTTTACAAAAGTAGCTTTTATTTTCATTCTGCTCACCTCCTATGTAAAGATATTTTACCCTTCCCCTCCACAATCGCAATCTCTTCCGGCGTGAGGCCGTAGAGGGCATAGATTATTTCGGGCTCCTCGCTGTTTCAAATGGGTAACCCAAAGTTAAGTTTTCCTCCAATGAGGTAGATCATTGCAATTAGATTGTGAGTAGTCCTATAGCCTCTGGCACGCGCCTTGGCAGCTTGAACAAGGCTATTTGAAAAAGATAT
>CAMTXX010000098.1:0-31566 GCA_947085825.1 uncultured Nitrospira sp. | reverse complement strand
AGCGGCTTGATGATATTACCGCCATGTGGAAGTATATGGCAGAGTTGTACGTCCCACATCTGCTAAAACCCGCTGTGTCCAGAAGCCCAGGTTATGGGTAAAGATCAGTCTAAAAAGAGGGGTAGGGGTGTGTAACAGAGAGGGCGTAAAGGAAAACACACCCCTCAATCCCTGCTTAAAGCACCCACTGTTGGCTCTTGATAGAGGGGAAGCAGTAAAAAATCGCTCAATTTGGGTTTTATATATTCACTATCCTCTGCGGTAAAACATCTTGCGGTTTATCTTGAGGATTTCTGCTGCGCGGGATTTGTTGTTGTCGCATTTATTGAGGGTTTTCTTGAGGATTTTTTCTACTATGCTGTCAAGCGAAGTATCCGGTGAGTCGAGGTCTATGGTTATCTGCACGGCATTTGCACTGTCATTTGAAATATCTTCTTGCCTCTTGCCTGCGGCGCTTATGGTGAGGTGTTCGGGTTTAATCAGCTCATTGTCCGTTATGATGGCGGCCCGCTCAAGGCAGTTTTTCATCTCCCGAATATTGCCCGGCCAATGATAGCCGAGAAATACATCCATGGCCTTCCGGGAAATTCCGGGGATCGGCTTGCCGAGTTCCTGCCTGAGCTGCCCGATAAAGTAGTCCGCAAGCAGCGGTATGTCCTCTTTTCTTTCTCTTAGCGGAGGAATGGATATGGGGAATGTATTGATCCTGTGATAGAGGTCTTCACGAAAACGTCCGTCCCTTACCAGTCGGCTTAAATCCCTGTGAGTGGAGGTAATGACCCTGCAATCGGTATTGACAAGCTTGTTTGAGCCGAGCTTTTCATAGACCCGTTCCTGAAGCACTCTCAGAAGTTTTGCCTGCAGTTCAAGGGGCATGTCGCCTATCTCATCAAGAAGGATTGTCCCTCCATGCGCCAGGGCAAACCTCCCCTCCCTGTCCCTGTCAGCGCCTGTAAAGGCCCCTTTCACGTGTCCAAAAAGTTCGCTTTCAAGCAAAGTGGAAGGAATTGCAGAACAATTGACGGCAACAAACCTGTTTTCCATCCGCTCTCCTTCATAATGTATGGCCCGCGCCAGCACCTCTTTGCCGGTGCCGCTTTCGCCATAGATTGCAACCGTTGTGCTCGGACTCCGAGAGACTTTTTCAGCCAGCTTGAGGGCAGCGATCATCAGGGGCGACCTCGTAACAATATTTTGAAAACTGTAAAGCTCGCGCAGATGGTCCTTAAGCCTTTTATTTTCATCGCTTAACCGAAAGTAGTCCAGCGCGCGGTTTATAACGGCAAACAGGTCGTCTGCATCAAAGGGCTTCTCGATATAATCATAAGCGCCCTTCTTGATTGAAGCAACCGCCTCCTTAATGCTTCCGTAAGCGGTCAACATGATAAAGGGGATGTCGCTATGTTTTGATTTTACTCTGGCCAAGAACTCTATACCATCCATTTGAGGCATCACCCGGTCGGATATAATCAAATCAACATGGCTCTTCTCAAGAACTTCCAGCGCCTTCATTCCGCTGTCTGCCAGAATCGGTTTAAAACCGAAATCCAGCAGATTAATTTCCAGCAATAGCCTGAAACTTTCATCATCATCAACAACCAATATGATTGCCTCTTTCTCTTTCATCAGCCTATTACCTCAAACATATACCACCTCAACCCTCTCAAGGTATCTTGAAAGTTCATGTATCCGTTTTCTAATCTCTTCAGATTTTCTGTCAGTTGCAGCCTGTTCAAGGGCATTTCCTATATCAGTTATTGTATCAAACCCATAACCACCGCCTGACCCTCTCATGGCGTGACCCAATATCCGTATGGTTTCATAATCGCCGTTCTCCAGCGCCGCAAGCATGGACTTAATATCTTCACGCCTGTTTTTAAAAAATCCGGGTATAAGCTCCTCAAGATTGGCATCAATATGAACAATGATTTTTTCGCCGCTGTTCAGTGTCATGTCATCATCCCCTTGAATATTCACTTAAGGCCTCTATCAGTTTTGCCTTCTTTATCGGCTTGGTCAGATGTGCAGTGCAGCCGGCCTCAATACTCTTTTGCGTATCCTCTTTTAGAGCATAGGCAGTCAGAGCAATGATGGGTGTGACTTTTACCCCTTTCTCTCCTTCCCACTTCCTTATAATACCTGCGGCAGTGTAACCATCCATCACAGGCATCTGCATATCCATGAGAACAATATCATACTTTCCGGATTTAAACTTCTCAACTGCTATCTCGCCGTTCTCTGCTATCTCTATTTTATGAGGGGTCTTTTTAAGATACGACTCTATCAACAGACGATTATCTTTAGAGTCATCAACAAGAAGGATACTCAGAGCGCGGGTATCTTCAATACCGGACGGCTTTACCCCGTTAGAAAGCCCTGTCATCTTAGGAAGGGTGAGGTTTATCCCGTTTAGAAACTTTGAGTTTCTAACGGGGTTTACTTCCGGCAGTTGAATCTGTTTTTTATGCATAGATTGAACTCCTAATTTTGCCGTAAAGTAAAATGTGCTGCCCTCGCCCAATTTGCTTTCAACCCTGATGGCTCCGCCCATCATCTCTGTCAATCTCTTTGATATGGTCAAGCCAAGCCCGGTCCCGCCGTATTTGCGGGTAGTTGAGGAGTCAACCTGTGTAAATCCGTTAAAAACAGTATCAATTTTTTCCTGAGGTATGCCGATGCCTGTATCACGGACGGAAAACAACAGAATACACGATTCAGGATGCACGATGTACGATGCTATATCTCCAATATTCTGTATCATGTATCGTGAATCGTGCATCTTTACTTCTACAACCACCTCTCCTTTTTCGGTAAACTTAATGGCGTTGCCGATCAGATTGACTAAAATCTGATGGATGCGATGCGGGTCGCCAATCAGATATTTCGGGACCTCAGACATAATATGATACGCAAGCTTAATATCCTTTGCCTGCGCCGTTATTGCCATAATCCCGCATAACTTCTCAAGGACTTCGTTGAGGTCAAAATCAATCGCCTCAAGAGCCAGTTGTCCTGCCTCAACCTTTGAAAGGTCAAGGATATCGTTAATAAGCGTTAAGAGGTTTTCTCCTGCTGATCTGAATACCTGAACATACTGAAGCTGTTCAGGGTCCAGTTCAGTCTCCCAGAGCAAATCCGCCATCCCGAGGATCGCATTCATCGGTGTCCTTATATCATGACTCATGCCGGCGAGGAATTCCGATTTATATGCCGAAATTTTCCGGAGCTTTTCGTTTGCCTCGGCAAGTTCTTCGGTCCTTTCTTTGACCATATCCTCAAGCTCATACCGGTATTTCTGGAGTTCCTGCTCTGCCTTTTTGAACATTGTTATATCATTGCCTATGCAAAGCACCCCCGTAAGTATTTTATTTTCATAAATGCCCTTATTTGTCCATGCGACCCATACCCGCTCGCCGCTCTTTTTCATATTCTCATTTTCATTCGTGGCGTATTTCCATGGGACACTGCATATATCCTGTATCATCAAGGAGTGGTCGTTATTGTAGCTGTCAGCAGCCGGCACTATTGTGCCGAGCACATTCCTGCCGAGGATTTCGTGTTCCTTGTAGCCGAAGAAGTCCTCAGCAAACTCATTAATGAAGGTGATATTTCCATTTGTGTCCATTTTCAAGATAATACTGTTTGCATTTTCCACAAGCTCCCTGTATTTTTTTTCATTTTCGCTTAAGGATTCCGTGGCCTGCTCCACAAGCTCCTTCAGCCTTAGCGGCATTCTGACAAGAACAAATGCAAGCAGACTGCCGGATAGGGTCAGAACCAGGCCTCCTGTCCACAACACAAGGTAAAACGGCGAGGCAGAAACCCATCCGCCCTTCGGAATGGCAGCCATCTCCCATGAGCCGTTGGGAAGCGTTATGTTCAGACGCACAGGCTTTGACTGAAAAACAGCGGCCTCTCCCCAAAAGACATCGCCTTTGTCTCCCATGCCGTCTATGCCCCGAATCGCAATTGATAGGGTGGGAGACTCATAATACAAACCTGCTTCTTTAAACAATCTATCCATCATAATTGTAATATCCGTCAGTCCCCAGTAAGCACCGGCTTTAAGATTTCCATGCGGGACTGCTGAAAAAATCGGCGTATAACTGATAAGCGCTGTGCCGCCCTCTATCAGCTCAACAGGGCCTGCGACAAAGCCCTTTCTGTTTTTTATTGTCTTTTCAACTATCTCCCTTCTTTTGGGATGAGCCATAAGATCAAGCCCCAGTGCGGATTCATGGCCCCTTAAGGGATAGAGATGGCTTATTATTGAATTTTTGGACAGGGAGATAGTGTTTATTACAGGGTCCTGACTGACCAATTCCCTTGCAAGCTGCTCAAACTCCTTCTGCCTTATATCAGGATGTGTAGCAATATAGGCTGCCACGCTCTGTGTAAGATAGAGACGCGAATTCAGCGCCCCTTCAATCCGGGCGCGCAGAACGCTTAATTGCTGAAGCACTTCCGCGCGCTTCTGCTCTTTGAACCGCTTCTTCTCAATTATGCTGATAAAAGATACAACTGTAAGAATTACCAGAGCTGTTATAAAAGATGCTATATAGGGATATGCGCGCTTATTGATGGTCATTCCTCGAAACCTTAACGATTTGAAAGATAGGGCAATTATACTCAAAGGCGATAATTTTGTTCAATTGACCAAATTGCCTCACTAAAAATCTACATGAAAGTGAGTAGTTGCCTTGTCATGCCCGAAATTTCATATTACTTGAAAAGGTCCGTCCATATCTTTACTGCTGTCAGAATGATTATCACGGCCAGCAGCCATCTCAGGTATTGCGTCCTGGTCTTATTACCGACAAAGCTCCCGATTTGCGCCGCAGGGATTGCTCCGAGAAGGAGCGGAGCGGCCATCAAAAAAGACACCTGTCCTGTTGCGACCTTTCCGACAAGGCCTGCTGTTGAGGAAAAAAGACCGATTGCAAGGGCGCTTCCCAGCGCCACCCTGAGGGGGATCTTGAGCACATATAAGAGTATCGGAATTATTATGAAGGCGCCGCCCTGCCCCACAAGCCCGATGAGAAATCCGATCAAGACACCTATGATCATCGCCAGGGGTTTAGGGAATGAAACCTTATCCTCAGTCAGTTCATCTTTTGCATAACTGCGGGGAATGAGCATCATTATAGCTGCAATAAATGCCAACGCTCCGAAGATAAAAAGCAGAGGTTTATCCGGCACAATTATTGACACAAATGAACCTGTAAGCGAGGACAAAAACAGAGAAAGACCGAGTGTGAACACAAGAGGTTTATTTACCAAATTATGCCTGTTATAAAAAAACATGGCTGACAGGGAAGCAAAAAAACCCTGTATCATGGTAAGGCCGGTGATGCTCTTGATGCCTATCAGTTCAAGTCCGAATATTGGGGGAAGGTAAAGCAGCAGCGGCAACATCAGTATGCCCCCGCCTATCCCGAGCATACCTGAGAAAAATCCGCCAATCGAGCCGGCAACCCAGAGAAACAGATACAACGACATGCTTATTTGCGCTCTACTAAAATACGCTTGTCGTCTTTTATATCGCCATCAACAACATCGCCGATATATGCGGCCAATATCCCTTCCTTCTCCAGGGCAGAGATAAGTTTTTCCTTCCTTTCAGCAGGCACAAAGATAAGAAGTCCGCCGGAAGTCTGGGCGTCATTCATAAGTACCTGTTCTTGCTCGGACACCTCAGCAGACCATAAAACATATGGGTTATAAATCTTGAGATTCCCCAGTGTGCCGCCCGGCACAACATTCTCTTTGAGAAGCCTTATTGCATCATCAAAGAAAGGAACTCTGCCTGAATAAAGACGAGCGCTGCATTTGCTTGCAGAGAGCACCTCGTTGAGGTGACCGATCAGGCCAAAGCCTGTTATGTCCGTTGCCGTGCTTACCCCTACCTCAATCATGATCTCGCTTGCCCGTCTGTTTAACGCCGCCATTGACAAAGTGATCTCTTCAATAACAGCGTTGCTGCATATATTCCGCTTTATCCCTGTAGCAACAATTCCGGTCCCGATCTTCTTGGTAAGTATCAGGGCATCCCCAACTTTTGCCTTTGAATTATCATAGATATTATCGGGATGTATCGTTCCCATGACCGTATAGCCGAATTTTGGTTCCTTGTCCCTGATCGTATGGCCGCCGATGATTGATACGCCGGCCTCGGTCATCTTGTCGATTCCTCCCTGCATAATCCTCTGCAAAGAAGGGAAGAACTCAGGCTGGCTTGGGAACATGGCGATATTCAGGGCAACTACAGCCTTTCCGCCCATGGCCCATACATCGGATAGTGAATTGGCGGCAGCGATTGCGCCGAACCAATAGGGATCATCTACAATGGGGGTAAAAAAATCAGTGGTCAGAACAATAGCAACATCATCGGTAATCCTGTATATTCCGGCATCATCGGCATTGGACGAACCGACCAGCACATTTTTGTCTGTAATAGCAGGCAGCAGCCCCAGCACCTGGGACAGGTCCGAAGGACTAAATTTTGCCGCTCAACCCGCGCAGCTTGAAAGTTCTGTAAGTTTGATATCCATTGCCTTAATATGCTACTTATTCCGTGCAGCTTCTTTGATGATCGCCTGCCCGATAACGTTTCGCTGTATCTGGTTTGAACCTTCAAATATCTGAAGTATCTTGGCGTCTCTCATCATTTTTTCAAGAGGATATTCCTTCATGTAACCGGAACCGCCCATGACCTGCAGCGCATCGGTTGTCACTTTCATCGCAACATCTGTTGCAAAGAGCTTGGACATCGCGGATTCCTTTGTCACGTCCTTTGCGCCGCTATCGATGAACCTGGCTACCGTGTATATAAGGGCCCTTGCAGCCTCAATAGAAGTGGCCATATCAGCCAGCATATGCTGTATTGCCTGAAAACTGATGATAGGATGTCCGAACTGGACCCTCTTCCTGGCAAATTTTACCGCCTCTTCGTAAGCGCCCTGTGCAACCCCTACTCCCTGCGCTCCTACGCCTGTTCTTGAGTTGTCAAGGGTCTTCATAGCAACCAGAAAGCCCGCGCCCTCTTTCCCGATCAGGTTTTCCTTCGGTACCCTGCAGTTATCGAATATCAGTTCGGTTGTTGCGGAAGCCCTTATTCCCATTTTGTTTTCTTTTTTCCCGAAGGTGAATCCCGGCGTCCCCTTTTCAACAACGAAAGCTGATGCGCCGCGGGGGCCTTTTGACCGGTCGGTGATCGCTATAATAGTGTAAATCTCAGCCTCGCCGCCGTTTGTTATCCATTGTTTTGTGCCGTTTATGATATATTCATTGCCGTCGAGTTTTGCTGTTGTCTGTATTCCTCCGGCATCACTCCCTGCGTTGGCCTCTGTCAGGCCGAAGGCCACGAGTCTTTTCCCTGCTGCGATGTCGGGAAGGTATTTTTTCTTTTGAGTGGCAGTTCCGAAAAGCAGTATCGGATACGTACCCAAGGCGTTTGCTGCATAGGTTGTTGAGACCCCGAGACAGGCGCGTGAGAGCTCTTCAACAGCAATACAGATTTCAAGGCAGCCCTTTCCGAGACCACCATATTCCTCTGGTATGAAAAGCCCAAAGAGGTCTGACTGAGCGAGAACCTTCATTATATCCCATGGAAATTCGCCTGTTTCATCCAATTCAGCCCTTACCGGCACGATCTTTTCTTCCGCGACCTGGCGCGCCAAATCTCTGATCATAATCTGTTCTTCGCTTAAAAAGTAATCCATTTTCTTATCAACCCTCCGGCTTTATAAAGCTCAATATAGTCTGGAATTTATAATGACAATGATTTTAACAAAAATCAGATAAAATAGGGAAGGAGATATATTAGACCGAATACCCTATCAGTTTCATCAGTCCTTCATCGTTTTTCAACTCTCTCAAATCTTCAAAGCTCCTGCCCCCACCCTGTAACAATGAGCTGACCCACGTGTTGGGTTGAGCGATTGGTTGGGAGCTGTGCTTGGTCATCATGCTGCGTGCGAGAATGGACGAACTTCTTTCTTGATTTTATCTTGAAACTGATCACGGGTGACTTCCATATCATAGCGGGACTGTAGGTTCATCCAAAACTGGGCTTCCATACCTAAAAACTGGCTAAGGCGCAACGCAGTATCAGCGGAAATAGCGCGACGACCATGCACTATTTCATTAATTCGGCGCGGCGTAACACCTATGTCCTTGGCAAGCCTGTACTGGCTGATTCCCAGGGGTTCCAGAAACTCCTTAACCAGAATTTCTCCAGGATGAATTGGAGGAAAATCACGCTTTTTCATATTGTTCTCACCTCTCTAATGGTAATCGACGATTTCAACATCAAAGGCATCGTTGCCTTTCCATATAAAACAAATTCTCCACTGCTTATTGATACGGATGCTGTGCTGGCCCTTTCTGTCTCCTTGCAACTCCTCCAGATAATTGGACGGCGGGACTCGCAGTGTTTCGAGGACGGTTGCAGCGTTAATCACTTCAAGTTTTATTGCGGCAGAACGTTGAATTGCCTGCGGCAATTTCGAGGAGAACCGGCCCTGAAACAATTTTTCCGCCTCCTTGCTTTTAAATGATTTGATCATTGATATATATTATCTCAACTGGATATTATCGTCAAGAGATATTAGGCTCTTTCTCATATTGAGTGGGTAAAGTGTTTAGAAAGTCTTTTTTATTCCCCTGCCTAAGGCACCTACTTCTGGCTTAGTAAAGGGGGAATTACCCACACAAAATGAGAAAGAACCAAGAAATTTAAGCGCGTGAAGGGCTACAAGGAAATCCCGAAACTAACTACTGCCTTGCAGCAAAAATCCATTGACAGAAAGGAGGCTGCGGCTTAGGATAATGCAAAAGGGGGCCTTTCTACTTCAACGAAAGAAAGGGACAACTTCAAATCCGGCTGATTATACATAAATCCTGCTGTATTGAAAACAGTAAAAATTAAAGTAGTTGATTTATCTTGCGAAAGCATTCTTCCCTGCACTTTTGCTCTATGTTTCTTATGACCTCGAAAGGTTTATTGAAATCAACGTCGCCGACTGCAAAAATGCCATGTCCGTAAACAATAACCGCGTTTCTGCCTGCCATAGCCTCCGGAACAGTACTGGCAAGGCCAGTGGGTCCTGTCCCGATCTCCCCTGAGACTACCGGAATGTCTGCAATAAATCGAGGCTTGCGGCAGGAACTGTAACAGGTCGAAAGGTCGCACCCCTCCTGTCTGCAGGTCATGGATTGTATGACGGTAAATTTCGGGTGGACATGGATGATCGCCTTTTTCCCTGTTGCCTTATATATGCCGATATGCGCTGAGAGTTCCGAGGAAGCTGTAATGCCGGACGATGAAGAGCCGTCCAGAGGTACGGCGTCTATGCAGGTGTCGAGTTCATCCATGGAACTCCCGGTCTGGCTGATATAGATGGTATTGCCGTGAATATACGAAATATTTCCGAAATAGGAATCTACAAGCCTGTTTTCAACAAGCTCTCTTCCGGTTTTAACTATACAGTCGTATACATCGGCTTCTTTTTCCGGAATACCGGATGTGATAGGGTCTACGGATACAATATCCCGGGGTAATCTTTTGAGGATGTCGTGGTATGAAAGGAGGATTTTTTTATCACACGGGATATTTTTCCTCCTGCAGTCCTCCAGAGAGAACATGATATCCGAAAAAAAATTGACAAAGGTTGAAAAGCAGACAGAACTGAAGGATACAAAGGCCTGCTCAGGGCTTACAGTGCCATATGAGACAATGCCTTTTCCTCTGACTATTGCGGCCTTTCTCCGAGCTAGCGCCTTAGAGATTTCAGGTGCGCTCAGCTTCTCAATAACAGGGATGTCATGAAGGAATGTGCGTGTTTCACAATCTGAAGGCGTCAGTTTTTTTTCTGTCTTTCCGCTCAGATAAGCAATAATGCTCCGGTATGGTTCAGCAGGTTCCGCGTAAAGAATACTGCTAATGTTCATCATATCAAATACTCTGCCAAGTTCTGTATTGTTTGCGGCGTAAGGTTTATTTGATATGATCTCTGCATCAAGGCCGAGAAACAGGATACTGTTTTCTTCGGCAAGTCCCTGAGAGACCATTTTTCTTATATATTTGTCGAGTAGTCTTTTCATGGATTGTCACAGATATTCCCCGAGGCCGAGCCTGACTATGAGGTCTTTGCCGGGGACACCGTCTTGCCCGTATCCCCTTACCCTATAATAATTGTTTCTTGCCGACAAATATTCCTGTCTGTCTATAGGTTTTATCTTTAGATTCACGGAAGAAGAACCCTCTTCAATAAAAAATCTCTCCGGCAGGTCGTCATCCCTTATGTCGAAACCATTTAAAGAGTTAAGATATCGTTCGAGGACATAGATCCTTTCCCCGATTTTAAGAAGAGACTGCGCATCCTGATTCACTCCTGTAACTGCGGAAACAGCCTTTGCGTATTCTTCCAGTGATGAGGCAAAGAATACAAATTTACATGCTGTAATGGAATCAATGACAGCGTTCATATCCTCCGCTATCTTGATGGTCCTGGCCTTCCCTTCAAAAGAAAAGCGATCGGTTGCAACAGGTTTTCTCAATATTTCATGGCTTATTGGGTAGGCTCTCAGATGACATCCCCCCCTGTTTGACGTTGCATAGGCGAGCGCCATGCCGTAAGCCCCCCTCGGATCATATGCAGGCAGTTCAAGACCTTTAACAGACATGCTCAGTTCCGGTCTCCCCCGTGCTTTTGCATAACGGTATGAGCCTTTGGCAAGCGCTTCCCCCAGGCCTTTTTCGCATATGCCGATTTTCCTGATAATATCGAGCATCTCGTGAGAATCAAGAACCGCGCCTTCAATCTCAGTGTAGCACGATATGGTCGAGGCTGTGGTTATGGTATCAAGTCCGAAATCATTGCAGAGCCTGTTTGCCTCAACAATTGATGCAACGTCATTATTGCTGTTTAATGCCCCGAAATGAGAAACTGTTTCATATTCCGGAATTATCTCTCCATTTTCTCCGACTTTCTTACAGAGCACCGGACAGCCTGCACATCCTGTTTTTTTTGATTGATATTGGTTTTTCAGCCTGTATCCTGAATAAGACGGGGCAAAGTCGTAGAAGGTGCCTCTAAAGTTGTCCGTGGGTTCCATCCGCCTTGCGTGTATAAGGTCAACGAGCGCTGATGTGCCGAATTCAGAGAGGCCCAGTTCCCCAAATACTGCCTGTGAAGCCCTCAGCAGCCGCATGATTTCTTCACGGGAGATTTTCAGTCCTTCCCTGTCATAAACAGCTACTATGCTGTTGCCTTTGACCTTTATCGCCTTTATTTTTTTTGCCCCCATGACAGCGCCAAGGCCGCCTCTGCCTGCAAGATAATGACCGTCAAAGACGATAGAGGCAAAGCTGACACCCTTTTCGCCGGCGATACCTATAACAGCATCTGATCCTTCTGTCCTGATCAGCTTTCTTACCTCTTCGACATTTTTTCCCTTTAGTCTTTCCGCGTCTTCTATTGTTGCATTTCCGTTATCTATATTCAGAACAATCCAGTTGTCTGATATGCCGGCTATTTCTATAAAATCAAGGCCTGCTTTTTTTAGTTCTGTTCCGAATCTCCCTCCCACTGAGCAGTCGAATATGGTACCTGTCAGGGGAGACCGGGATATGACAGAAGACCGTCCTGAGGTTGGGGCAGATGTTCCGACGAGTGGGCCTGAGGCAAAGATGAGAGGCATCTCAGGGGAGTAGAATTCATTCTGTATCCGTTTGCCGATAAGCGCAACACCGAATCCCCTGCCGCCGAGGAAATTATCGCGCAGGCCGGAGGGGGTGCTGATGATCTCTGTCTTTTGTGAAGAGAGGTCTACCCTGAGGCTTTTTGAAGTATAGCCGTACATTTATATTTCACCTCTGAAGAATAATCCTGTTTTTCATGATAACTGTCCGGACTTACTTATGCACTGATATCAATATCTGATATGAGCAGGCTCGGGGCCCCCATACTTCCATAAAATATCAGGTCATCTCCGACCGCAGCCACCTTATTGAAGAAGTCAAGAATATTGCCGGATATGACGGCCTCTTTTACAGGAAATTGTATTTCCCCTCCTTCGACCCAAAGCCCTGTTACCCCCAGAGAAAAATCACCGGAAATCGGGTTTGCTGTATGTACCCCCATCGCCTCGACTATATATAACCCTCTATTAAGGAATTTGAACAATTCTTTTTTGCCCGGACATTCTTTCCCTGAGGCGGGTTCGATAAAAAGATTTGTGATGCCAACCGAAGGCAATGATGCGAAGCTTCCCCTGACAGCGTTTCCTGTTGAATGTGTATTTCCCTTTCCGGCGGTATAGGTATTATAAAGATAGGCTTGAAGCACACCTTCATGCACTAAAATATTTTCTCTGGTGGCCACACCTTCATCGTCTACAGGTCTGCTGCCCAATTTGCCTGGACACAGGCCGCTGTCTATAATATTTATCATGGAACTGATGACTGCCTTTCCCAACTTGTCTTTCAGAAGGGATTTGCCTTTCTGTAACGCCTCAGAAGAAAGAGAAGACGCAAATATGCCAAGAAAGTCGATCGTCACGGAATTGTCGAGGATGACATCGGTGCGTGCTCCTGAGATAGTCCTTGCGCCGAGCAATTGAACTGAGCGCTCTGCTGCAACTCTTCCGGTTTTCTCAAAAGAGACGTCACTGAGAAATCTGCCTCCCGAAAAATCCCATCCTGTCCGGCTCTCCTGCCCATCCTCTGCTATGGCCATTATCTGGGCTGCGCAGGATGTTGAGAGGTATCTTATCTTTACGGCTTTTGAGTTGACTATGACCGTCTCCGTGGTGGTGAAGGAGCCGGAGGCCTTTCTCACTTTTTTTACCCTGCTGTCTGTATCATAAGCAGATTTTTCAAGAATACCGGTCAGTCTGATAGCATCGTCTTCCTTCAGCTCTCTGATCGCAGGGTCGTACACCTCGACCTGTGCAGGTTCAGAGGGCCAGGGCAGTCCGAGATAGCTGTCTTCATCCGAGTAACCTGCTGATTCAATGGCCTGTTTTATGACAGAATCTTTTTCCTTAATATCTGTTGCATAGGCAAACCCGAGACGATTATCTTTGATCACACGCAGAGAATATCCGTAACTCAAAGAGGAAGTGAGAGAATCCACAGCCTGACCCTTGATATCTACGGAAAGATTCTTAAAGGCTTTCATGAAAACTTCAGCCTGATCAGCCCCGCTTTTTACAGCCTGCGAAACGAGCTCTTCTGCGAAGGCAGGATCAATCTTCATAGTACGAGGCAGAGGCGGTATCAGACTCCCATACTGTCACCGCAGAGACCTGTATATTGTCATCATTTATCTTTTTCTTCATGGATTCGTATATCCATTTGGCGACATTCTCTGAGGACGGATTTTTTTCTGTAAATGGGAAGATATCGTTCAGGAAGGCATGGTCAAGGGGGGACACCACCTCATTGGCTATTCTTTTGAGGTCGTGAAAATCTATGGCAAGGTCTATCTCATTGAGGCGCTCTGCTGTTACACTGACCTGGACTTTCCAGTTGTGACCGTGCAGCTTTTCGCATTTCCCTTTATAGCCCCTAAGCTGATGAGCGCTTGCAAAACCTGTTTCTATCGTTAATTCATACATCTGAATACCTCCTGGCAGCTAAGTGGTTTTTTTGAACGTTGATATATATGGAAGGTTCCTGAACTTATTATCATAATCAAGTCCATAACCGACAACGAATTCATTGGGTATCTCAAACCCGACATAATCAATCGGGACATCAACCTGCCTTCTGTCTTTCTTGTCGAGAAAAGTGCATATCCTGAGACTTTTTGGCTCTTTTTGCAGGATTCTTTCCCTTATGTAATTCAGGGTTATTCCGGTGTCTACGATGTCCTCAATCAGGAGAACGTTTTTGTTTGCAATCTCTTCCCTTATATCGTAATGTATTTTGATCTCCCCTGATGTATCGGACTTGAGATAACTCGATGCGATCAGAAAATCAATGCTCAAGGGGACCCTGATCAGCCTTACTATATCGCTGAAGAATATGAACGCGCCTTTGAGTATCCCTACTGCCAGAAGATTTTTGCCTTCGTAATCATCTGATATCCTGTCTGCGAGTTCGCGGTTCTTGTTCTGTATCTGCTCTACGGTAAGAAATGGTTTTCCTGTTACCATGCGCACCTCCTTAATTATATATATGTCAAGCAAAAGATTCCCTTTATATTAACGATAGTAATAATTAATCTCAACCAAAATCTCAACCAAAAACATGATTTAATTCATCAAAAAAGGTATAATTAAACAGTACGGTTGTTTTTGTGAAACGTTTTTTGGCTCGGAATGGCTGAGTTGTCTGATCCGCGATCACGGTTGAAACTATATTTACAAAAAGGAGATAAGATATGAAGAATTTTCTGAGAATAATATTTATCGTTTTATCGCTTGCATTGGTAATTCCCGGCGGCATTTCCCCCTCATATGCAGATGATGTGATAACAGGCAAAGTGATAGAATCTATGAACAGCGCCGGATATACGTATGTTCAGATCGACGACAACGGAAAGAAAACCTGGCTTGCAATACCGGAAACAAAAGTCAAAAAAGGACAAAAATTATCTTTTGCTCCCGGAATGGAAATGCAGAATTTTGAGAGCAAGTCACTAAAGCGAAAATTTGACAGAATTATTTTTTCAGGCGGCGTTCTCGGACAGCAGGGCAAGACAAGTGAAATGAAATCACCGGGAAGTAAAGGGAGTTCTGTTACCTCTGAAGAGAAGATAAAGGTGGAAAAGGCTGCCGGCCCGAATGCTTATGCTGTTTCGGAGCTTTACAAAAACAGCAAGAAACTTGAAAAGAAAAAAATCGTTGTCAGGGGAAAGGTGGTAAAGGTCTCCGCTGGTGTTATGCAAAAAAACTGGATTCACATCCAGGATGGCACCGGTGATGCAAAGACAGGAAGTAATGACCTTGTGGTGACGAGCAATGACCTTCCGGCTGTTGGAGATGTTGTGACTGTCAACGGCACCTTGTATAACAACAAGGATTTCGGCGGCGGCTATAAATATTCGGTTATTATAGAAAACGCAAGCATTAAACCATAAAAAGCATTTGGCCGCAGATTTGCACAGATAACCACCGATAAAACAAAGAGAAATCAGCGTTAATCCGTGAAAATCAGCGGCTGATTGCCGTTTTTAGGATCAAACTGAAAATCCCCGGACATAGGCAAGTCTTCTACAATGACTCCGCCTCCGATTACTGCATCTTCATAATAAATAACCGCGCTCTGGCCAGGCGCCGGAGCCCACTGCGGCTCATCAAATATAATCCTCACTCCTTTGGTGAGGATTTCTACTGAAGCCGGCCTGTCTTGCATCATGGAGCGCACCTTGACAGTTGCATTGAAAAGACTTTTAAGCGGCTCAAGAATCCAGTTAACATCTTTAATGAAAAAACTCCTGATCTTCGCTTCTTCCTGCGTACCTACGTAAACAACATTCTTAAGTGCATCTATTTTGATAACGTAATGCGGTTGCAGAGAAGAAATGCCAAGCCCTTTTCTCTGGCCTGGCGTATAGCAGTAGATACCCTTATGAGTCCCCAAAACCTTGCCGGTCATGTCAAGTATAGGGCCGGGTTCTCCTGTAACAGATAATAACTTTTCGATGAATTTAATATAATTTTTATCCTCGATAAAGCATATTTCCTGACTTTCGGGTCTGTCTGCTGCAGCAAGGTTCAAAGAACGCGCTATTGTTCTTATATCCTCTTTGCGATAATCCCCAAGGGGAAGGATTAACCTGCTGAGGGTGTCCTGTCCAAGTACATAGAGCACATATGACTGGTCTTTTCCAGGATCAATGCCTTTTTTCAGGGAAGATACGGGGTTGAGGGTTGGGGGTTGGGGATTAGTTTCTTTTTTGCCAATCCCTAATCCCAAATCCCTAATCCCTGATTCTCTCTCAATCCTCGCATAGTGGCCTGTTGCAATATACTCTGCGCCTGTTTTTTCAGCTTCTCTGAGGAGAAAAGGAAATTTAATATGTCTGTTGCAGAGGATGCAGGGATTTGGCGTCAGGCCTTTTGAATATGCCTCGACAAAAGGCTCTACCACTTTTTCGATAAATTCTCCCCTTACATCCACAGCCGTGTGTTTAATGCCAAGTTTCGCAGCAGTCTGAGATGCGCTGTTGACAGCCTCCATAGAACAGCACGTTGAAAAACCGGCTCTGTTTCTGGCCTCCCAGAGGATAAAACTCAGACCCTCAACCTCATACCCCTGCTGGAGCAAGAGATGGGCTGTTACACTCGAATCAA
This sequence comes from uncultured Nitrospira sp., assembly GCA_947085825.1. GTDB lineage: Bacteria > Nitrospirota > Thermodesulfovibrionia > Thermodesulfovibrionales > UBA6898 > JAOUFP01. The sequence continues at coordinate 15,261 of CAMTXX010000098.1, read as the reverse complement.
CCCCGCCGCTCATACCTACAAGAACTTTCGACATGTATTATTATATCAAAAAGACCGCTTGCAGTTTAAGCAGCAGAATTATCATCCCCTCATCTCCGTATGAGCGAAATGGCCACTGCCTCGCAGGCTTTCCTGCATAGGCCGCACCCAAAACATTTCAGGGTATTGATTTGTGCGGTAATCCGGCCGCTTTTCTGCCTGCTCCCGATAGCGTCAAACTGGCAAGCTCCCTCACAGACGCCGCACCCTGTGCAAAGCCCCTCTTGCACTGTTGCCGCATATTCAGCCCTTGCCATAGTCTCAACATGGATGGATGAAAGGGTCCTCATTGCAAGACAGTCCTGAAGTGTACAGTTACAGATAGCTCCGATAAAGGGGGTCACCATAGTCCATATAGTATGTATCGCACCAAGGTCTTCCATCTGCTCCATCTGTGCTATTGCTTCTTCGCGTTTCAGAGATTCAAGCCCCTCATCCGAAGTCTTGCCAAAATACCCCATATCAATGCCCTTATACCAGGGTTCAACTCCGAAGCTGATCCCGTAACAGCACCTGACCTCTTGTTTATTCGCCGTCCAACGGCACGCGCAGGGCATCCTGACGACGGTATCTGACTTAAGGACAAGCGCACTTATCTCTTCGATAGGCAGCACCTGACCGAAATGTTCTCTTTTCGCGCGCTCTTCCATCTCAGCTTTGATAGCGCCAGGCAAACGGCCTTTTTTTCTGAAAATAGCTTCAAGACGTCCGAGGGTATCAAACCCGCTTTCGAAAGTCGCTTCAAGGAAGTTCGCGATAAATGCCCTTCTTCTCAGATCGGAAAGCAGATCGTTTGAATAATTGGCAGCATTTTTATACCAGACCTGCCCATCACCATGCTTTGTACAAAACTCACACATCAAGAGCTTTGCTCAAAAAAACTGACAAACTTCTCTGCATTTACGGCTATGTCTCCTTTGCAGATCGCTGTAGCCACGGCCACAGCGTCGGCCACTGCATTGATCACTGAGGCGATGTTATCGAGACTTATCCCTCCTATGGCCATAACAGGAATACCGACATTTTCTTTAATAATCCTGATATTGTCAAACCCTTTCGGCGCGCCGGCGTCTTTTGTAGTTGTATGGAAAACAGGACCGAATCCGATATAATCAGCCCCTTCGTGTTCTGCTTCCCTTGCCTGCGCAAGGCTATGAGTTGATATGCCGACTATCTTGCTGCCCATAATTTTCCTTGCTTCTTTGAGAGGCAGGTCGTCCTGTCCAAGATGTACACCGTCTGCATCAACCGCAAGGGCAATATCTGCGTGGTCATTGATGATAAACGTTGCATTGAAAAGCGTTGTTAATTTCCTGAGGATGGCGGCATGTTCGTATATCTCCCGTCTCGAAAGGTCTTTTTCCCTGTACTGGATACATCTCACACCGGCAGAAAGAACAGCAGTGATCATATCATACAAAGGCAGGTCAGTATATTTCCTGTCCGTAATAAAGCAGATACCTTTAAGATACATAAAGCAGTTTCAGATTACTCCAATATAAGTCAGGCAGATTCTTTGCCTGTGTTCTGAGGTGCGGTCATCTTCTCCACAAAACCCGTATTAAAATCGCCTTTTATGAATGCAGGCATATTGAACACTTTTTTATGAAACGGTATCGTCGTCTTTATCCCCTCGACGACGAATTCATCGAGCGCCCTCTTCATCCTGGCAATCGCCTCAGCCCTGTCTCTTCCATAGACAATGAGTTTTGCGATCAGCGAATCATAATGCGAAGGGATTACACAGCCGTTATAGGCTGCTGTATCGACCCTCACCCCGGGCCCTCCCGGCAGCGCGAGAAACGTGATCTTTCCAGGGCAGGGGATGAACCTCTCAGGGTCTTCGGCATTGATCCTGCACTCGATAGAGTGACCGGAAAGCCTGATCTGCGGCTGTTTCCATTCCAGAGGCAGGCCGGCCGCTATTTTTATCTGTTCTTTTACAATATCTATTCCGCTTACATATTCGGTGACAGGATGTTCCACCTGAAGACGCGTATTCATCTCCATAAAAAAAATATTGTTATCAGGGTCAACGATAAATTCCACTGTGCCGGCATTTCTGTATTTCAGCGCCCGTGCGGCCTTTATCGCATAATCCCCTATCTTTTTTCTGAATTTCACTGTCGCGATAAGCGACGGGGATTCTTCTATCAGCTTCTGATGCCTTCTCTGGATGGAACAGTCCCTCTCTCCAAGGTGGATGATATTTCCCTTGGCGTCGCCGAGAATCTGTATCTCTATATGCCTCATCTCTGTTATATATTTTTCTATATAGAGCTCGCCGTTGCCGAAGGCTGTCAAAGCCTCCCGCTGTGCCATATAATACATCTTTTCAAATTCCGGCTCATCTTTCACAATACGCATTCCCCGGCCGCCGCCGCCTGCGGAAGCCTTTATGATGACCGGAAATCCAATTTTCCTGGCGATCTTCAATGCAGCGTCTTCAGTAATAACAGGGCCGTCACTTCCCGGAACAACAGGAACCCCCCTGCGCTTCATCGTCTGTCTTGCCTTCGCCTTGTCCCCGCCGAGCCTTATGGAGTCTGCTGAAGGACCGATGAACACGATCCCTGAGGAAAGACATGCCTCGGCAAATTGCGGGTTCTCGGATAAAAATCCATAACCCGGATGTATGGCCTCAGAGTCGGTTATCTCTGCTGCGGTTAAAATACTCGGGATGTGATTATAGCTTTGTGCTGAATTTGCCGGCCCGACACAAACAGACTCATCCGCTAATTTTGTATGCAAAGACTCCTTATCAACGTCAGAGTAAATTGCTACGGTCTTTATGTCAAGTTCCTTGCAGGCCCGTATTATCCTGACAGCAATTTCCCCTCTGTTGGCTATTAATATTTTTTTGAACAATTTCATAAAGGTTCGATCAGGAAAAGCGGTTCGCCGTATTCTACAGGTTGTCCGTTTTCAACAAGGACCTTCACCAGAATGCCGTCAACTTCGCTCTCTATTTCATTCATGAGTTTCATCGCCTCGACAATACAAAGCACCTGTCCCTTTTTGACACGCAAACCTGCCTCAATAAAATTAGGCGCCTCCGGAGAAGGAGACCGGTAGAAGGTTCCAACAATCGGTGATGTAACAGTAATCAGCCTCTGTGTTTCATCCTCAATTTCTTTTTTGATATCAGATTCCTGGACAGACGATATTTTCGGCCTGGCTATCTCCAGAGACTGAAAAAACTTTTCCCTTTTAATCTTTACCTTTGTTCCTTCTTTTTCAACCTGAATTTCAGTAATATCAGTTTCCTTGAGAAGCTCAATCAGTTCCTTTAAATCCTCAAGTTCCATTATTTTACCCTTTCTATGTATTCAGACGTCCTCGTGTCCACTTTTATGGTATCTCCTTCATTTATGTGAAAAGGAACCCTGACAACTGCGCCTGTCTCAAGCTTTGCGGGTTTTCCGCCGCCGGAGGCGGTATCACCCTTATATCCAGGATCTGTCCGGGCAACAACAACTTCGATAAACGTGGGAAGTTCAATGTTTAGCGGCGCACCCTTATAATTCAATATCTTTACCTCAATATTCTCTTTCAGAAACAGTTTCTTATCACCCAATTGATCGGAGGTAAGCTGGAATTGCTCAAAGGTCTCCTGATCCATAAAATGATACTGTCCGTCCTGCATATAAAGGAACTGCATCTTCTTTTCCTCAAGCTCGGGGGGCGGAAACTTTTCACCGGATCGTATGGTTTCCTCAACAACACCGCCTGTCTTAAGGTTTTTCATCTTTGTCTTGACAGTCGCGCCGCCCCTGCCCATTTTGACATGCTGAAAATCCACTATTTCATAGGGATCACTTCTGAACTCTATTTTTAAACCCTTTCTGAAATCACTTGTTGAAATCAATTATCTTTTCCTCCTGAAAACTAATATAGTATCTCAAGTCCTTTGGGGAGCGCAGTCAAAACCCTGCAGCCGCTCTTTTCAACAAGGACCATATCCTCTATTCTCACCCCGCCGATTCCAGGGATATACACACCGGGTTCTATGGTAAATACCATTCCCGGTTTAACAGATTCTCTTCCCAGCCTGGAGATACGCGGCAGTTCATGCACGTCGAGCCCAACTCCATGCCCTGTCCCATGCCCGAAAAAATCAGCATATCCGGCTTTTTTTATACTATCTCTCGCAGCCTTGTCAACTACTCTGCTGCTCAGACCGGCTGCAATTGAATGAATAGCCTGAGTATTAGCCTGCAATACTGTTTCATATATCTCTTTTTTCCTGGAAATATCCCTTCCCTTTATCAGGAAAGACCTTGTCATATCAGAGAAATATCCTCCGGCTTCACCTCCCCAATCAACTACAACAAGGTCTCCTGGTTTTATTTTTTTCCCAGTCGGTTTTGCATGAGGCAACGCCGAATTCTGCCCGGACGCCACTATTATATCAAATGGGATGGAAGCACACCCCTCTTTTTTCAGGTTTTCCTCCAACTGTAATGCTATCTGCTTTTCAGTAAACCCCGGCCTTATGGATTTCTTTGTCTTAAGAAAAGCATTTTCTGCCCTTTTAACAGCCTTCCTGAGCAAGGCTATCTCATCAGCATCTTTTATTTTACGCAGGTCTTCAATAAAATTGCTGACCGCTCTTATCTTTATCCCTTTTCGCAACAGCGACCGGTAAAAATGATATGAAGCCGAGGACTCAAACCCCAGGGTCTTGAGCCCCAATAATTTCGCGCTTTCAATGGCTGTTTTCGGGTATTCCTCCTTCTCAATAATGACGTCGAAGCCTTTAATTTCCTGTTTCGCCTGCTCTGCATATCTGGGATCAGTACAAAAAATATTATTTTTCTTCGTAATAAGAACGCAGCCTGAGGATCCGCTGAATCCGGTTATATACCTTACATTGGTAATTTGAGATATGAGGATTCCATCGATCCCCTTTAATTCCAGGGAATCGGCTATGGCCTTTATACGCTTCATTGCGGGATGATTTTTTTTGCGGCCCTGACAGCAAGAAGATATCCTTCTGTCCCAAAACCGCTTATCTGTCCTGTGGCAACCCCTGATATGAAGGATTCTTTCCTGAATTCCTCACGTTTATAAATATTGGAAATGTGAACCTCAATGGCAGGTTTTCCAACAGCTGAAATTGCATCTCTGATGGCTACACTGGTATGCGTATACGCAGCAGGATTTATGATAAGGACATCATATTCCTTTGCCTGTATGGCATCGACGATCGCGCCTTCGCTGTTTGACTGAAAAACCTCTGCATCCATTTCAAGCGCCTGAGAGAGGTCATGTATCTGTTTGTTCACATCGGCAAGAGTCATATTGCCATAAATGCCCGGCTCTCTGCTTCCGAGCAGATTTAAATTAGGGCCGTGTATCACGAGTATCTTCATGTCCTCTGCCTCGTCGGTTTCATAATTTTCTGAATGAAGAAAACAGATTAGAATTCACTTTCGATTTTTGGGACTGTAGTCTTGAGAACAAAGCGGCCTTTTCCGTAATTACCTTCAGGTTTTATGATGAGCGCAATATAGTAGTCATCGTTTATTTTTCGCATAATAATGCCGCACAAGTCCGATATAATAGAAAACTCTCTTGCTTCCCCAAGTCCGAGATTTTCCGCTGCAAAACCAATATCCCGTATCATGGCCGAAGCCTCTGCCCCAAGCCCTGTAATATCTATAAGCTTTTCGGCTGCATACTCCTGAACAGGTATTCCGTCAGATGCAATAATCATGGCGGCAACCGCACCGTCCACCTTATCAACAGTCTCCTTAAGAACTTCTAAAAAATTCATCGCCCCTCTTTTTGATAGCGCTCAGAAACGCCTCTAATTTTGATATAAGAACCTCTTTATCTCTGCCCAAAAGTTTTAACAGAGACTTCAATTCTTCAAGCCGCTGAAGGGTATGTTTATCCTCAGGAGTCGTGGCAAGCATCTGACGATATACATCTAAAGCCTTGCTGTAATTTTCTTCCGATATAAACCTGTCGGCAGTCTGCAAAAGCGCGCTGTTATCCGTTAGACTTCTACAAGCAGTTTCAGAAGGCAACTCTGCACTAAACATTTTCTCTGAAGCATAGTTGTTTTCGCTTATTGTTTCCGCCTCTTCAACTGCTTCGAAGCCTTCAGTTTTCAAAACATCAGCTATATCACCAAAGGATAATTTTTCCTCAGCCTCTTCAGATATATCTTCTGCTTCCGCAATATCTTCTTCAGCAATCCCGGCTGCCGGAGCGCTTCCGGCTTCATCAAAAGACCATTCTTCAGCGGCCTCTTCCTGTGTCTCTTTTACTTCTTCAATATCTTCCTCAGCCTCTGCAATACTTTCTTCAGCAATTGGCAGCTCTTCCGGTTTTCCTTCCTCTTTTTCCGCTTTAAATCCAAAAAGCGCTTCTTTGAAAGAATCAAGTTCTTCCGCTGAGTGTGCAGGCCCACCCTGGTCATCTTCATGAGAAGTATGCTCTAACCTCATCGCCTCAAAAGGAATTTCTTCAGCCGCCGCATTTTCTTTTTCAGGTGAAACGCCTGTCTCTAATATTATCTCAGCGGGATGCTCAGTGGAGGCCCCTTCAATATCCCGCAGATTGCTCAATATCTCCTCATCCATCGGATTAAGTTTTATGACCGTTCTGAAGGCCTTTATCGCAAGGTCTCTTTCGCCGGTGTCTCTGTATATCTCAGCCAACTTTTTGTGGGCGTAAAGATTGTCAGGGATAGTCTTTATCACACTTTCAAACTCTACGCGGGCTTCATCCATATTCCCCTTTTCAAGATAGATTTTACCCAGGGATACTCTGGCGCTCATATACCCGGGTTGCTTTTGCAGTCCTTTCTGAAGGACTGCTATGGCTTCTTCTGTCATTCCCTCCTTTTTGTACTCCTCTGCGAGCGGCACAAATAGTTTGGAATTGGGGTCTTTATCCACCTTTTCCCTGAGTTTTTCGATTTCTTTTATTGACATGGCCTGCTCAAATTTTCCTCTAAAATCACAGATAAAGTCAAGATTTGTTTTCGATAAACCGGTCTAACACAATATCCGCAATAGAATCCTTGCTTAGAAGCTCCGTAACTATCCTGCCCTTTCTGTCTATAATCACAACCCTGTTCGTATCCACTTCAAATCCTGCCCCGGACTCAGAGACATCATTAAATACAATCATATCCATATTCTTCATCTGCATTTTTTTTTCGGCCCGGTCAATATTGCTCCCTGTTTCAGCAGCAAATCCGATAACAAAGGGCCGTTTGTCTTTGCAGGTTATCTGTGAAATTATATCGTCAGCCTTACGCAATGTTAACATCATATTTTCACTTTTTTCTATCTTGATTGACGATTTCTCAAGTGGCTTAAAATCAGCTACAGCCGCAGACATTATGAGTGCTGTCGCATCATCTCCTGTCTCTTTTGTGACAGCCGCAAGCATTTCCTCTGATGTTTCGACCTGAATGAACCTCATGCCGGTGGGCCGCTGCAGTGAAGAAGGACCGCTGATAAGGATAACCTCAGCTCCCCTGTCTCTTGCAGCCCTTGCAAGCGCATATCCCATTTTACCTGAGGACCTGTTTGAGATAAATCTTACCGGGTCTATATATTCCCTTGTTGGTCCGGCAGTTACTACTATTTTTTCACCGCTGAGGTCTTTAGCAGTAACCGCTGCCTTGAGAACATCTATTATATCCTGAATTTCAGCCAGCCTGCCCAGACCTTCTTCTCCGCAGGCAAGGCTGCCTTTTTCAGGTCCAATCTGTATGACGCCAAGGGACTTCAACTTATGGAGATTCTCCTGCAAGACTTGATTTTCGTACATTTTCCAGTTCATTGACGGCGCGAGGACTATGTTTCCCTGATATGAAAGAAAACATGTGCTCAAAAGGTCATCGGCTATGCCATGGGCAAATTTGGCGATGCTGTTTGCCGTGGCAGGTGCGATTACCATAACATCTGCCTTTGCCGGCAGATCAATATGCGCCATGGGTCCATCAAAAAGAGAGGTATATACCCTGTTATGGGAGGCAACTTCCAGAGAAAGAGGTGTTATAAAATGTCCGGCAGCCCCGGTCATGATTACTGTAACCGAGGCCCCTTCGTCCTTTAATCTTCTGGCAAGCTCGACAGCTTTATAGGCAGCAACTCCTCCGGTAACTCCAAGGAGTACTGATTTATTCTTCAGCTTCCCCGGCATCTTCCGGCTTTTTTTCAGCGAAAAGTTCTTCAAAGGCCTTTTTGTCGTATGACCCTTTTTCGTGCAGATATACCTTCAGATCTTTTTCGAGTTCACTGAGGTCTTCCTCTGCTGCTATTTTCCTGCTTTCCTCCAGCTGCTTTCTGTAATCAAATTTACCCGCCTTTTCCCTGGCAATTAACGCTTCTTCTCCGGTAACAAATTCCAGCTTGTTCTCAATGGCTTCTTCTATAGCTATTGTTGTTACCTTTTTTGATTTTGTTGATATCTTTGGTTTTACACCCAGAGAAAGCTCCTTTGCCCTCTGAGCGGCAATCGTCACCAGCCTGAACTTTCCATCGATCTTGCTATGATCATACTCTACAGGCAGAGAAATAATATCCATTTTTTACCTCCATTAAATATTCTCAATCCAGTGCGGATCTATTTTGCTGCTGCTGAGTCTTTCGGCGATTATAATTGCCTCAAGATTCTTCAGTGAATTTTCGAGCATATCGTTAACTATAACATAATCATATATTTTATATTCCTTAATTTCCTCAACCGCGCGCTGCAACCGCCTGTTCATATCCTCAATGGAATTACTCATACGTCCTTCAAGTCTGCGCTTCAACTCCTTCATGGAAGGCGGCAGTATGAATATAAAAACAGCATCGGCAAAGAATTTCCTGATCTGCCGTGCGCCCTGGGTATCGATGTCAAGGAGTACGTCATGTCCAGCATTTATAAGTTCTTCAAGTTTTAGTTTCGACGTCCCGTAAAGGTTGCCGTGCACCTGGGCCCATTCTACAAAGTCTCCCCTGTCGATCATTGCCCTGAATTCCGTTTCGCTGACAAAACAGTAATCCACCTCGGATATTTCTCCTGCCCTCGGCTGTCTTGTTGTAAAAGATACAGAAGGTTTTATATTATCAACAGTTCTGATTATCCGCCTGCACATCGTTGTCTTGCCGGCCCCTGAAGGAGCGGAAACGACAAATAAGACGCTCTTACTCTTCTTCTCCAACAGGACCCTTCCCTTCCACAAATCTCTGCGTAATCGTTTCTGCCTGCAATGCAGAAAGAATAATATGATTACTGTCGGTTATTATTATTGATCGCGTACGTCTTCCCTGAGTAGCGTCAACCAGTTTTCCTGTTTTTTTAGCCTCCTCCCGAATCCTCTTGATAGGGGCAGAACCAGGAGTCACAATCGCAACAACCCTCGACGAAGCCACAACATTTCCAAAGCCTATGCTCACCAGAATTGGACTGGCATCATTTTTCTTCATTTTTACCTCTTAAAACAAGAATTCAGAAGTCAGAATCCAGAATAAAACGGAATATCTCTAAGCTTCTCCGGATTTCTTCACTCTGACTACTGAATACTGTATTCTCAGTACATATCTGTTTTTCACTGAATATTCTGGACCTGTTCTTTGAGTTTTTCTATCATAGCCTTCATTTCAACTGTCAGACCTGCAATAGCATAATCGCCGGACTTCGATGTTACCGTGTTAATCTCCCTGTTTAATTCCTGGACTATAAAATCGAGTTTTCGTCCTATTATATCATTATCAAAGAGTATTTCCCTGAATTGCTTTACATGACTGTCTATCCTGGCGATCTCTTCCGAAATATCAAGCTTCATGGCCATGAGAGCAGCTTCCTGGAGTATTCTGTTGTCGTCAAAATCCTTTTCAGCAAGAAGCGTCTTCAGTCTTTCCCTGAGCTTTTCCGTAATCTCACTGACAACATTCCCTTTTAAATCTTTAATCCGCTCATTCATGCTGCCCAGGGCATCCACCATACTTAAGAGTTCACCTGCAAGGATATTACCCTCCCTGTTTCTCATCTCTGCCAGACTATGCATGGCATGCTTAAAAACCTCATATAACGCATCTTCATCATAGGTGTTGTCCGCCTCCAGATACATCTGATGAAAACCGGCCATCATATTAATATCTATCTCGCCGGACAGGGAAAGATCATCCTGCAGTTTTTTAAACGAAGAATATAATCTTCCGGCGATATCAGTATTCACCTTAAAGTCAGCCGATACATTCTCTGAAACTGCTATTGTCACGTCAAACTTTCCCCTGGCAAACAGCTCTTTTAACATATTCCTGAACGGTATATCAAACTGATTAAGAAATGCCGGAGCTTTGATATGGATATCCAGAAATCTGCTGTTTAAAGACCTTATTTCGACCCTGCAGCCGTTTTTTTCAGCGCGGCCGAATCCTGTCATGCTCTGTGCCATACTGCAATAAATATAAAACAGCTATTGTTTTTAGTCAAATCTATTTATTAATTTAATTCAGGCAGAAAATATGACTGATACAGTTAAAAACAGGTGCCTATGGATGGGTTGGAACAAGTGATTGCTCAAAAATACAGGAAGAAATTGACAAGGAATGGAGAAAATTTACAAAAACATGCAGAATGCGGTTGCTAAAGAGTCCTCACTTATGATATTTTTTAAGGAATTATGAGCAACTCAAATCTTGTCATGTATGAAGATGAGTTCCGTAAAATCGACGGGGAACTCCAGAAACTGTATCAGCAGACGAACGCCATGGTTGTCTTTCTTGTAGATAAAAACGGACAGTTGATCGCCTCTGCAGGTGATACGCGCGACATCGACACAACCTCTCTTGCATCACTGACTGCAGGCAATATAGCTGCAACCGGCGGGATAGCGCGGCTTCTGGGCGAAAAAGAATTCACGATACTTTTTCATGAAGGGGAAAAAGACAATATCCATATTTCTCTTATCGGCCAGAGGGTAATCCTTGTCGTCATATTCGACAAGCGGTCATCTCTGGGGCTTGTCCGGCTGAGGGTAAAGAAATCCTCTGAAACGCTCGCATCCATATTCAACGAAATTACCAGCAAGGCAGAGCACGAAAAAACCGAGGGCAAACCGGATGAGTCACCTTTTGCAGAAATCAGCGATGAAGACATCGACAATCTTTTCAGGTAGGTATCCTATCAAGTGTCTTTTATAAATTATTCTTCCCGTGAGATAAATTGCAAGATAGTTTATTATGGACCGGGACTTTGCGGAAAGACTACAAATCTTCAGATTGTCTACAAAAAGACGAACCCCGACCAGAAGGGCAAGCTCATATCGCTTGCAACCGAAACAGAGCGGACGCTATTTTTCGATTTCCTTCCTCTTGCGCTCGGCGACATAAAGGGATTTAAGATCAGGTTTCATCTCTATACTGTTCCAGGACAGGTCTTCTATGCCGCCAGCAGAAAGCTTATTTTAAAAGGTGTAGATGGAGTTGTTTTCGTTGCAGATAGTCAGATCGAAAGAATGGAGGCAAATATCGAAAGCCTCGATGACTTAAAGATCAATCTTGCCGAACAGGGATATGACCTCGATAAACTACCATACACCGTGCAATATAACAAAAGAGATCTGCCTAATGCTGCTCCCATTGATAGCATGAACAGACTGCTGAATCCCAGAAATGTCCCTTATTTCGAAGCTGTTGCCGTAACCGGCCCCGGTGTTTTTGAGACGCTGAAGAATATTGCGAAACAGGTTCTGACAGAACTTAAAAAACATTATTAAAAACTTATATTCCATCCTGTGTTAAAGCTGTCCATCAATTGCCTCTGTTCTGTAATTTCGTCATACCCGCCAAGCAGAAGTATGCGCCAAAATCCCATGTAAATGGATGAGCACCTCAACATTCATTTTTTTCTTTACATGTCCCCGCGTTTTGATTAAACTCTTCGAGGGGACAAGATCAACATTTTCCTCCCGGTTTATTGCATGTTCACCTTAAAAGCTCATGACCTTGAATTTATGCTGTCAGACAGCAGCCTTGACAGCAGCCAGCGGTAGCCTGTCAATTTTCCGGCAGATCAAAAATCCATCGGGCTTTTCGTCTCTTTAATAGTCTTGCTTGGCACGCAGTGGGTATAGATCATCGTCGTTCTCACGTCGCTGTGCCCCAGAAGCGTCTGGATTGTGCGGATATCGTAATTGGCCTGAAGAAGATGGGTGGCGAAGCTGTGCTTGAAAGGATCACAGGTATATATTTTGATTTCTTGGCGCGGGGAATGTCCTTGTGCACGCCAAAATCCTTCTTTAAAATGTGTCGGTAAAGAAACAACAACGAGTTAAACGCCTGATCCTGTGTTGAAGAAGCCACTTTGCATTTTACTGCCAAATAGGTCAGATATTGTTTTACATCTGATTCAGATAATTCTTCAGGCGACTTGTTTCCTATATAGTTCTGATAGTGGCGGCACCAGTCGGCATATGCCTTGAGAGTCTTCCTCGAATAGTGGCGGGTTTTAATCTCATCCGCCAAATTACCGATGAGTTTGTCCCATTCAGGCGAATCAGTCTTCTTCAGACAGCGCCAGTCATTAAACCGGCTTTTGCCGGAAAGAGGAGAAACAAAAGGAGGCACAGACGGATTGGAAGGCACTTTTAAAAAACTATCCGGGGCACTCACGGTCATGCCCTCTGTAATATTCGCGTTCTGTGCATCATTAATATTCTTCGACTCTCGTAATAAAGAGAAAGGGCATAAGAAGCCTGTTTCTGCTGGTCATAAGACTGGTTTTTCTTCTTCAATTTTTCGATAAACAAACGTACATGCTCGGAACGGGAATCAGGCAGGGAGTATTTGCTTTTAAAGTCGAGATAATACATAAGCCATTTTTTGTAGTCCACATGACGGTCGACAGGTACTGCCCTTTTTTTCAGGACTGCCTCAAATCGGGTCAAAATATCGCTTGGTATGGGTTTCATAATTTAGCATTTCGGACTAATCTTACAAATTGAATATTAGTCCGTGAATAAGCATAACCGTTCCAGGAAGATATGTCAATGCCTGTTGATGAAATCAAGACTTTATGCTATTGTGTCGTAACTGACTAAGAACGGACTAATAAACTAACTAATAACTTGTTATGCATAAATAAAGAAAGTCATTACAAAAAATCCGTGCTAATCCGAGGGCATCAGGTTATAATAGAGCACCTATGAAATACGAAGACTTAGAATTCAAAATACCAACTCAAAGCGACGATTATGAGGAATGCTCCGATTTCGTCGTCCATGCTATTGAGTCCATAATGAAAGCCGCAATTGAGCAAGGTCGAAATAAGATTTTCATAAATACGAATCTGAAACTTGGCTTACCTATGGAAAACATAAATAAGGTTGCAGGCCCATTTGTTGAGGCATGGGCTTTTGAGACTTTTCATACTGCACTGAATGACGGAGACAACACCTATCAATTGATAAATGTGGAAGCTCAGGAACGCCTTTACATGGCAGACATCATACTCCAGTTTCGTAAGCAGCGGAAGGTTGATTCAGGTGTAACCGCTGAAGTAGATGTGAAAGCTACCGCTGAAGATATTGAATCAAGCGGAAAATCGCCGAATATTACTTCCTTTAGTCGGATACGAACGGCATATGTGGAAGATCCAGATTATATTTTCATAATTCTGTCTTTGAAGCATCGTGTCTACTCCGTGAAAAACAAAGAGACGGAATTAATGGACGGCGTTATGGAAGTCGTAGCCTATAATGCTTATGATCTGAAATACCTTTCATCAAAAGACCTAAGCTACAATCCAGCACTCGGCACAGGACAAATTCAGATCAAGGATATTCATTATGTTTCAATTCAGAAGCGCACTACATGGGAATTCTGTCAGCTTCTTGATAACAAGTTTTTGAACTCTACGCGACGTTCTTTTGATCAGTGGTTAGAGTTGGCACGTAGAGGGGGATGGATAAAAACAGATGACTGAACAACAAATAATATTAGGCGATGCACTTGACAAATTGGCAGATTTTCAAGATGGATCATTCGACCTGATAATTGCAGACCCTCCATATAATCTTGGTAAAGACTACGGTAATAATCATGATATAAAAGGCTTTGATGAATACTTATCATTTTCACGTCAATGGACTAAGGAATGTGCCAGAATCTTGAAATCAACCGGAACAATATATGTTTTTATGGGGTTTAGGTTTATATCCTATCTCTATGATATTTTGGATAGAGAACAGGAACTATTTTTCAATAGTTGGCTCGTGTGGCACTATACTCAGGGGATTGGTAGAACAAAAGGGTTTTCTCCGAGACATGACGATATATTAATGTTCACAAAAAGTCATGATTTTACATTTAATCTTGATGATGTCCGTATTCCTCAGAAGTATTACCGAGAGCGTAATAATATGAGAGGTGCAAATCCAGGCGATGTTTGGGAATTTTCCCATGTTCACTATTGCAATGGAAATCGCCAGAATCATCCAACTCAAAAACCTGAAGGCTTAATTGAGCGGATGGTTTTGGCTTCTAGCAACATTGGCGATTATGTTTTAGACCCTTTTTCTGGTAGTGGAACGACGCTGCGCGTGTGTCAACAACTCAATCGGCATTGCATCGGAATAGAAATAAATCCAGGATATGTGGAAATGACAAAACAAAGGTTACAGGCCGAATTCAACGGCTTTGATAGTGTTGATCCGCGAATGGAAAGGGTTCCCTTTGACCTTCGCAAGCAATCTATAAGAGAACAATATCTTGACAGTCACAAGAAATGGTTTTTAAAGAATCACCAAAATGCAATTCAAGAATTTGAGGAATCAGTTAAAGAGCTTTATGGCGATAGATCGTCTGATAGGCATATGCGGCTATTTGAAGATACTGCAAAATATAATGCCCAACAAATCACTCCAGCGGCCGCCAAAAAACCGCGCCGCTGAGTTCAATTGTTATACGTCCACATCACCCCAGCGGAGAATTCCCCGAAGTGGATACTTGCGAATGAGCAGAGCAGATATTGACCTTGACCTGTGGGGCTTTCACCGCGGTCATGCGGCAATAAGGTGCGTTTCTGAATCCCATGAGAATCATCAATGGCGGGGTCAGGCCTGGCATTGTGGTATTTGGAATGGTTTTGTGATATAGGCACTGCTGTATGGCACGGAAATCAAGACTGCATTATATAGGCGCTGTATATCACGTGATGGCACGCGGCAACTCCGGGCAGAATATCTTTAGGGGCCATGAACAACTT
>CAMTXX010000097.1:0-17714 GCA_947085825.1 uncultured Nitrospira sp. | reverse complement strand
TAAAACCACAGAGTTCACAGAGGTATTTTAAACTTTTAAAAGACTTTTAATTTCAAGCAATTCTCTGTGTTTTCACTCTCTATATTTTGAAAATAAACAAATCTGCCCTTGCATAAAAGAGTGCACAGAGAAAATCATAAAAACTGCCAATTTTCTTTTATTATCAATATATTGCCTCTGTGTTCTCTGTGGTTAATTGCAGTTTTCGGGTTAAATGCTGTATGATATTTTCCTTTTTTGACAACATCGTAAAAAGTCGTCATACCCGCGAAGCCGGAAGTAGGTGCCTTAAGCAGCGGGTATCCAGAGTCGTTTATTGTGAATGGGTTGCTTTAATGATAAAACTTAGGCCGGCTTAATCCAAAATCTAACAACAGGAAAACACCCTGAAATACGGACAACAAATCAGCATCTCACTTTAAACCGCATTCTCTGCCACTCCATCGCCTTCAAGTAATGCCTGAACTTCTTTTCATGCAGCCGGAATTCTTTTGAGTGAATTGACCGTCGGCCATTGCCGGTTTTAACGCCCAGATAAGCATGGAGCATCTCATGATAGACAACAAACTGAAGAAAATACTCAGGGACTGTTTTTTTGTCCAGAACAGGGTTTATTCTGATCGTATTGGTATCTGCATTATAACTGCCGAGAGTTCTCATCTTCACCCTCTGCCGTGAATTGCTTCTTCCCCAGGTTATGGAAGCAGAGACCGTTTTGTCGAAATATTCGCTGTTAAGAGCTTCGTAAATAGATTGAAGGCAGTAATATTGTCCTGTAACGCGGGGTGATGAAACAACAGGAGCTTTTTTCCTTAAAAGATGATTATTTGCTTTGATAAAAGCGTTTAAAACCTGCCTGTTACAACGACCTTTTTTGATCAATTGAGCTATTTCACAACATATCTCAGCCTCTGCACAGAGAAACATTCTGTGAAGGCGGACGGTTATGCTTTCACCCTTTTTCCGGACTGAAAGCATACGCGTGGTATTATCGGTAATGATGAGACAGAGATGGCTGCCTGTCAGTTGCCGGAGCCGGCACTTCAGGGAATGTTCGTCCTGTCCAAAGGGAAGGCTCAACTGATGTGTATAAACAATCAAAATGCCCTAAGCTTTATTGCCGAAATAGTCACCCAGCAGCCCTCTGCTATGCTCGTCTTCGTGGCAATAGACGCAGAGATTCTCCCAGTTGGAACCATCAGGGGGATTGTTCCTCGGGTTGCCGTCCTTATGGTGAACGGTCAAAAGGTGGCGGTCCTTAGCTTCAACCTCCCTGCCGCATTTGGCACAGATGAGCCCATGTACTTTAAGGGACTGTTCCCTGTAATTACTCGCCGGCTTGCCAATCTGCTTCAACTCTCTGACAATATCTTCTACGGATTTTTCGCTGCCCTGCGTTTGTGATATTTTTCTTAAATCTCTTAAACGTTTGTGTCTCATTTTGGTCCTCTTATTCCTCTCTGACGTATTGTCAAAAATTAACCACAGGGAACACTGAGAAAAGATTTAACTGCATTATTTGATACATTCGTAAAAAGTCGTCATACCCGCGAAGCCAGAAGTAGGTGCCTTAAGCAGGAACAGTACCCGCTTTAAGCGGCGGGTATCCAGAGTCGTTACAACTACTTGAAAAGACTGGATTCCCGATTAAGGACTTCGGGCCAACAGTAGGCGCCTTAAGCGAATGACAGCCTGAAAAAGGACTTTTTGCGAAGCCGTCATTATTTGGGTTAAAAACTAAAAAAGCGCCAGCCTGTAGTTTTCAGAATAGCGCCTTAGTGTATTTCGATTAAATGTAACCATTCAGTTATGAGTGTAAAACAAGAAAGATTCCCCGAAAGCTTTCGGGGAATGACAAATCACGGGACATAACCTTTTTCCGTCATTCCCGCAATCCCGTCCCGAAAGCTTTCGGGATTCGGGAGGTCGGGAATCCTTCGCTTAAAGCGCCTACTTCTGGCTTCAGATAAACTATTAACAACCCGTAACTGAATGGTTACGATTGAATACGATTTTCTATTTTATTTTTCTTAACTCTGTAAGCTGAATCCTGATTACAGCCCTTTCAAGCGCTGCCTCTGCCCGGAGAAAGTCTATATCCGCCGCCTTCTTGAGTCTTTCTTCAGCCCTGATCATCGCTGCCTTTGCCCTGTCAAGATCAATCTCTTCGGAGATCTCAGCGCTGTCGGCAAGAATGAGCACTTTATCTGCTCCGGCCTCAGCATATCCCCAGTTCACAAAAAAGTGTTTCACTGTGCTGCCTGACTTACTGGAGAGAATGCCGACCTTCAGTGTAGTCACAAAGGGCACATGCCCGGGAAGAATTCCGAACTCTCCCTCGCTCCCGCTTGCGGTCACCTCATCCACCTCTTCACTGAAAACAAGTCCCTGAGGCGTTACTATTTCAAGAAGAAGTTTTCCTTCTGCCATTGTTCTTACCTCGACCAGCCGAGTTTCTTAGCGTTCTCCTCGACCTCTTCGATGCTGCCGGTCATATAGAAGGCCTGTTCAGGCACATCATCGTATTCGCCGTTGACCAGCGCCTTGAAGCTCTTTATGGTTTCTTCAACCTTGACATATTTGCCCGGCCTGCCGGTGAAGACTTCTGCAACATGGAAAGGCTGGCTGAGGAACCTCTGGATCTTTCTTGCCCGGGAAACCGTCACCTTGTCGTCTTCTGAAAGCTCTTCCATGCCAAGGATGGCGATAATGTCCTGGAGTTCCTTATATCTTTGGAGAACCTTCTGAACACTTCTTGCAACTGCATAATGTTCTTCGCCGATGACCTTTGGATCAAGGATTCTGGATGTTGAATCAAGCGGGTCAACCGCAGGATAAATCCCGAGTTCGGAAATCTGTCTGGATAGAACAACCGTGCCGTCAAGATGCGTAAATGCGGTCGCAACCGCAGGGTCGGTAAGGTCGTCAGCAGGAACGTAGATCGCCTGCATGGATGTGATAGCGCCTTTTTTAGTTGTCGTGATTCTCTCCTGAAGGATACCCATGTCAGTGCCGAGAGTAGGCTGATATCCAACAGAGGAAGGCATTCTGCCAAGCAGTGCGGAAAGTTCAGCTCCAGCAAGCGTATACCTGAATATGTTGTCGATAAAGATAAGAACGTCCTGTCCTTCATCCCTGAAGTATTCAGCGGAAGTCAGAGCTGTGAGCGCGACTCTTGCCCTTGCTCCGGGCGGCTCGTTCATCTGGCCGTATATGAGCGCAACCTTAGGGAGAACGCCGGAGTGCTTCATTTCACCGTAGAGGTCATTTCCCTCTCTCGTTCTCTCACCAACTCCTGCAAAGACCGAGACGCCGCCGTGCTTCATGGCGATGTTATGGATCATCTCCATAATAACAACAGTCTTGCCGACACCTGCGCCGCCGAACATGCCCATCTTGCCGCCGCGGACAAAAGGAACGAGAAGGTCAAAGACCTTAACCCCTGTCTCAAACACCTGAGTAACCGGTTCCTGTGAGGCAAAGTCAGGGGCAAGTCTGTGGATAGGAAGTCTTTTGTCGGATTTAACAGGCCCGAGTTTGTCGATAGGATCGCCGACAACGTTCAGGATCCTTCCGAGCGCTCCGGTGCCGACAGGGACTGTTATCGGCTGTCCGGTATCAACAGCCGCCATTCCCCTGACAAGGCCATCAGTTGCCTGCATGGCAACAGTCCTGACCTTGCCGTCGCCGAGATGCAAAGCGACCTCAAGCGTGATGTCAAAATCAAGCGTGCCCTTTGCCGGATCGCCTTTCTGTTCAATTTTTAAGGCATTAAGGATGTCCGGCATTTTCTCTTCAAACTCAACGTCCACAACCGCACCGATAACCTGAGAGATCTTTCCTGTATTGCTCATTGGTTAACCCCCGAATATATTTTCATTTTTTCCTTCTCCTTTTTATCCTTTAAGGGCCTCGACACCGCCGACAATGTCCATGAGTTCCTTGGTGATTGTAGCCTGCCTTGCCTTGTTGTACTGAAGCGTCAGGCTTGATATCATATCGTTTGCGCTCTTGGTTGCGTTTTCCATCGCAGCCATTCTTGCAGCCTCCTCGGAGGCCTGTGACTCAATGAGCGCCCTGAATATCTGTATTTCAACGTTCTTTGGAACCAGCCTGCTGAATATCTCCTGCTTCGTAGGCTCGTAGATAAAATTATAAACAGGAAGGGTATCTTCAGAAGCCTCAATCGGGGCCAGAGGAAGAAGTTTTGCAATGACCACCTTCTGCGCAATTGCCGATTTGAACTCATTATAGATAAGAATGACCTCATCTACTGATTCATCGGTATACTTTTCTATGATCTCATTGGCGATCTCCTGGGCATTTGCATAGGAAATCTTTCCGGAGATCCCTGTCCAGGCTTTTTTCAACTCAACATTTCTCCGCTTGAAATAATCCCTGGCCTTCTTCCCTACGCAACTGATCGCAACTTCAAAACCTTCCTTCTGTAGCTCCGCAATATATTTAACGCCGGCCTTCAGAATGTTAGTATTAAAGGCTCCGCAGAGTCCGCGGTCGCTGGTAATAACCAGGACTGCTATGTTTTTCCGCGGCCTTGCCGCAAGAAGAGGATGGATTTCTCCTTCTGCGCCGCCTGCAAGACTTGAGAGAATATTGCCCATCCGTTCAGCATAGGGCCTGAGTTCAAACATCCTCTGCTGGGCCTTTCTGAACTTCGCAGCCGACACCATCTTCATAGCCTTGGTGATCTTGCTGGTGCTCTGTACAGCCTTTATTCTTCTCTTTATATCTCTTAATGTCGCCATATCTCTCCTAATTCAGTGACGCGTCACGGATTTTATGCCTGAAAGACCTTTTTGAATTGCTCAAGAGCCGCCATCATCTTTGGCTTGAGTTCGTCATCAAAAGCCTTCTTCTCTCCCAGTTCCTTCATAACGTCTGCCTTGCTGTCTTTCATGAAGCGGAGGAACTCTTCCTCAAACTTTTTCACTGATTCAACCGGAATATCGTCAAGAAAACCCTGGGTAGCAGCAAAAAGAACCGAAACCTGCTCGACCATAGACATCGGCACATACTGGTCCTGCTTAAGGAGCTCGACCATCCTCTTTCCTCTTTCGATCTGCGCCAGTGTTGACTTGTCAAGGTCGCTGCCGAACTGCGCAAATGCAGCCAGTTCCCGGAACTGTGCAAGATCAAGCCTGAGGGTTCCTGCAACCTGTTTCATCGCCTTTGTCTGTGCAGCGCCACCGACCCGGCTGACCGAAAGACCAACGTTGACAGCAGGCCTGACGCCCGCATAAAAGAGCTCTGGTTCAAGATATATCTGACCGTCTGTAATCGAGATAACGTTCGTCGGGATATAACCGGAAACGTCACCGGCCTGTGTCTCGATGATTGGAAGAGCGGTCAAGGAACCGGCCCCAAGCTCATCAGAGAGTTTTGCAGACCTTTCAAGCAGTCTTGAATGGAGATAGAAAACGTCTCCGGGGAAGGCCTCACGGCCTGGCGGACGCCTGAGGAGCAGGGAAAGCTGCCTGTAGGCTGTTGCCTGTTTGCTCAGGTCATCATATACTATCAAGGCATGCTTGCCGCTGTCTCTGAAGAACTCACCCATAGTGCAGCCGGTGTAAGGAGCTATATACTGGAGCGGTGCAGGTTCGCTGGCAGTTGCTGAAACAATGATGGTATGCTCCATGGCGCCGTTTTCTTCAAGTATCTTCATTATATTGGCAACGTTTGACCGCTTCTGTCCGATAGCAACGTAGATGCAGGTAACATCGCCGCCTTTTTGATTGATGATTGCGTCGATGGCCACCGCTGTCTTTCCTGTCTGGCGGTCGCCGATGATAAGTTCTCTCTGGCCTCTGCCAATCGGGATCATGGCGTCTATGGCCTTCAGTCCGGTCTGGAGAGGCTCGTGCACGGATTTTCTTTCGATAATACCTGGAGCAACAACGTCAACAATGCGCATCTCCTTTGTATTGATCGGCCCTTTGCCGTCAATAGGCTGTCCAATGGCGTTAACTACACGTCCGCGCAGTTCATTGCCCACAGGAACAGACATGATCCTGCCGGTGCGCTTTACGATGTCGCCTTCATGGATAAAAGAGTCCTCACCAAAGAGGACCGCGCCGACGGAATCTTCCTCAAGGTTGAGCGCCATGCCCATAACACCGCCCGGGAACTCAAGAAGCTCTGAAGCCATACACTTGTCAAGGCCGTAGATCCTTGCGATACCATCACCGACAGATATAACAGAACCGACCTCGCTGACATCAACCTTCTTTTCGAAATCCGCTATCTGTTTCCTTAAAAGCTCACTGATTTCGTCTACCTTAATCTCCATTGAATCACCCCTTTATAAGTTCATCTTTTAATAGTCTGAGCTGCCCTTTAACACTGCTGTCGTACATGGAGCTTCCCACCTTGACCAAAATACCGCCAAGGAGCGAAGGGTCCAGGACAAACTCTATATCAACATCCTTTTCCAGGCGCTTCTTCAGCGAACCCTTAAGCCTTTCTTCATGCTTTGCGCTAATCTCAACAGGGGTCAGCACAACAGCCTTCACCCTTTTCTTCTTTTCCATATAGATCAAGGTTGCCGCCTTTATGACCTCGGCAAGCACAGAAATCACATTGATCTGCGTAAGATGGCTGATAAACCTGACCACCTTGTCCGACAGGCTCAAACGGTCAGCCACCTGTTTAAGGCCGCTCTCCCTCTCTGCTGAAGAGAACCCCGGATTCACCAGAAGACTTCTGAATTCTTTGCTCTTTGCCATAAGGTTTTCAATCAGAACAAGCTCAGCTAAGGCCCTGGGCGCCTCTTCAATACCCACAATGCCGATGAAAGTCTTTGCGTACTTTTTGACTTCTTTTACCGGTTTCAATTTTTACCCTCGATCTTTACTAAAGATTCTTCAAGCAATTTCAACTGTTCATCTTTTGACAGTTTTTCTTTCAGTTTTTTCTCTGCGAGTTCCATAGCCAGCTCTACGGCCTCTTCTTTTATTGCTTCCTTAGCCTTCTTGACCTCGTAATCTATATTAGTCTTCGCCTGTTCGAGGATCCTTGCCTTTAACCTCTCCCCCTCTTCGATCAGGCGCGTCTTTTCTTTTTCGCCGGACTGCCCGGCTGAAGCGATGATATGTTCGATCTCCGAATCCTTTACCTTAAGCCTTTCTTCAACTGCCGCAAGCGCCTTCTGCGCAAGCTCTTTTGCCTCACGTGATTCACGGATAGACTGCTCAATCAGTTCCGTCCTCTTTTTGAAAAACCCCTTGACATCCAGCTTCCTGATCACAAAAATCATGATCGCGACAAGAATCAGGAAGTTAATGACAGGCCACAAATAGGCCTTGAATATTGAAGCAGGTGTTGCAGGCTCTCCCCCGCCTCCGCCGCCTGCAAAAGCAACAGAAGCAAATAACAGTAAACAGTGAATAGTGAATAGTGAATAGCTTAAAAATAAAGATTTGAACCCCTGACCCCTGACCCCTGACCCCTGACCCCTAACCCCTAACCCCTGACCCTTTTTCATCATACGCTTACCAGCTTCCTGACAATCTCATCAGAGAATTTATCTATGTCAGCCTTGAGGGACTTCCTGGCCTTCTCTCCCTCGATTCTTAATTCTTCCCTTGCACTCTGAAGCATCCCGGCTGCAACTGCTTCAGCCTCAGAAAGGAGATTCTTCTGGACTTCCAGGCCTTCATTTCTGAACCCCTCAAAAGCCTCTTTTGCCTTGCTTCTGGCCTCGGATATTTCCCTGTTCATGCGCTCGAGGCCTTCTTCCTTTCTGCTGTTCATCTCTTTTGCAGCCTCCAGCCCGCCCTTTATCAGGCTTTCTCTTTCATCAAATACTTTAAGCAGGGGTCTGAAAAGGATAATGTTCAGGATATACAGAAGACCAAGAAAATTGGCAATCATAACCAAAAACCAAAACTTGTCAATGTCTAGCATCTTGTTCCCTCAAAGTTTGGATTTCTCTGAAAAACTTAGGTAAGTTAGCACAGGCAGAAATTCGTTGTCAAGAAGAATTTTATTTAAAAATAACAGGTTATCCAAAGATTTGCATATAGTCTCATAAGGATTTTTTATTAGCTGAAAATAAGTGCGAACATTACCGGCAACTACACGAGTATTTAGAGTCTGTTTATAAACTGCCATTTTTGTTTTTGGCCGTCATTCTCGCGAAGGCGGGAATCCAGTGTTTTCAATATGTTCTGTCCCGAAAGCTTTCGGGACGGGATTGCGGGAATGACAGCCTTTTTTGTGAATTACGTAGTTTATAAACAGACTCTATTCAGACTGAAGCAATTACTCTTTTCCGACTTCAAGACGGTCGAAAAATTTCTTTATCTCCTCGGGCATCTCTCCCTGCATATGCTCCGCAAGGTACGAACTGGTGGAGATGATCTTTGTGACCTTTATCATGAACTCCCGCTTCTCAGGAGTCATCTTATCAAGGTTTTTCAGCTTGTCCATATAAAAGACCTTCGAGGCGCGGCCAAGTTCCTTCCTCACCTCGTCAATCGTCATCTCCTTAGGCTTCACCACAGGCTCCACGAGATTGTACTTGCTGTAGTCGAAGACCTCGACATAGGGCTTCAGCAGGGGATAGATCTCCGAATATGGCCAGGGCGCTATCGCGAGAAAGAAAGCAAGGTCAGGGTTATAGAATTTCGCCAGTTCCACGGTATGTCTGATCTTTTCCGTTGTGTCCTCAGGCATGCCGAGCACAAAGGAAGTCTCCGTGACGATATTGTATTCGTTGATCAGGTCAAGCGCCCGCTTGGAGTGCTCCACCTTGATATCTTTTTTGAAAATATCGAGCGTCTCCTGGGTTGTAGCCTCCACGCCGACATAGATGTGGTCTATCAACGCCTTCTTGTACTTCCACATGATATCCTCATCACGGAGGATATCGTCCACACGCGTTTCCATCAAAATCTTCGTACCCACGTTTCGCTCTATCAGAAGGTCCAGTATCTTCTCCCATCTCTTCCTGTCGAGCGTCGGCGTCTCGTCGGAGATCATCACAACGTTCACGCCGTAGGCGTCTCTGAGAAATTCAAGTTCACCCACGAAATTCTCCGCGCTCCTGCCCCGCCATTTCCTCTCCCAAAATAACTGCTGGGAACAAAAACTGCACTGCTGGCTGCACCCCCGTGAGGAACTGACGACCGCCAGAGTGGAATTTTCCATCGTGCGGTAGGTGTAGATCGGCCAGTCAACTAAATCCCATGCAAGAGGAAGCGCATCCAGGTCCTTTATGAATCCCCGTGTCGGGGTCACAACTACCGTACCGTTGTCTCTGTACGCTATCCCTCTCACCTTTGACAGATCACCGCCTGAGGAGAGGACATTCATCAAATCCACCATCGTCTCCTCTCCTTCGCCGCGCACAATGTAGTCCACAGGCGTGGAAGCGTCCTTCAGCATCTCCTCATAACAAAAGGTAGGATGGACATTGCCTATGACCGTAATGATCCCGGGATTGATTTCTTTTGCGAGTTTCAGCGCCTTCAGTGCGTCAACGATCTCAGCAGTAAAAGCAGTAGTCGCCACCACCTCGGGTTTTTCATCTTCGATCCGCTTTCCTATTTCTTCATAGCTATGCCAATGGCTCATGGCGTCATAATAAATTGGGTCATATCCCGCAGCCCTGAGGCTTCCCGCGATATAGACAAACCCAACATTCAGCCAAACACCGGCTGACTC
This sequence comes from uncultured Nitrospira sp., assembly GCA_947085825.1. Classification (GTDB taxonomy): domain Bacteria; phylum Nitrospirota; class Thermodesulfovibrionia; order Thermodesulfovibrionales; family UBA6898; genus JAOUFP01. The sequence goes on along the minus strand of CAMTXX010000097.1, from coordinate 8,030 downwards.
TACAACACCGCAGTGGTACGGCGGGGTAATAAGCATTATTTTCTTAATTTTTTTCATTGTTTATAAATAATACCATAGACATTTGCAATTTTTGCACCAATTTTGACGAACTCGTAAAAAGTCGTCATACCCGCAAAGGCGGGTATCCAGAGTCGTTACAACTACTTGAAAAAACTGGATTCCCGATTAAGGACTTCGGGCCAACAGTAGGCGCCTTAAGCGAATGACGGCCTGAAAAAGGCCTTTTTACGAATGTATCAATCTTCCCTCAGGGATTTTTAAACCATTACCATATAGGTTATAGGTTATAGGTTATAGGTTATAGGTTATAGGTTATAGGTTATAGGTTATAGGTTATAGGTTATAGGTAAGAACCCATGACCCATAACCTCTTACCCCTCACCTATTACCCCTCACCTATTACCTCTTACCCTCTGATCGAATCCAGTATCTCCTTTAATGAGGCCTTTTTCTTATCTGCCTCGTTCGCGGCCTTGATGATGTCGCCGACGATTGCGGAACACGCGCAGACCTTGTCGGCCTCTCCGATTAACTCATCCGTTATTTTTTCAGTCTCGCCGGTCTTCAGAAGGCTCACATCCCTCGTGTAATTTTTTTATAGACAGCGCCGATCTTTCTCAGATTTCTTTTAAGCAAAAATTGTACCATCTGGGTGAAGAACCGCCCGCCATGGCCGCCTTTTATCTCTTCCGCATCCATTTTCCCCTGCTGTTTCTTCCATCTGCCGACAATCTCAAATCCGTTGTCCACTTCAAAACCGAGGTTGTCGGTCTGGACAGCAACAACCATGCTCCTGTTTACCAGATCATAGTGCTGCAGAAGCCCTGTCTGTCCTTTGGGCAGCCTTTCAAACGTATCAATGTCCACCACCCCTGTCCGGGTCCATGGGGGGACCACCTTGTATCGCTCACCACTCTTTCCCCTGAAATGATCATCCAGAACATTGTCGAAGAAATTCGTGCTGACCTCTCCCATGCCGAGCACGTTTATGCAATAATGCTCCTCAACCCCGAGAATCTGCCTGCACTTCTCATAAAGCTCATCCCTTGTGCATTCTCCAAATTGGCCGAGGTATCCTCCGCCATCGCAGACCCTGGAGCCGGGCGGAAGCCGAAAGCTGAGTCCTTCTTTTTCACAGGCCTTCAGAAAATAGACAAACCCGACCGTTGAACCGATGATCGCAATAGGTTCGCCGGTCCGTTCAGAATCAATCAGGGATTTCAGGAGCAGTTCCACATTCAGCCCCAGCATTGAAATAAGGTATGCGCTTTCGGGCGTGCCGAATTCCTTTCGCACCCGGTCAAGCCCTACTGCGATCCCTATGCCGGGGGCCATCTTGGGTGAGGGGACCATCAAAAGTATCTTCATCCGCTGAACCTCAGGAAAAACATATTTTCTTGTCAGCAGGCCGTTGGCTGCATTGATGAGGTCAACCGCCCCCTTGTCCCTAAGGATCGAGCCCTTCAGTGTGTGGTCTGTCGTGCCGCTCGTAAAATAGGCGTGTTCAGCCTTTTCTATGGGAAAGGATGCCATGATGAATTTCTTGAAGGCTGCCGACGGCACAGCGGGTATCTGCTGCCACTGCTTCACCGTCTTCGGCGCAGCGCCCTTTTTCATGCAGTATTCCCTGTAAGGCCCGACGGTGTTATATTGCAGCTCGAATTCCCTGAGGGCCAGTTCGTTGAAGCGTTCCTCGTCCCTGTTTTCCATACCCCTCAGGACAAATTCCAGGATGTCTTTATCCAGTTGTCTTACAAAATCCGACTCAAGAGAATAGTCCATTTTATAAATCCTTTATCGCACTAATATTTGTAACTAGTCAGGTTGCTTAGCCCTTTAGTCTGTAGGCTGTTAGGCAAAAGACGGAGCATGTGCTGGGCCCGGCACGTCTCATATCTCATGTTTTGTTGTTGCTAACAGTCTAAAAGACTACAGCCTATAGACCTGAGTAGTTACTCTTTATTTTATCATTTCATTGAGGAATAAATCCTGCCGATCTTTGAAAATTTCCAGGCAAGGAATTTATCCATCACAGAAGAAACAACACGTCCGCCGGGATGCCGGGGCAGCCGCTCTATATCGGGATTATTAATATCCTGATTCCATTTCCCCATGACCTCGAAGCCGTCCTCTGTCTCATATCCCATATTGCCGGTCTGCACAGCTATAGCCATCGCGCGATTGGTCAGGTCATAATGCCTGAGCAGCCCGACCTCACCTTTTGGCAGTCTTCTGAAGTCCGAAGGACTGACAACAATAGCCCTGCTCCAGGGGGGAGTCTTCTTATATCTGTCCCGCTTGACGCCTGAGAGAGAATTACTCAGGACATTGTCAAAGTAAACAGTGCTGCTCTCGCACAACCAAAGGGCATTAATACATGAATCTTCTCCTATGCCGAAAATCTCCCTGCATTTCCCGAAGAACTCTTCAGGTGAGCACTTCGTATATCTTCCTGTGTACCCGCCGCTGTCGAGAATTCTGCTTCCCTCGGGAAGGCTAAACCGGATTCCTTCTCTTTTGCAGGAATCAAAAAAATAGTCAAATCCCCAGGTAGCGCCGAGCAGGGCCAGAGGTTGGCGGGTCTTTTCGGCCTGCCGGAGCGCAGATATCAGAGCTCTTAAATCAAGTCCCCTGAACGAGATTAAAAACCGGCTGTCCTCTGTTCCGAACCGTCTCCTTATTCTTTCCAGGCCGCTTGCCATGACCATCCCGGGCGCCATGACCGGAGTCGGGACCATAAAGAGCATCTTTATCGTCTCTATGTCAGGAAACAGATAGGCCTTTTCCAAAAGACCGTTGGCGTGCGCCAAAAGCGCGCGCATATCCTTATCCGGGAAGAAAGGCCCCCTCTTCCTCCGAAGCTCCGCAACTCCGCTTGCAAAATAGAACTCTTCCGCCTTCCGGGCAGGGAACGCCGCCTCGAGCGCCTTCTTAAATGCAAACGAAGCAACAGCGGGTATTTCGTGCCATGCGGTTATACTCTCAGGTGATATATTTTTTTTCCTGCAGTATCCGCGGTACGCCTCATCAGATTGATACTGAAGCTCAAAGGCCCGGAGCGCCAGACCATTAAAACGTCTTTCATCTTCTGAAGCAAGCCCTTGTTTAACGAATTCAATTACGTCTTCGTCATAGCGCTTTAAGGCAACAGAATCCGGTTTCGCCATTTACGCCTCTCTATTATGAAAAAGCATAAATATAGGCTATGTATGTGCCGCCGATGAAGACGAAGGTGAAGAGGACATGCTTTACGATAAGGAGGTTTTTCTTGATCTCCCTGTCATCGCCGGCGCTTTCGGTCCTGTAATAGAGAAGTCTGGCGCTTCCTGTAGCAAGGATCACGGCAATAGACGCTATCCCAAGCCAGAAAAATGTCCTCATCACGTCATGAAGCGCCGGGGAGACAAGCAATCCCTCAGGAGTCCGCGTCTTCATATCGAGAAGATATATCACAACAATTGAGCTTACCCAAAGACCGGTAGAAAGATCATGAACAAAATTATTCACCACGACCAGGGCCTTCAGAAAAGCCGAGCGATTTTCTGTTACCTGGTCCCTGTCGTCCCGGGCCTGCGGCCTACTAACGCGGTCCTTAGTAAAGACGCATAAATCACCCTCCCCTTTATCCCCTCCCCTCAAGGGAGGGGAAACAGTGTAACCCTCTCCCCTGGCGGGAGAGGGCGAGGGTGAGGGGGATTTACTTATGGTCACCTTAGTAAACTTGCCACGGGAAAACCGTTGAGGGAGATATTCGAAGAAAAAACGATGGTACCGCAAGATCATACCGGGGAGGATCGTCGCAAGATGATACGGCAGGAACTCACGGTCAGTGATGTTCCAGCCCAGAAAGTAGCGACCGACCGCGTATATGATCCACATGCTGACACCCACGCCGATAAGAACAGTTCCAAAAGTTTGAACCCAATCCTTGCCTTTGCGGTCAGTCATGCATAGCCTTCCATTCTTCATAGGCCTTTTTCATACCGTGCCTGACAGGAAGCTGGGACATAAGCGATATCATATGTGATGAGGGGAAAACAGAGAGAGGTATCTCCGTCAGATGTTTAAATAACCTCTTGAGGTTAAGCAATTCAAGCGAGACCTCATAAAATTTCCGTTCCCTTGCCTCAGGCGTCATATCCGGCAGCGGGTGTTCAAAGAGCGCATAGGATCCGGTATAGTATTCCCAGCCCTTGTCCTTCATGATGTACGGTTCGTATTCCTCATAGAGTCTTGTCGAGGGATAGGGGACGAGGAGCGCCGGATGGATGCTGACGCCGAGCCTGTCTGCAACTTCGATAAGCCTTTCAAAATCGTCCATCGTGTCAGCCCTGCCGCCGAGCATGACAAAGAGCGAGACATCAATGCCGTTGTCCTTGATCTTCCTGATCGCTTCCTCACGGTCCTTCCCGAGCTTCGCCTGCGCCTGGTAGACCCTGAGCGCCTCGTCGCTGACCGCCTCCCAGCCTACCCAGAGGGTGATGAGGCCGCTCTCACGCGCTGCCTTGAGCAGTCTGTCTCCTGCCGGAGACTGCACTGCGCCGAGGCTCCCAAACCCGAGCCATTTCTTCTTCGTGTCTTTCAGGGCAGTGAAGAGTTCTATGACCCGCTCCGCATTCCCTGCCCAGACATTCTCATCCCCGTTCATGTAAATCTTGTCGGGAATGGCCTCCACATCCCTGACCACGTCCGCAATCGGCCTTTGGCGTATCTTTGCGCCGAAAAATTGTTTCACGGAACAGAAGGAGCAGTTAAAGGGACAGCCCCGCGAGGTGAAGACGCCCCGGAAACGATACTTGCCCTTCAGATGTCCGTAGAGCGGGGTCGGGAGATTATCAAGGGGGAGCTGTTCGCCGTAATAAAACGGTTTCAGACTGTTGTTTTTGGCATCCCTCAGCACCTCGGGCCACACAGACTCCGCCTCACCGACAACTACCGCGTCAGCGTGCTGTTTTGCTTCAAGGGGAAGGGCTGAGGCATGCAATCCGCCGATGACAACGCGAACGCCTTTCTTTCGAAACCCGTCCGCGATCCGGTATCCTGGCACTGCCGTCGCCGTGAGACAACTGATGCCGACAAGGTCGAAGTCGAGATTTTCAGGAATAACCGGGGTAGCGCTCCCGTCAATAAGGTGCAGCTCCGCCTCCGGCATCGCCTGCTTTGTCAGGGCCCCGAGGTATTCAAGGACAGGGGGAGCAACAGGCGTCCAGCCAAACGGCATGGGCGGTTTAATCAGACAGATTTTCATATTGAGCATTCAGCCATCAGCATTCAGTTAATTGCTGACGGCTGATCGCTGACGGCTGATTGCTGTTTTCAATGTTCTATCCTGAACCCGGAATGAAATGTCTCGGTAACAAAAGGTATGCCCCAATAGCTGACTATCATGACGGCAACCGCAAACAGCGAGTACCAGGCAAGCCGCTTGCCGCGCCAGCCAAACGTAATGCGCAAATGAAGATATATGCCGTAGACAAGCCAGGCAATAAGCGACCAGACCTCCACAGGGTCCCAATTCCAGTAGCTGCCCTTTACCTGGTTTGACCAGAAGGCGCCTGAGATGAGCATCAGACCCAGCATGATGAAGCCGCCGGTCACAAACCGGTAGCCGAGATTATCCAACGCAGGCAGCTCCGGCAGCCTGTCATATAATCCGCCCTGATATTTTTCCTTGAGCAGATAAACAAACCCCCCGCCTGCCGCAACCAACACGGAACCGAAGCCTACGGAAGCTCCGATAATATGGACCCAGAGCCAGTAACTCTGGAGAGGCGCAGGAAGCTGGCCGCTGATCTCCTTCATTAAAGTGCCGGCCCAGCCGAGCAGGATGAAGAGCACAGGCATGACAAGAACTCCAAGCGCCTTAATCCGCTTTGAGGAGAGCTGCAGAACCAGAAACATGATCATGGCGACCAAAACGCCGGATGCAATGGATTCGGATATATCAATAAAGGGCAGAACTCCGCCCTCGACCCAGCGCAGCGCCACTGCAGCGGTATTGCCGATAAGGCCGACGGACCCGAGCGCAAGACCCGCAGAGAAAAGCTTTTCCTTCCCTGCAATCAGGCCGAAGATATAGCTGAATGAACTCAAACCATAAAAGACGACTGCAAGCCAAAAGAAGCCCAATTCCATATTCATAAGTATCGCCTCCGTACTCGTTATAGCTTAATTTCTCGCTTGGAAGCGCCTGCGGTTGGCTGCGTTTCCGCTTAAAGCGCTGCCTGAATCCCGAAAGCTTTCGGGATTCACTGCTGTTGGCTGTGGTTTAACTGCCATTTATCAGATTTATAATAAACAATATCTCCTTATTTGGCAAATTCTATTTCATCCTAAAAAAGCATTTGGCCGCAGATAAACACTGCAGGGTAATGGGTGATGGGGAATTAAACCCTTGACCCTGTCAATCTGTAAGGGTCTCCTTTTTCAGAGATTCGTCGAGGACCACCTCGGGCTTTTTAAGAGACTGTGAAGCATGGTCAAAGGTCGCCTTGCCGAAGGCAAGGATATAGTCCCTGCTTTGTCCGGGGGACAAGGCCTGTTCGAGCCACATGATGTTTATCACCCTGTTGTCCATGCTCGAAAGCGGCGTCTGCTCCGAACAGCAGCGCTCCAGCGTGTTTGAAAAAAACACCTGGTTCGGCAGCGGCGTAATCCATTCCACGAAATTGGCATAACCGGAATAGACCTGTTCTTCACCCGCCGCCTTATTGCCTACATCCCAAAACCCCGCGTATCTGTTCCCGGTGGGGGATATGAACTGCTCGGTCTCAATAAGACCGCCTTCGACCCAGCCCACATCTCCCCCTGACATCCCGTAGTAATGCCCGACCCACGGCTCATCTCCTGCCGAATAGCCGTATATCAACAAAAACGGGCTGATGTTTATGAACCTCGTCAGCAAAACAAAGTAGTCATCCTGCGCCCTGAACACGACGCGCCGGAGCATCCTGAAGCGCACGCCGCCGCCTTCGTCAGTCTCATGGATGCTCTCGATAATCACCATGTCCCGCGTATTTCGCCGCACCCGGCTTCCTTCGTATTTCCACATAGCCGGCATGATCGTGCGCTCTGTCCCGTAAATCTTGAAGCCCTCATTCAACGCGCACCAGATATGGTTCCATCTCTTGCCGTCATAATAGGCAAAACCGCTCGTATTACGTACAAGGGAACGCGAGACATCGCCATAAGGCAGGTCTCCGCCGATGAAGACGCCCTTCGCCTTAAGGCCCTCCTCCCGGAATCTCGAAAGGGTCAGCGTAAGCATGGTCCCGTCAGGCCGGTACTGCTTGATGTCGCCGGTACCTTCGTCTTCGTCCCAGGTCAGCTCCAATGTCGGCCTGTTCCTGACCACGGCCAGGGCGCGCATGTAATAATCAAATATGCAGTTCACGTTGATCATAAACAGCAGATGCTCGCTTTCTTCAACGAGCAGGTCCCGCCGAAGCTCTATAGCGCCATCTTTTTTCAGGACATAGATGGCGCTGTTGCTGCTCGTAAAATTGAAAATTTCGTGGAATACGACAAGGGCAAATACGCTGATAACTGATATGAGAAAAAGCAGCGCCATCAGCCCCGCAGCCAGTCTTTTCGGACTTCCTGTGTAATATGACAAACGCGTATACTTTCCGGCCAGCCCGGCAACGGCCGTCAAGAGCCCGCCGCCGAAAGCGGTTTTTTTACTTAATATTTCAGGAGTTCCTTCTCCGTACAAGCTATTGCCTGTCATCGCTTTATTGTCTCCACGGGGAGAACTATAGGGGACGTTGATACCCAACGAGCAATTTGTCTGATCATCACTTACCCTCCATCCTCTCGATCAAGCGCGAGATACTGGACGCCGCCACTCCCAGATGACGTGCCATTTCAGGGAGAACTATAGGGGACGTTGATACCCAACGAGCAATTTGTCTGATCATCACTTACCCTCCATCCTCTCGATCAAGCGCGAGATACTGGACGCCGCCACTCCCAGATGACGTGCCATTTCAGCGGATGATAGTCCGAGT
>CAMTXX010000096.1:0-8265 GCA_947085825.1 uncultured Nitrospira sp. | reverse complement strand
GTATCATACCAAAATCCGTGCACAAGGCAAAGCAGAAGCTTGCTTTTGCTCTTTTCAACCCACTTTTTACAGCAAACTTAATGAGTTATCCCTTAGAGTGCTTTCAGTTACATTATGCCGGGGTCAGGAGGTCTGAAGTTACAAAACTTATAAAAGATGGCGCGGTAGTTACGATCGGTACTATCCGGCAGGAACTCCTCTCCGGAGTATCCGACATCTTACAATTCAACAGATTAAAAGATATATTTTCTGCGTTTGAAGACATCCCCCTTGAAAGCAAACACTTCATCAAGGCTGCTGAATTCAGCAATATATGCCGAAAAAAGGGAATTCAGGGGTCAACAATAGATTTCCTGATCTGTGCTGTCGCAACCATTGAAAATCTCATTGTTTTTACAACCGATAGAGATTTTGAATATTACAGGAAACATTTGCCGGTGAAACTGCTCTGATACGCACAAGACTTTTGCTCACCTGAATAAAAAACAGCATATATCCTCAGCCCCCAAAATCGCCAAAATCTGCTAAGCATTTTCTCCAAAAAACATAGGACACGCCTTGGGGTAGGTCGCCCTTTATAATGTTAATAAAAGATTATGGAGGTGTTGAAATGTTCGACGGATTTTCATTCGATGGTTTTGGATTGTTGTTTTTGCTGGCGCTTGCGGCAGGCATCCTGTATATGATTAAAAACTTAATAGGCAGGTACAGGGCTGCAAATTATGCGATACTGAGGACCCATATCACAGTATATGAGCTGCAGAAGATGATAGAGAACAGGAGGGTTTGCAAATCCTGATTTTGCAATAGGGAAAAACATAGGGCATTTACGAATAGTTCTTTGACATTGCATGGAGTGCGAGCTTCGGCAACACTCGGCCAAGCCCTTTGGAAATACAAAAACCTGAGGCTGTAAAAAAACAGTACTTTAGTATAAAATGTGTCTTAATAAGCAGACAGTTATATAGTGTCTGTCCGTAAAGTTTGTATTTGTCATCTTCGGGCTTGATCCGGGAATCAGAACATATTGAAAACAATGGATTCCCGATTAATCCCGAACGCTTTCGGGACGGGATTGCGGGAATGACAAATTATGAGGCTTTACTTATGAACTCCTTAGTATATAGGTTCAAATCCGAAAGACATTTTTAATTAGTAGATTTTAAAATGCTGTGTATATTAGTAATGAAAACAAACGGGAGTGTTATAAAAAAATATGCCTGAATCGTTAATAGAACAATTGCCGAAGATTGTTGCCGAAGGCAAGAAAGAAGTGGAGCGGATACTGGAGAGATTGTCCGAATCCAATAAGCTTACCTTGCAGACCAATGAGTATGTGCTGCCATCCAAGGACAAGTCCGGGCTTTATCGCGGGCAGATGAAAGAGATCACTGAGCAGGAATGGCACAACAGGCCTGCCATCATGATTACGAGGCAGCGTCTTATAGATCAGGAGGCAAAGCCGTTCCTCTATCAATCTATCGGCGATTATCAGAAGGAAGCCTTTACCTCAAGCCGTCTGTTCAGGCGCATTGGTGATCTGTCGCAGGTCGTCCTCAACCTCTATGGCGCATTGCCCTTCCCTGATGGGCAGAATCCTAACCGCAATTTAGGGTATATAAGGCATAATCGTTCATCTCACCCTCCCCTTAATCCCCTCCCCTCAAGGGAGGGGAACAAAGAGGGAGTCTCCCCTGAAGTACCCTCGCCCCTGGAGGGAGAGGGCAAGGGTGAGGGGGTCTGTGGCGGTACACTCGTCATGGTTGATTCCCCTTCAAAACTGACCGGCTATGCCACACTGAAGAAGGCGCAGGAATTGAGGGAGTCTTTTCTTGGCGGATGGGATAGGGTTGTTGTTCTCGGCTGGAATTTTGTCTTTGATATTGCAACGCTCATCAAGAATTTCAATGATGATAAACTGGAAGTTCTGGTCATACCTCCTGATCTTCTCGACAAGCTCAAGACAAAATCCAGCTATGAAAGCCTGCTGAAAAGCGGCAAGATACGCTTCTCATCGCTTCAGTATCTCTCTATTAAAAAGCCTGTTGTTAAAAACTATTCATCCGACATTGACGAAATAACTATCGAACTGGACAATTATATTCTGCTTTCCCCTGACTCCCTGCCTCTTGATGACGCAAACAAGGATAAGTTGCAAGACATTATCGCGCATGATCCGCTTGCGCTTATCGAATACTGGAGCGTGGACCCTGATTATGACGGCGAAACCTTCCGCAGTAAATGGCAGGATTACAGAAGCAATGTTGACAATGACGCAGACCCCTTCAGAGTTGTGAAAGAAGTCGCCATCCTGTCACCAAAAGTTAAAGGTAAACGCAAAATCTGTATAAAGGCTGTTGATGTGTTTGGATTTGAGAGTGTGGTTGTGGAGGAAGTTTAGCATGTTGAATGTTATAATTTTAGGACAGAGGGAAAGGAGGTTCGTATGCAGGCGATAAGAGAGGTAAAGAATGTAAAAGGCAAAAAAATTACTATTGACTTGCCTGAAGACTTTAGAGATCAAAAGGTAGAGGTTATCGTTCTTCCCTACGCCGAAGAAGCGGTAAAAAAGGGAAATCTGGAGAGTCTGCTTATGGAAGGACCGACCTTAACAGATGAGGAGATAAAACAGTTCTTGACAGTCAGAGAGGATACGAAGAGATGGAAAATCAAAGAATTCTAATTGATACTTCAGTCCTCATAGAATACTTCAGAAAACAGAAAAAGCAAGCAACGCTATTTGTTGAATTATCAAGAGATTTCAAGATCGCCATTTCTGTTATAACCGAATTTGAGTGGCTGGTAGGGTTTAAAAACAGAGAATTGGAGTTTGGCAGAAACCTGTTGAAAAATATTGATGCCTTGCCGTTTGACTCAAAATGTGCGCTGAAGGCAAGAGATATTTACAGCGATCTTAAATCTAAAAACCAGCTCATTGAGATTCCGGATATTTTTATCGCTGCTGCCTCTCTGGCGTACAATCTTCCGCTGGCAACTCTGAACAAGAAGCACTTCATGCGGATAGCCGATATTGAATTTGTGTAATGGTATTGAAATAATGGTTCCCCACAATATCGAGAGAAAATCTCTGCTCTACAAAACAGCCGTTGAATACGGCGATTACACCATTAACCATGTTGAGGGCTGCTCGCATGGGTGTATGTATCCATGCTATGCAATGCTTATGGCAAAGAGATTCGGCAGGGTTAAGAGCTATGAAGAATGGATTAAGCCTAAGATAGTTTCAAACGCCGCTGAATTGCTGAAGAAGGAAATACCAAAGTACAGGGACAAAATTAAATTTGTGCATCTGTGCTTCAGCACTGACCCGTTCATGTACGGCTATCAGGAGATAGCAGATTTAAGCGTAAGACTTATCAGAATGCTGAACGATACTGACATAAAATGCACTGCTATTACAAAAGGAATCTTGCCTGATGAACTGGCAAAACTAAGCCCTTCAAATGAATTCGGGATTACGCTGATTTCACTTAATGAAGATTACAGAAGTCAGTATGAGCCTTTCTCCGCACCTTATAAAGAAAGAATCAAGAGCCTCTACCGCTTGCATAAAAAAGGAGTAAAGACATGGGTAAGCATAGAACCTTATCCTACGCCAAATATAATTGATCAGAAGTTTGAAAAGATTCTTGAGGCAGTCTCTTTTGTCGATAAAATTATTTTTGGAAGGCTAAATTATAATTCGCTGGTTTCACAGTATCCGAACCATAAAGGCTTTTATAACGACTTGAGCCAACGGGTAATCAATTTTTGCAAAGCCGAAAACAAGGAGTATCACCTTAAAGAAGGAACGATGACTGGTTCACGACAGCGGGCAAAAAGCATGTCAGCGAACACCTTGTTTAACGATAGAAAGCTTGTGGACATGGCGGTAATGTAAGGAGGCGGCACTATGATGAAAGAAAGGGAAGTTTTGAAATTGATTAAAGGCGGAGAAAATTCCTATGTAGAGTTCAAGGAGGACAAAGTTGACAACCTTAAATTGGTAAAAGAACTGGTTGCAATGACAAATCATCGCGGCGGTATTGTTCTTCTCGGAGTGGATGACGACGGGGTTGTAAAAGGTCTTTCACGGGATGACAATGAGGAAAGGGTCATGAATATTTGCTCTGATATTGTAAAACCCTCAATATTGCCGACTTATTATGAAGTGAAAATAAGAGGCAAAAAAATAGGTGTTATTGAATTGGGAACAGGCGTAAGCAAACCTTATTATATTCAAAACAAGGTGACCCTTGAGGGAAGGCAAAAAACTGTAAAGACCTATTACATCAGGCGGGGCAGCAGTTCGAGAGAAGTAATAAGCGATGATGAACTAAAGAGGCTTTATCAGGCCTCTAAAAGCCTTCACTACGAGATAATGCCGGTTGAGCGGGCAGGACTCCATGATATGGATGAAGGGAAGATAAGAGAATACCTGGCGACATACAGGCCTTCTATTGAACTCAAAGAAGACTCTCGGTCCATCTTATACGAAAACCTCGACATAGCCTGTTTTCATAATGGGGCATACAAACCGACTGTGGCGGGACTCCTGCTCTTTGGAGCTTCCGGACTGAAAAGGTTTTTGCCAATGACGGGAATAATGTGCGTAAAAGTCGCAGGAAACAACATCACGGATGAGAAGCAGAACCTGAAGTTTTTTGAAAGGACGATCTTCGATAATTACAATGATGCCTTGAGCTTTTTCTATATTTACAATGCCCATTCTTTTGTTATTAAAGGTTCAAAAAGGGTCAATTTTTACGACTACCCCGAAGCGGCCTTCAGAGAATTGCTTGCTAACGCCCTTATTCATAGGGATTATGCTATTAGTGGAACGGATATCGGGGTCTGGATTTTTGACGACAGGATTGAGATTAAAAGCCCGGGCGGTCTGCCGAACACCTTAACTGTTGAGAAAATGAAGATGGGGATGAAATATCATCGAAATCCTGTGCTTGCACAATATTTTTTTGATGCTGATATGGTTGAAAGAGCAGGACAGGGAATTGTGAAATGCAACCGACTATTAAAAGAAAACGGCAACCCCGAACTCGACATCAAGGAAGACGAGCATGAGGTTGTTGTAACCATGTACAAACGGGAACAGAAAAAATAATGTCCATAGCTCTTAACACAGGCACACGGGATATTCCCTTAAAATTCGCAGGGGAGCTTTCTGCTCAAGTAATCAGCGAATGGGAAAGCGGCAGCTTTATAGGTAAAGTCTCTGCAATAACGCAAGACCTGCTTAGATTTTGGTTCTCCGGTCCTTTCCGTGACGCACGCGCAGTCAATTTTCATCAAGGACAGCAACAGGCGATACTCAATACAATATATGTTCATGAGGCGTTAAAGACAGAATCTGTGTTTGATATGTACACGTCTGTCAGCAACGAAATCACCTCTGAAATGGAGCTGTCTTATCTTATCAAGGACAAATTCAGCCATCCAAAATACTGTGTCAAGATGGCGACAGGCACAGGCAAGACTTGGGTGCTGAATGCTCTCTTGATATGGCAGTATCTCAATGCAAAATTTGAAGAATCCCCGAAGGGTTTTTATTCCAAGCGATTTTTACTTGTTGCTCCAGGATTGATCGTCTATGAACGTCTTCTGGATGCTTATCTTGGCAAGGAAGAGCAGGACGGCACAAGGAATTTTGCCTCGTCTGACTTCAAAAAGTATGAGGAGTTGTTTATCCCTCCTGCATACAAAGAGGCGCTGTTCGGTTTTGTCCAGTCAAATGTTGTGAAAAAGGAGGAGATAGGCCAAAAAATAACCGGCGAGGGAATGATTGCCATAACCAACTGGCACCTTTTGGCCGGGGTCGAGGATGAGGAGTATACGGACGTGTCGCCCCTCGAAAATCCTTCCGGTGCGATCAAGGAACTGTTGCCTATCACTCCCGGCATATCCGCAGGACATACCCTCGCAACTCTCGATAGTCAGTATTTAAGCGGCGGAGAGATTGAATATCTGGCGGGCCTTGAAAATATGGTGGTCTTTTTTCAGAAATTTCAGAGCTTAAAATGCGTGAAAATTATTCGCTGGATATAACCAAGACAATTTACGAAAGGCTTCCCTATCCTTCAAACAAGGGAGAATTAGAGAAGAATTTCATGCTCTTCTGTGATAGAGATGCGCAAGTGGACAGTCTGCTGAAGATCAACGAGAATTATCACTGCTTCGCACATATGAACTATATCCGCACCGACGGCATGTTGTCGTCTTATTATCCTGATTTTATTATCAAAGCAGAATCAGCGATATATCTTGTTGAAACGAAGGCCGTGAAGGATATAAATGACCCTAATGTCAGACAAAAAGAACTTTCTGCAATGGACTGGCTGAGGAAAATCAACGAACTGGAGCCTGATGATAGAATGGGGTGCGAATGGAGCTATGTGCTTTTGGGTGAAACAACCTTTTACAGCCTGCGGGATAAAGGGGCAACTATAAAAGATATTATGAACTTTTCAAAGCTAACGCAGCAAAGAATAAAAAATAAATTATTCTAAGGGTTTGAACAGGAAGAGAACCGGCGCGGCATGTGGAGGATATGGATTAAATGAGCTGATGGCGCAAATGATTTTATTTTGTTTTTGAAGTGGAACAGGAACCAACGGGAGGTGCGGGCTGAGGTATATTGACAACATAGAACTTCCCGAAAGCTGGGAAAACACTTTTGGCTTTCACAGTTATTGAACTGGGGAATGGGAAAAGCTGTCTAATTGACCATATCAAACTTCAAGTGCCGGGCCTATGGGCATTTGATAAAAAGGGAGTTACAAGATGCTTGATGCAAGGTTTGTAAGAGAGAATATTGATGCTGTGAAAGAGGCGTTGAACAAAAGGGGATATGAATTTCCCCTGTCGCATTTTCTTGCGATAGACGAAAAAAGGATGACGTTGCTCAAAGAGGCTGAGGAACTGCGGAACAAAAGGAATGTAGTTTCCGAGGAAATCGGCAGACTGAAAAAAGAGAAGATCGAGGCCTCTGCGCAGCTTGAAGAGATGAAGGGTGTTTCAGATAAGTTAAAGGCCCTTGACGAGGAACTGAAGGAGGTCGAAGACGAGACCGGAAATCTGCTCCTGACTATCCCGAATATTCCTCACGAATCCGTACCTGCCGGCAGGGACGAGACAGAGAATATCGAGATACGGAAATGGGGCGCTCCAGAGGAATTTGAATTTGAGCCTCTGAACCATTGGGACATTGCCGCAACGCTGGACATTATAGATTTTGATCGCGCTTCAAAGATCGCAGGGGCAAGATTTGCGCTTATGAAAGGCGCGGGCGCAAGGCTCGAAAGGTCTTTGATGAACTTCATGCTTGACCTCAACACGTCGAAAGGTTATACAGAGGTCTTTCCCCCTGTCCTCGTAAACAGGGAGAGCATGACCGGAACAGGACAGCTCCCGAAATTCGAGGCAGAGCTCTTCAGGGTTGCTGACCCTGAGTTATATCTTATCCCTACCGCCGAGGTCCCTGTGACAAATATCCATCGGGATGAGATACTGAAAGAGGAAGACCTGCCGCTTTATTACACTGCTTATACCCCGTGTTTCAGGAGAGAGGCCGGTTCCTACGGCAAAGACACCAGGGGCCTGATCAGGCAGCATCAGTTTAACAAGGTGGAGCTTGTTAAGTTTGTCAAGCCTGAAGATTCCTACGCAGAACTCGAGAAACTGACCAATGATGCCGAAGACATCCTGCAGCAACTCGGCCTGCCGTACAGGGTGATAACCTTATGCACAGGAGATATGGGCTTTTCCTCTGCCAAGACATACGACATCGAGGTATGGCTCCCTGGTCAGAACAAATACCGGGAAATATCATCCTGTTCAAACTTCGGGGATTTCCAGGCGCGGAGGGCCGGCATACGGTTCAAGCGCACAGGCAAAAAAGGCACCGAATTTGTGCATACGCTGAACGGTTCAGGCCTCGCGATCGGCAGGACCCTCGTGGCGGTACTCGAGAACTATCAGCAGAAGGACGGCTCGGTCATCGTGCCTGAGGTATTACGGTCGTATATGGGAGTTGACAGGATAAAATAAAGCAGAAGGCAGGGATGGCTATTAAGCCAAATAATGCAATAACGAAAATGTCCCGATATATATCGGGATTGTGAAAAATTTTATTTTTCGATACCTTAGTGTACCTTAAAGTGATAGTTTCTGCGCATATTTTTATCCATACAGCGATTCAAGATAATCTTAATAAATCATCGAGTTAAATAAAATTTTGAGCAATGTCTG
>CAMTXX010000095.1:0-9334 GCA_947085825.1 uncultured Nitrospira sp. | reverse complement strand
ATATCAAAGACTTCTACAGACAAAGTGAATCACCTATTTGGTGAAGAGTTTTATCTTTTCAGGTGTTTGTTTTATCAGTGTTTATCCGTGTCGCTTAAAGCGCCTACTTTTGGTCATCCGTGGCTAACTGCCGTTTTTAGGTTAATCAGTGAGCAAAGACTTTAAACTTCGTCATCTGCCATATCATGCATTGCGCTGCATTTATAGCATATTCTCTTGCCTTCGCTGTTTATGCCTATAGGGTCCAGCTTGACCAGAATGGAGCTGCATTCCGCACATACGCCGACAACAGAGTTGAGACAATAACTGCAGAGCATGTATTCACTGCCGCTTTCAGGATGTTTCCAGAAAGAAACATCTTCTGCTTCACTGCAGATATGGCATGATTTCATAGTCGCCTTCCTGTAAAATAATAATTGCGAGATTGATTATTATAGCATGTCAGGCAGTTGCAAAGGAAAAGGCTTTGGCTGGAAAGAGGATGATTTATATCATAGCAGTCCATCCAGGGATATTCTATACTGAGACTATACATATTCAATTTTTTGGAGGTTAAACATGGCAGTAAGAAATATCATACAAATAGACGAAGAAAAGTGTAATGGATGCGGCCAGTGCATCGTTGACTGTGCCGAGGCAGCGCTAAAGATTGTAGACGGCAAGGCAAAGCTTATTAAGGAGATATACTGCGACGGCCTTGGCGCCTGTTTGGGTAGTTGCCCTACAGGCGCGCTTACTATCGTACAGAGGGAATCAGACCCTTTTGATGAAGAGGCCACAGAAAAGCATATGGAGGAGACAAAAAAGAAAGAAGAGTTCTGTGGATGCCCCGGCACAAGGCCGGTGGATTTTGCTGAAAGGTCTGTAACAGAGCAGGCTGCGGCTGAAACAAAACCTGAACTCACCAACTGGCCTGTACAGCTCAAACTCATTGCCGCAAATGCACCGTATCTGAATGATTCAGACATCTTGCTTGCAGCCGACTGCACAGCTTTTTCTGCGGTAAACTTCCACAGCAGGTTTATCAAAGGGAAGAAGCTCCTGATAGCATGTCCGAAGCTGGATGACACACAGCTTTATTACGATAAACTCACAGAGATGTTTAAGGTGAACAGCATAAAAACCATAACAGTTGTGAGGATGGAAGTGCCCTGCTGCGGCGGCTTGATCTATCTCACTAAGGAGACAGTAAAGGCCTCAGGCAAGGATATCCCGATCAAAGAGATTGTTATCGGAATTAAAGGGGACATAGTGCCTGAAGGAAAGACCCCTTTGATGCCGAAGATACGGGAAGAAACAATTCCTCAGTTGGCCACGGATAAACGCTGATAAACACTGATAAAGCAAACACCTGAAAAGATACCAGAAGTAGGCGCTTCTAAGCGAAAGTCTTCACCCAACAGTAGGCGCTTTACCAAAAGTAGGCGCATTTAAGCGAGCGCAAAAAAGTGATTCGCTCTGTTTGCATAAGTCTTTGATATATCCGCGTAAATCTGTGGCTAAATGCTTTTTTTAGGTTTAATGCCTGTCTGTTCCGCCTTTATTCAACCCTCACAACAATATCCCCTGGTATACGCCGGATAAGTTCATCCACAGACCTGTTTAAGGCATCCAGGGATTTTGATTCTGCGGTGACGATAATTTTGTATTCCGGATTCCCGATAATCGGATAGGAACCAAATGACACTTCCCTGTTATTTGCGACAACAGCGTTCAGGATTGCTGCGATATCTGATTCCTTTGCCTCAAGGAAGAACCGCCTGAGATGGAAGGCAGAAGAACGGAACCGTTCTTTTATAAGGGAGAATTTATTCCTGAGATATTCAGGGATGCCCGGAAATATGAAGATGTTTCTGTATAAAACCAGTGGGAAACTCATATTGCCGAAATCTATGATCTCTGCGCCTTCAGGCGCTTCCGTCATTTTCAATACCGCTTCATTTAGGTGGCCGCCGTATTTTGAGCGAAAATAGTCTTCAAGCTGCGGGTGACTTATCAGCCTTGCAGCAAAGCCCTTTGCGATGCCTTCCATGGTAACATCGTCATGGGTGGGGCCTACGCCTCCTGAGGTGAATACAAAGTCATAGTGTTTTGAAAATTCAGATGTCTCATTCCCGATAATTTCAGTATCGTCCGGTATGACCGAGATGCGCATGAGATTTACACCCAGCTTTCTCAGTTCGGCTGCGAGATAGAAGGAATTGGAGTCCTGCACCTTCCCTGAGAGTATCTCATCTCCTATAATAATGATGCCTGCTGTCCTGTTTAAAATATTCATGGAAATAATTTACCGGAAATCCCGTTTATATGCCTTATAATTTCACTGCAGCAGGCAGCATAGGTATGCCGCGATGCTATCTCCCGGCCTCTTGCAGCAAGCTTTTCCCTTCCTGCGTCATCATTGATATAGATGTCTAACAGCCTGCGCAGTTCCTCCGGCGTCTGATAGGTTGGCACGCTGTTATCCAAAAAATCGTTCATGCCCAGCGCTTCATCGGAAACAACAAAGCCTCCGCCGGCCAGCACATCAAGAATTCTCGGATTTATAAAACCCTCTATTCTCATATCCTCATGGTGGTCGTTGAGAACTATTTTTGATGCGGCATACAGTTCATTCAGCAGCGCATTTTCATAATACTCACCGCCATACCATTCATCGGGAATCAGGCCCTTCCAACCCCAACCCCAAATATTCACCCGATATGAAGAGTCCCCAAGATCGCTTATGACCTTTCGTGTTTTATTCTGTCGTGTATTGCCAGCAAAGACAATGTCATATTTTTTCCCGCAATGTACAGGAGTCATATTGGTCGGGACCATCAAAAAATCAGCGTCAAAGCCCATGCTGCTTATTTTCCTGATAAAGGGCTTTGATATGCAATATATCTTATGGTATTTTTTCAGGATATCCGCACTGATCCTGTCAGGGTGGCTATGGATCCAGAGTATATTATAGGTATCTGAAGGCAGCTCAGCAAGCGGTTCTCCAAAGAGGTGAAGCAGGATTTTCGGAGACTCGTTATCGACAGGGTAACCTGACCCGGCAAAGGCCTTTGCCAGATTTTCCTTGAACCAGTAATCCCCCCAGACTTTACGAGCCGGCTGATCGTAAAAATCTGAATAGGCTGTTATGCCTATGGGAGGCTGTGCCGAATAATTTTTACCCAGGGACATAGCGCACCAATTTTATTCATTTTTTTTGGTTGAATTCATGATCAGGTTCATCCATATGACATTCAGGACATCACCATAGTCTTTCAGAAAATCCATCATAATCCCTTCAGGTTGCACATTTTTTATGTAACGTTTAAACTGCTTATCCACATAGGTGAGAACGATATTTTTCTGAGCAGCGGCATAAGGATATACGCACCCGCTCATACAGGTTTTGCCGTCAAGAGTCAGAAGCCTTGTCGCAAAAATATCCCCTTTGTTCAGACCCCTTGTCAGGGCCTTGTCCTGTAACGTATGCTCAGTGTCCATAAGCAGGTCTTTGAGCACAATCCTCTTGTCTTTGGCAACTGATGAGACTTCATACAGGCTTATGACAGAATTCTTCAGGCTGTTTAAAAATGCAGCTTCATCAGCTTTTAATGTATTGTTCTTTATATAAATATCGATAAAAGTCTCTTTCCCATCGACTTTGTGATCGAAAACCAGCCAGTCTTCAAAATTCAGGAAACCCAGAGAAAGGGCGGTCCCGCTCATAAACTCGTCCGGACTCTGGTCATCCCAGAAATATTTGTATGCCTTGTCTATTGTTTCAGGATGCTTTTCCCTGGCGAATTGAATTATTGAACAGACAAGACCTGTTTTGAGATTTTCTTCTTTCCCCATGCTTTACTTCTCCTCTGTAATAGTGATAATTTTTGTTTATATTTACCACATAACTTTTTGGTAACTGCTCAGGTTGCTTAGCCCTTTAGTCTGTAGGCTGTCAGGCAAAAGACGGAGCATGTGCTGTACCGGCACGTCTCATATCTCATGTTTTGTTGTTACTAACAGTCTAAAAGACTACAGCCTATAGACCTGAGTAATTACATTTTTTGTTACGAAACAACGGCTTTACTCTACCAGTATCTTACCGGGCCGGTATCAATATGCACAAATTCAGCATATTGTCCAACGCCTCCTGCAAGGAACGATTTAGCCTCACGCGAAAGAGAACTCATGCTGAAGCCCTTTATCGAAAAGTCGATCGCGACACCCTGCAGATGAAAACTGTTTTTTGCTACCTTTCTGCCGGTGTTTCTAAGATAATCGTTATATTCAGGTGAACGATACCCTGAGATTACCTGTATCTCTTTATCGGAGCCTATTCGGTCCTTAATATCGCAGAGCAGATCCAGAACGCCTATGTCTATCTGTTTGACCTTGTTGTTGTAGTGGCATCTTAAAAGTTGATTGATCTTGTCGAGGGCCTCAAAATCGTATCTGCCTGCTGAAAAATAACTTACCTCAAGACTCTCATCGGTATGGATATTATAAAGGCTGAGTCTCCTGTCTGCTTTCTCTGATCCAAAGGCCTTTCTGAATGGATAAAAAACAGATACTGCCGCGAGCCCTTTTAAAAAATTTCTTCTGGTGATCATAAGGTGATATCCTCAACTATGCCTGACTTTTCCCTGAGCATGGTCTCAATTTTCTCCCAGTTGACCTTTTCAGCAACCCCGAGTTGCTCGATAACCTGCACGGTTTCATCTTTCAGATTCTTGATTTTACCGTAAATGTCTTTATGCACTTCGAGAAATACTCTTCCCTGATCCGAGATTGCGGCTTTGACTGGTTTATATATTAACTCTCCCGGGGTATTTATCTCAACTTTTCCGAAAAACTGTTCGATATGTTCGGGCATGACCCTTATGCACCCGTGGCTTCTGAATGTATATACAGACGTCGGGGCGATCGTCTCATGTATCAGGATTCCAGGGACCGAAATCCTTACCGCAAATCTTCCAAGGGGATTATCAGGGCCCGGAGGAACTATCGTCTTTACCGGCTCGCCCTGCTCCTGCATTTCCTGCTGTATGGATACGGGCACAAACCACGTCGGATTCCTGTCTTTTCGCTGGACTGAAAATTTGCCCAGCGGGGTGCTCCAGTCTCTCCGGCCTTTTTTCGGGGCCTTTCCGAGACCAACCGGAAAATACATTTCGAGTTTTCCGTTACGGAAAAAATAGAGCATCCTGTCAGGGACGTTGATGATAATGCCGTTATCTGTTGTCATGGGGACGATCTTTTTTGTATTTACGAGCAGTTCCAGGCCTTTATGGATAGGCTTTTTCGGATCAATATGGTTTTTTCTGACGATAGAGTCTACGCTTACACCCAGCCTGGAAGAGATGAGTGATAATGAATCGCCCTCCCTCACAACATACGTGTTTTCACCGCCCACAATACTATCAGCGGCAGACAGATACGGAATAAGGAGGAACAGCAGTACAAGATAAAACTTCATTGCATGGATTATAACGTTTTCAATATGGCTGATGCAAAAAAGCAGAGGCTGATACATATTGACAATAAAGACCGGTATCTATTACAAACATATATGGTTGATCCGAAAAATGCAGACATTGTTCAACAATTTATTTAACTCGATGATTTATTAAGATTATCTTGAATCGCTGTATGGATAAAAATATGCGTAGAAACTATCATTTTGAGGTACACTAAGGTATCGAAAAATAAATTTTTTCACAATATCCGCATTTTCTCAATTGATTTTTGGGATTAAATTGTTGTGTTAATTATTACCGGTACAGGCAGATCAGGGACAGGGACAATGGCGAAGCTGCTGGGCGGCCACCATGAGTTCAGGGTGAATTATATCCTGGATAAGTATTTTCTTCGTGCAGATCCACATACAGACCCCTTCGACACAGTTGAAAAACGGATTATGGTCCTGCTGGACCTCCACCAGGGGATTTGCAGAGAAACCTTTGTAGACTCGTCGAACCTGTATATATATTTTATCGATGCCCTTTACGCGCTAAATCCTGAAATGAAAATCATCCTCACTGTGCGCAATGGACAGGACTTCGTCAGGTCTGCGTTCAGCAGAAATTGGCATAAACACAAAACATTCGGGTCAGTCCCCTTACGCAATAATAAATATTTTCAGCAGTGGGCTTCTCTTACGCCGGTACAGAAAAATGCCTGGATCTGGGACTACAGAAACAGGAAGGCGCTTGAGGGATTAAGAAGCGTTCCTGAAAAACAGAAACTGGTTCTGAAGATAGAAAATATTCATAAGCGGAAGACGCTCGATATGCTTGAAGCCTTCACAGGCAAAAAAATTCAGGACAGGGAGTTTGCGAAAAAACATCATAATGCCAATCCTTCGTTTGATTTCCCTGCAAAAGAAGAATGGACAGATGCGCAGAACCTGGAATTTTATGAAACAGCAGGGGAAATGATGAGGTTCTTTAAATACAAATGACAACAGGAGTTTTCAGTTTGGCGTAACAGCTTTATTGTTTTAATTGAAGACTCTTAGGGTAAATGATAATATACATATATAGTTACACATATGAAGGAGGCTAAATGAAAAGAACAAATATAATGCTTACTGATGGGCAGCACAGCAAATTAAAGGCATTTGCGAAGAAGAAAGGCACTACTCTTGGAGAACTGGTAAGAAACGCGCTTGATGATACCTACAAAGCGAAGGACTCCCTTGACCGAAGAAAAGCCATTGCCCTGAAAGCATATAGTGAAGGGTTTATCAGCATCGGTAAACTCTCGGAAGTATTAGGAGTTGACCTGGTTACAGCAAGATTGTATCTCAAAGATAAGAATATTTCGATAAAGGGACAGGGAGCGCATGAAATCCTCCGGGATGCGATGAATGCCTGAGATCATATTCGACAATTGTGTATTAAGCAATTTCGCATTGTCGGACGCGTTCACAATTATTAAAAAACTCTATTCAACTAAGGCATACATAACAGATTTTGTTTATGCTGAAAACACAAAGGGAATCCTGAGAGGTTATCGGGGACTTATGTTAATCAGAGAAGCTGTTAATGGAGGTTGGCTTAAAGAAATTTCTATTAAAACTAATAAGGACAGGGAATTGTTTGAAAACCTGTCAGTATCGCCGGGGTTTGGAGAGGCTTCGAGCATTGCAATAGCAAAATCAAAGGGTTTTACATTTGCCTGTGATGACAGAGCAGCAAGAAAAGAAGCTGAGGTTCTTGGGATAAGGTTGACGGGGACGCTCGGGATTTTGATTAAGGCTGTGAAAAAGAAACTGATATCTCAAAATGAGGCTGATGAGATTTTAAGAAAAATGATGAAGGCCGGATTTTATTCTCCCTTGAAATCTGTTAAGGCTCTTTTATAAGGGGACGATGGGAGAGACGTAACTGCTCAGGTTGCTTAGCCCTTTAGTCTGTAGGCTGTTAGGCAAAGGACGGAGCATGTGCTGGACCGGCACGTCTCCTATCTCATGTTTTGTTGTTGCTGACAGTCTAAAAGACTACAGTCTATAGACCTGAGTAGTTACGAAAAATATCGCCTGTCCCCACTTGATAATTAATCAAGACTTTGAGTAAAATTACTCAATATCTTGAGATAATTGAGGGAGGCGTTTAATGTACAAAAGACCGCTCTATGAGATCGTGCTGAAAAGACTTTCAAAGAAGAGGTGCTTCATGCAGGTGCTTGCAGGTCCGCGTCAAACCGGCAAGACAACACTTTCGCAACAGGTTATAGATGGCCTTAGTATACCGGCCCACTATGCAACTGCAGACGAACCGGCAGTGAAAGGCCTGTCGTGGATCGAACAGCAGTGGGAAACAGGTCGCGCCGGCACAAAAATGGATAAAAGAAGACAACCGGCTGTTCTTGTGCTTGATGAGATACAGAAGATTAACGGCTGGTCAGAGACTGTAAAAAGGCTCTGGGATGAAGATTCGCACAGCCGTGTGCCATTGCAGGTCATTATTCCCGGCTCTTCGCATCTGCTATTGCAGCAGGGACTTACTGAAAGCCTCGCCGGGCGGTTCGAGGTAATACATGTTCCGCACTGGTCATTTGGAGAAATAAGAGAGGCTTTTGGCTGGAATATTGATCAGTATATCTATTATGGAGGATACCCGGGAGCCGCTGGACTGATAACAGAACCTGAGCGCTGGCGTTCGTATGTCATGGACTCTCTTATAGAAACAACGGTCTCAAGAGACATCCTTCAGATGGCACGGGTGGACAAGCCTGCGCTGCTGAGGCGGCTCTTTGAGCTTGCCTGCTCTTACTCAGGGCAGGCGCTCTCATACCAGAAAATGTTAGGTCAGCTTCAGGATGCCGGAAACACAACTACCCTTGCTCACTATCTTGATCTGCTCGGCGGCGCAGGGTTGGTGACAGGGATCCAGAAGTACGCCGGGGAACGTGTGCGTCAGAGAGGTTCCAGTCCGAAATTGCAGGCGCTTAATACGTCGCTCATGACAGCCCAGTCGCATTATACATACAAACAGGCACAGCAGGACCGCGAGCATTGGGGAAGGCTTGTGGAATCTGCAGTTGGCGCTACGCTTGCCAACGCCCTGCTTAGGAGATCAGAGCTCTTTTACTGGGCAGGGAAAAACAGGGAGGTGGATTTTGTATTGAGACGGGGCAAGAAGCTGGTTGCGATTGAGGTGAAAAGCGGCCGCAAAAAACAGGGTCTTCCCGGTATCGAAGCCTTTTCAAAAGAGTTTCCTGTGACGAAAAAACTGCTGGTAGGCGCTGGCGGCATCAGGATTGAGGATTTTCTTCTGACACCGCCGGAAGCCTGGCTGGAATGACCCCGCTCAGAAAATGAGGCTGATGAGATTTTGGCAGGGTGGCGGGGTCAGGCTTGGGATTGTGGTATTTAAAACAAAGCCCTTTCAATCAATTGTTTCCTTTTTTCAAGATCGCTGTCTTCTCCTGATCGGCTTAATACCCTCTCTGCAACCTTACTCATGGCGCTTACGTCCCGCTTTAAGCGTCTGCTCAAATCGGTGAGCGACAATCCGCTCACTTCCCTGACCAAATAAGCGATCATGCCCCGGGCCTCGGAGGGATATCGCTGCTTCCCTCCGGCTGAAATCTCCTTTTTTGTGAGTCCATACAGATTGCTGACCCTATCTATTATTTCATCGAGTGTCACAGATTTCTTTTCTCCCTGATCTGACTCCGTGTATACCCTGTCAACGAATGTGTCGTTTCCCAATATACGCCCCTCGCTTGTCCCGCTGTGAAACTCCCGCCGATGACCTTCGTCCCTTCCATACTTTACGAACTCGCCATACCTTGTTCTTGCTGTCTTCAGTTTTTGAGCAAACTGCAATAATACCCACTCTGTGGT
>CAMTXX010000094.1:0-15603 GCA_947085825.1 uncultured Nitrospira sp. | reverse complement strand
TCTTAACTTTCCCTGTCTTTACTCCGAACTCCCGACTCCGAACTCTTAACTTTCCCTGTCTTTACTCCGAACTCCCGACTCCGAACTCTTAACTTTCCCTGTCTTTACTCCGAACTCCCGACTCCGAACTCTTAACTTTCCGTGCGCGCACGGAAACTGACCCCCCGTCCGGCGTAAACTTCATCGCATTGCTCAAGAGATTAAACAACACCTGCTTTATCTTTCTCTCATCTGCAACGATATTGCCTATTCCTTCCTCAACCTCAGCCTTAACCTTTATATTATGTTTCATCGCCTTTTCCTTGAACATCACAAGACTGCCGTCAATCAGTTCTTCAAGATTAAACTCGCTCAACTCAAGTTCCATCTTGCCTGCCTCGACCTTTGACAGGTCAAGGATATCGTTTATCAGGGAAAGGAGGTGTCTACCGCTTGTGGATATGTCGTTGGCCAACTCTTTCTGATTATCTGCAATTGGTCCTGCAATGCCGTCTTCCAGAATCTCGGAAAATCCGATAATCGAATTCAGCGGCGTCCTTAATTCATGAGACATATTTGCGAGAAAGTCTGATTTGGCCCTGTTTGCAGCCTCAGCTTCCTTCCTTCTCAATTCCAGTTCTCTGTTTAATGCTTGAAGTTCAAAGTTTGCATCCTCAAGCTCCTTCGTCCTCTCTTTAACCCTTTCCTCAAGCTCATTTTTTCTCTTGGTAATTTCATCCATCATCCTCGCATTATTAATGGACAGCGCCACGGTATTGGCAAAAGAGAGGGCAAGGTCTTCATCCTGCTGAGTAAAAGCGGCGCCGTCAGCCTTGTCCGTAAAATACAGCCTTCCAATGACCTCTTTCCTAATAATGACCGGCACACCGAGGAATGTCTTCATGGGAGGATGTCCTTCAGGGAAACCAACAGAGGCAGGGTGTTTTGAAATGTCATCAATTCTTACGGGCATGCCCTCTTTTAATAAATAACCCAGAAGCCCTTTGCCATGAGGCAAGCCATATCTTTTCTTCATATCCTCAAGAAGTTCAGGCTCGATGCCATTGGGGATGAAATACTCGTATTCCCCCCCTTCACTTCCTCCCTTATCAAGGGGGGATAGAGGGGGGTGTAAAATACCGAGGGCAACATATCTTGCACCTATCAGTATCTGCGCTTTCTCTACAATCTTATTAAAAAGAGCATCTATATCAATGTCAGCCATGATGGCATTTGTGGATTCATAAAGGGCATTAAGATTTCTGATCAATTTTGTTTTTTCATCAAAGACCATTCCCAGGGTCTGCGCCATCTGATTGCAGTGCCGGGAGAGGATTCCTATCTCGTCCCTGCTTTTTACATCAATTCTGACATCAAAATTTCCTCTTTCAATTTCCTGCGCAGCATCCTTGAGCCTCCATAAGGGCTTGACAATGCCCTGCCTTATATAAAACACAATGAAAACCGCTCCAACAAATAAAAATCCAAAGGCATAATACCTGAAAATGTCAAAATCCTTTATCTCCTTCTCGTAATAGTTTTCAAGGGATTTTACAAAGGCTTCAATCTTTGGCAGATTATTACGGAGGGCTGAATGGCACATGCCGCATGCCTCATTCTTTCTCTCAGGAGGAAGCCGCTTTATATTTATAAGGGCGGGTTTCTGTGTATTCTCCCATAACTCTATCAATGTATTCAGTTGAGCGATTGATTCCTTACTATGCTCTGGTATAGGTTTCAATCCAAGTCTTTCGCTTCCATCTCTCAGGCCATAGAGAGCCTCTTCGTAATCATCCATGGCCTTTTTAAGAGACATCAGAGAGGCACATGCTTCAGGGGGATTAGGGGGATTCTCCCGATCCTGTAATGAAAGGGGCAGCAGGGTCCTTGCATTAAATGACATAGTCTTCATCAACATCCTCTCTCTGCCTGCCAGATTGATCCTCACTGCTTCACCCTTCATATGGTGTGTAAAGATATAACCTGCGGTGATATAGGCGGCAATAAAGGCAAGCATTATACTGCTGATGAAGATGAATTTTGCCGTGAGGGAACGGAATCTAAGCATTTTGTTCTGCTATAAAACCGTCTATCTGGTTTACAAAATCTTCAAAATCGCCTAAATTATCTTTGCTTATGCCGAATAATTCTTCATCATTTATTATCCAGTAGCGATGAATAAGGCTGTTTCTTAAATCCGCGAGTCTTCTGAGTTTATTACACAATTCAGGTTTTATTATTCCATTGTCACCTGCCTTAACAATACAGTCAACATAACCATTACACGCAATCCCTTTTGTCTTAGCAAGAATATGCTGGCAGGCATCAGTGATAGCCTCTACAGCTTCGATCAGAAGATATTTTAGAGAAAGTGAATTCCTCTTATCCAGAAGAAATGCCTTTTTACCTCCGGAAACAATCTCTTCTATTTGAGTTTTTATATTCAGAATATCGCTTTTGTTTTTGGCAAGCCTATCCCTGTCTAACACCATCAACCCCTAAAAATATATTTCTGAAGTGGGCGTATTCCATGTAATGTTTGCAGACATTTTCAATAAAATCTGTTCTTGCAACCTCATCCAGGCTGAAAAGCAGAATCCCATCTTTTATAACAGCCATCTGAAAGGCAACAGGGGCATTATTTATAACCCTTACCTCTATTTCAAATCGTGTAAGTGAAGTTAATTCAGCGGATATATCCGATTCCATATTTAAAAAACCGCTGCCGGCTTTTGTATATACAGCTATATCTATATCCCTGAATTTTTCGGATTTGGCAAAAGAACCATGGATATAAGCAAAGATGATGTCATCCCTTTCATGTAAATGTTCCTTTATCAATGCAAGCAGTTTTTCTTTCTTGCCGGCTTCAAGGGCATTAACCTTAAAGAATCTTTTTTCTATGAAGTCTCCCATAAAGTGATTATAACATCTTGTGATTATATAGTGAACGTCATAAATAAGTTGACATTATCTTGTCATTCCCGCTTGTCGGGTTTGTCATTCCCCGAAAGCTTTCGGGGAATCTTTCTGAAGGATTCTGGACAAGCCAGAATGACAAAAAACTTAAGTCGTTCACTATAGTTGAAACACAATCTATTAAAACCACTGAGGCGCTCCTTTCAGTTCAACAAGGGCTTTCTCATGGCTGACAACATCACCTGCCTCAGTAATATAAGCGGCAATAAAGGCAGGCATTATACTGCCCATGAAGATGAATTTTGATGTAAGGGATTTAATTTTAAGCATTGTTACAGCAGCCTCCTTAAAAAATCCCTTGCACTTAATATTTCTATTTCTTTATAAGATTTGAGATCAAGCAGATGTCTGTCCCCTGATACAATACAGTCAGCGTTAGAAACACAGGCGCATTCTATAAATTTATCGTCATCTTTGTCCCCTTTAACAACCCTCATTATGCCTTCTATCTTTATGTCGTTAGAAAAAGATTCTATATCTTTTTTAACCATCTTCACTTCAATGTCTGTAAAATTAAATTTATCTTTCAGCTTTAAGGAGAGCTCGGAGATTATCTCTTTGCATAGGAAAAGTTCAACGACTCCTGCTTTTGCAAGCAGCAAACATCTGTACGGCAATCCTTTCCATAAAAGTCCTGATATAAGGATATTGGTGTCATAGACGACCCTCATCAGTTGTTCTCGTGTAAGATATTATCAATCAATTTCTCTTTTTCTTCTTCTGATAGAAGGTGGGGATTGACGCCCCTTTTTTGACAAAATGCCAGAAATTTTTTCTCTCCAACATTTGAAATCTTCTCAATGCCTTGCATATCCTCAACTATAAGCCTTTTAAGCAATAGCTGCCTCTTTTTTTTAGGCAACTGCTCTACGAGAGAGATTATCTGTGTGTCCTTTATCTCTATGTTTAACTGCGGCATAAATACCTCCTTCTTTCTAAAGTTTCTTAAAGGACTTGTAAGCCTTTATTTTCTTAAAGGACTTAAAATCTTCCCCATGCTTTTCTTCCATCTCCTTGCATCTGCTGTGATAATACTCTGCCTTAGTGAATGCTTTTTCTGCCGGCAAACCTGCAATTTCCTTAGTTGAGGTAACTAATCAGGTTGCTTAGCCCTTTAGTCTGTAGGCTGTTAGGCAAAAGACGGAGCATGTGCTGTACCCGGCACGTCTCATATCTCATGTTTTGTTGTTGCTAACAGTCTAAAAGACTACAGCCTATAGACCTGAGTAGTTACTAGTTGAGACAGATTCAGCTATATCACTTGGCAATTTAAACTTTATTTCTTTTAATGTTGTCCCCTGCATAAGTTCTCCTTTCTGAAGATTTTTGAGACATAACCCTTTGCTAAATTATACTACCAAAAGAGGCAGTGGCGTATTGCAATACACCCCTGCCCATGAAAACGAATTTTGCGGTGAGGGATTTGAATCTAAGCATTAGCCAATTTCTTCAACAAAGGATATAAAGTTTTTTAAATCTTTTTCAAACGACTTAAAAGTTCCTTTCACCTTTTCTGCGATTCCTATCACATTTTCCGGAATTATCATAAAGCCATAGATATGTCTTATCTTGTGGCGGAATGTCCTGTAATTATCGAGTTTTTTAGCAGTACCAACTGATATGAACTCTGGACGAAGTTTTTTTACCGGAAGTATCATTCTCTCAAGGACTTCTCTGTGCCATTCGTGTCCTGAAGGCTTCTCTTCGCCTGTAAAATCCATTACCTTCTCAAAGACAGTCTCGACCCCTTCATAAAAACTATGCAGATTTATTGCAAGGCTTTCTACATAAACAGCCCTGTCATCTCTTCTGTTTTTTTTCTTTAAAACTGAAAGTCTCTTTTCAATTACTTCAACGCACTGCCTGAGAAGTAACATCTCTTTTTCCATCTCGCTAAGGAATACCAGGACCTTTTCTTTTGTCATAGCGCCTTACCCCTGTCAATCCTTTGTTTTATCCATGGGTATGCCCTCTCGTAAAGCACTAAATCAAAATCAATATCAGCGGCGGCCAAGATTTTCTCAGTCTCAATTACAGCCTCGATATATTTACTCACAGGAAGACCTTCTACTGATATGTCTATATCAGAATCTATTCTGAAATCCCCTTCGATTAGAGAACCAAAAACAACAACTCTCTTTGCGCCAAGGGACTTAAGCCTTCCGGCAGCAGCCGGCAGCAGTTTCCATACCTTTCCCTGCAAAGAGGAAAGTTTTTTTTCTGAAAGCTCTTCTTTTTCTTTCCAGCCTTCAATATATTCAGCAAATCTGCTCATAACATAAGTATATCACACCCTTTCCCTCTCCAGCGCCCTTCATGTGATGAGTATAGCTCGCAGTGATATAGCCGCCAATGAATACAAGCAATATAAGGCTGATAAAGGCAATTTTTGCTGTTAGGGATTTGAATCTAAGCATCAGCAACCTCCACACGATTTCTGCCTTTTTCCTTTGCAATATATAAAGCCTTGTCTGACTGCTGCAGCGCTTTCTCGTAGGAATCTGTCACATTGCCGCTTGCCGTTGCCACACCGAGGCTTATCGTGACAATACTGAAAGGCCTTGTTTTTTCATTCGGTATTTTCATGCTTTCAACAATAGTCCGGATTCTTTCAGCGACTAACACGGCAGCTTCCTGCGTTGTATCAGGCAGCAGCACAACGAATTCCTCTCCCCCATATCTCGCGCAAAAATCAGCAGGCCGTTTTATGGTGTCTTTTATAACCTGTGCCACTGTCCTGAGGCAAGCGTCCCCGGCTGCGTGCCCGTAGGTATCGTTAAATGTTTTGAAGTGATCTATATCAGCCATAATAATTGATAAGGGTTTATTGCCTCTCGTTCTGCGTTTGAATTCCATGGGTATCCGCTCCATGAAAGCGCGGCGGTTCGGAATGCCGGTCAAGGCGTCCATTACAGCCTGGTTTTGTATGATTTTATACGATTTATCAAGTTTGGCCCCGAAAAGTATTATGCCGAACAGACCCAGCAGCCCTATGACAACATGGCCTGCTGCGAGGCTCATCAGATGGTCTTTGTGGGGCAACGGGAATATGATGCTGATTCCGCCTCTGATATCGCCTTCCTCATAACCCTGTTTGGCATGACAATTCAGACAGGAGCTTTCCGTCTTCAGGGGCGCCATATAAAAAAACTTTACATCCTGACCGTCTTTGATGATTTCACCGACCTCCGGCACGCCCTTTTCAAAGGCTTCCAGCGCTTCTTGCTCGCGCGGAGTAGCGCGGTTTTCAGGACGTATCAGCCTGAGGCTCGTGATATGGAACTGGACGGTTCCGCTTTTGGCCGACAGCTCAGCCAACTGCCTGGTCATATAAGCGGGATTGACCTTGGTGAGCGTCAAGTTATCATTGACCTTAATGTCTCTCCGAGGGTCTTCTAAGTAGGGATTCGGCTGGGTGTCCTTTGTTACGGGAACGTAGACTCCGCCGTGCATGGCATTCCATCTTCGGGTTAAAATAACCTGCTCGAAGACGGCCCGCGCTGTGCTGAACAGCAGCTCCTTATGCGTCTTTTCAGAGTCGCGATATTGCACCAGAAACAGGCTGCAGACCAACACCAGCCATATGCTGCACAAAATGACTGTTTTTTTCTTCATAATGCCTTTCTATTCATCCCTCTCCTTAAACTCTTCAAACTCCTTAAACGCCTTCTCCGCGCAGGCCGGGCACATGCCGTGGCTGAGCCTCGCGGCAGCCTTCTTCTTACCAGATGAACAACCTGCGCGACGGCACGGCCCATATCTCAGGCGCGGCAACCTTCACAATCTCATCGCCCTGATACACCACCAGCCCGCCCTTCCAATTTTTACCGAGGGCCGCGGCAATTTCCTTCATCGGTCCCGCATCGGCCGGAACAACTTTTTTGCGCCCTTTTATTTCCACACCGATCATGCCCTGCTCCGTTTGCAGCAGAAGATCCAGTTCCAGGCCGGACCGGGTCCGGTAAAAAAACATCTCCACGCGGCGCTGGGCGGTCTTGATCCACTTGAACAATTCGTTCACAACCATGGTTTCGTAGATCTCACCGGAAAGTTCCCCATGCTGACCGCTCAACTGCCGTAACATGCCCACATCCAGCCAGTAGAGCTTCGGGGTCTTCACGACCGAGCTGGTGATGTTTTTGTAATACGGTTGCAGCAGCATGACCTGGTAGGATAGCCTCAGATATTCCAGGTATCTGCGCGCCGTGTCCACGGCAACGGACGCGTCGCGGGCAAGCTCGGAATAATTGAGCAGCCTGCCGGAGCGGAGCGCGGACAGCCTTTGGAACTTCGTGAACGGCTCAAGATCATCCAGCCGCACCATGTCGGCCAGGTCTCGTTCCAGATACGTATATTCGTAGTCCTTCAGCCATTTCCAGCGTTCATCAACAGACAGAGGAAGCAGCGCGGGCATGCCCCCCCATTTCAGCAGGTGCCGCTCTGCAAGCAGCGCCTTCGCGTTCTCCTTGTCCAGCAGGACCTTCGGCACGCCCTTGAAAGCGGACTTGAAATCTCCCGCACTGAGCAGGCGGTCCAGCAGGGGATGATTGATAGGATTGATATGCGCCTCGGCGGCGTCATGATAAAGCTCGCTCATAAGCAGCGGCCACAGCTCATGGATTGCGACCCGTCCAGCCAGGGATTCCCGCACCCGCTTCAGCAGCAGTATCTGGCTCGACCCCAGTATCAGACTGAACGAAATGCTCTTTTCGTCAAAGGCGTATTTTATCTTTTCGAACAGGGAGGGTTCTTTTTGCGCTTCGTCGAGGACCGCATTGCCTATCGAGTCCGCCCATGCCGGGGTGGGGACCTTTCTGATCGCCTCACGATTCTCCGGGGCGTCAAGGTTGATGTATCTCAGTTCCGGATACTTCGACCTGGCCAGAGTCGTCTTGCCCGTCTGCCGCGCGCCGGTCAGGACCACGAGGCCCCGCTTGACCGGTTTCGGCAGAAAATCATTCAAAAAACGATATTTTAAAGTGTCGTCCATGCCGTCAATTATACAGCTATATTTACGATGTTTCAAGAACTATTTCATCTTCTTTTTAAACTCCTTAAACGCCTTCTCCGCGCAGGCCGGGCACATGCATTCATGAACTCAACACTGACCGGTTCCCTATCCTCGCCGTAACTTACAATAATTCCTCCGGGCTCCTCAATGGCATCAACAGGAGGGTTGTCCCGAAGGATAAGCATAAGAATATCAGAGTCAGCATCGTATCTTATCCTCATTTGGTCTTTAATCCTAAAAAAAGCATTTAGCCACAGATTTACGCAGATTTATACAGATATATCAAAGACTTATGCAAACAAAGTGAATCACCTTTTTGGTGAAGTCTTTTATCTTTTCAGATGTTTGTTTTATCAGTGTTTATCTGTGTTCATCCGTGGCCAACTGAGGTTTTTAGGTTTATGTGATGTGTAAAGATATAGATAGCAGTAATATAAGCGGCAATAAAGGCAAGCATGATACTGCCCATGAAGATGAATTTTGCCGTGAGGGATTTGAATTTAAGCATATTGACTACCTTAAATCCTTTTTCTTATTCTGCGGAAATCTTCTACGGTGAGTCCTGCACCTTCAAGAATCTTTTTAAATGTTTTAGGTCTTATTATTTCGCCTTGATGATATGAAACAATGGTC
Source organism: uncultured Nitrospira sp. (assembly GCA_947085825.1). Lineage (GTDB taxonomy): Bacteria > Nitrospirota > Thermodesulfovibrionia > Thermodesulfovibrionales > UBA6898 > JAOUFP01. Next base: position 7,001 of record CAMTXX010000094.1, on the reverse strand, counting down.
TGTCTTCCTGTTAAAGGATGCCTCCATTTCTGATGACTTCCAGATTGGTCAACCTTCTCAAATCCTAATGCCTTTAATACCTTTATAATCTCATCAGCGGTAACCCTCGGATGTCGTTCGCTCATTTAAACTGCGACCTCGCAAATTGTTGCATTCTCAGGTATATTTTGCTCTGAGGGCCTTAAATACAATTCAACAGCCTCAATAATATTTTTTCTTGCTTCATCTTCTGTTTTGCCATAAGTTACACATCCCGGCAGTTCCGGGCAGTAAGCTACAAAGACATCTTCATCAGGCTCAATTATAATCCTTAATTTCATACTCAACCCCTCCTTTCTTTAATAGCCTTAGTATAGCAAAAAGATTAGAGCAATATAAGGGCACGCACAAATATAAGCATTATACTGCCCATGAAGATGAATTTTGCTGTAAGGGATTTAATTTTAAGCATCGTTCTGACTCCTGGATTCTGTTTTTCTTCACCTGTCAAGCCACCACCACGGCACGGCGATAATTTTTGAATGAAGCCATTTTATTGCACCGCCACTGTGCACAAGAACTCCACTGACTGTCTCAGGATGCTCGTCCATGAACAAAAGGAGATTCCGGATGTCCCGGACTGACGGGTTGTCCGTCATCTTCACCTCAAGCGCGAGAAGTTTTTTCCCGTGTTCAAGCACAATGTCAACTTCCTTCCCCGAGGTAGTGCGCCAGTAATGCAGAGAGGCCTTTGGTTTCATCATCTCACACAAGGCCCGGACATGCAAATGGACCATGGTCTCAAAATAGCCTCCGATTTCCCTCGCCCGGGACAGAGACTCCGCATCGAGATACCCGGACAGGAATATGCTTAAGGCCGGGTCAACAAAAAATACTTTTGGCGACTTTACCACCCGTTTGCCCCTGCTGCTGAAATATCCCGGCACCCTTTGAATGATGTTTGATATCTCGAGGAGTTTTATATAACGATGGGTGGTTGGATGGCTGATCCCGCTGTCTTTGGCTACATCAGCCTGATTCAAAATATTCGCGGTTCTCAAGGCGAGGGTCTGCATCACCTTCCGGAAATCTACAAGCGACTCAACCTGTGAAAGTTCTCTCAAATCTCTTTCAAGATATGTCCTCACATAACCTTCAAGCCAGAGAAGCACATCATTATGTTCCTTCATGCCAAGCACAGAAGGCATAAACCCCCTCAGCATAAAAGGCAAGGGGGGTATTTCTTCTGCCATATGATCATGCTCAATGTGTTTCTGGTCCCACATTCTCAAGAAGTTTTGAGGCGCGAGACTGCCAGCAGCTTCACCATGTGTCACAGGCAGCAAGTCGAAATAAAACGCCCTGCCCGCAAGAGACTCTGTGACCTTCTCCAAAAGAAGGAGATTGGAAGACCCGGAGAGGATAAAGCGCTTCCTTTTGTTTTTGTCAACGGCCACCTTAATTGCGCTGAACAGGCCGGGAAGCTTCTGTGCCTCATCAATAATGATATGGTCTTTGTCTTTCCAGAGCGATTGGGGGTCAAGCCGGGCTCTGTCCATAATGTCATAATCGTCCATAGTCAGATAGGCAAAATCCTGAAACTCCTGACGCAGCATAGTGCTCTTGCCCACCTGCCTTGCGCCTGTAACCACGACCACAGGAAACTTCCCGATCGCCTCCCGGACCCTCAGCGTCAATCTGCGCTTGATGTATATTATTTCATCATCTGAAATATATTCTTTCATACCTCAAAATATACTACAATACATCCTTCTTGTCAAGGCGTCTTACGCACCTTACTTGGAAGCTCATTCGGCAGGACAGGTTTTGAGATACTAAGGAGTTCATAAGTATGGAGACATAGGTCACATATCTTCCCGCAAGATTAATCCTTACAGCCTCGCCTTCCATGTGATGTGTAAAAATATAGGTAGCCGTAATATAAGCGGCAATAAAGGCAAGCATGATACTGCCCATGAAGATGAATTTTGCCGTGATGGAACGAAATTTAAACAAGGGTTACTCCTTAGAGAAGTTGGTCTTTGTCCTCTCTTTCTCTTACAGCCTTTCCCGGCTTTATAAGTTGTGAAAGTTTTTTCTCCTTATGAATAAGCCTTGCAAGTTCAAGGGTCTTTCCCTTTTCTTCATCTGTCAGAAGTTCATATAACTCAATCACATCATAGTCATCCTTTGGCCCGCCCGCCTTTAGTTTCATGGCAATGAGGTATGGTTTGGGCAAAACAGGGAATGGAATGTCCTCTAATGGTTTCGCTGACTTTATGCCTTCTAATTCCCATTTATATTTTGCAACGATAATATCAATTCTGGGATACTCCCCTGATTTGTCATGGAGAAAAATAACATCATGCTTAAAAGGGTCATCCATGATTTTACTTCCTTCTATAAATTTGATTTCAAAATTCTCAGGAAGCACATTTCTGAGAAGTCCCGTAAAGACACTCGTGTCTTTTTTGTGAATGCTGTCCGTATAAACGCAAAAATCCACATCCGCTGTGGTTCTTTCCACGCCATGGGCAATTGCGCCATAGCCTCCAACAAGCGCAATATTAACCTTATCACCTTTGGAAAGTGAGTCAACAATGCTATCTATCAGCTTTAATATATCTTCTATAGATTTCATATTCTTTTACGCCTTCAGTTTTAGCTTTTAATGAGATTATGTCATTAAAGACAGCGTTCATGGTTCTTATCCGATGAAGCGGCGTCATGGCAAGAAACTCCTTTTTCATCTCTTTTCTCTTCTGCTCCATTATCCCCATTAATGCGCTCCTTTCTTTTCAATAAGGGCTTTCTCATGGCTGACAACATCACCTGCCTCAGCAATATAAACGGCAATAAAGGCAAGCATTATACTGCCTATGAAGATGAATTTTGCCGTGAGGGACTTGAATCTAAGCATGGGTATCTTCAACTAATAATTTCCTGATTGTTTCTCCGACCTTATAAGCAGATTCTCTGGCTTCCAGGGCTTTTTCTCTTGTATACTCTGTTGGCCAGTGGACGGGGTAACGGGTGTCAATATAAAAATCATTGAGAAAATCGCATTCATCAAACAGCAACAGCAAAGAAGATTCTTTTTTGGCACATGTTTTTAACAGCTCTGTCAGGTTGTGTATCTTCTCAAATTCAAAGTCATAAGCAACAATGAAAGCCTTTAGATATTTCTCTGTTGCCTGATGAAAATGGAAACAGATCTGTGCATAAAAATTGTTTTTTTCTTTTAGATTGGCGTCTGCGAAATTGAAATCCTCATCAGCCTTGGTTAACCATTTATTAACAAGTTTTGGATCAGCCATAAAGCATTTTCCCTTTTTTAAGAATCTTCTTTATAAAAGGGTCTCCGAGAGAAAGACATTCGTCAACTTCTTCTGGTTTATAAACTATGAAATCAACAGAAACATTTACAGCTATTAAATGGCGTAATTCCCTCATCCTGTCAGTTCCATAGTATGGAACATCTCTTTTTACAACAAATAAGTCGAGGTCGTTTATCTCTTCGCCCCCCCATGCTGCAGAACCGAAAAGGATAATCTTCTCCGGTCTGTATTTTTCAATAAGCTGGTTTTTAATGTTATCTATTTCTCTTAAGATGTTTTCCTTCTTCATCTCTTTTCTCTTCTGCTCCATTATCCCTGTTGACATATTTTCCTTTCCCTTACGTCTTTGTATTCTCCTGACTTTGTTAGCATAATAGAATTATACCTAAATTGAGCGATTCTTGTTGCTTCCCCTCTATCAAGAGCCAACAGTAGGTGCTTTAAGCAGGGATTGAGGGGTGTGTTTTCCTTTATGCCCTTTCTTTTACACACCCCTACCCCTCTTTTTAGAGGGGAATATCCTGCCCCTCTTTTTAGAGGGGAATATTACATCATCTATTAGGTGATATGTCATACCTGCCCCGTATCAAGTACGGGATAAACTCCAGCAGGTATCCAGAAGCCTTGATTTTACTGGATTCCCGCTTTCGCAGGAATGACGACATGGTGAGAGAATTGCTCAATTTAGGTTATAACAAATATTACCTCATGCATCACGATTTAATATCCTTAAAAACGCCTCCGCAACCTTCGGATCAAACTGTGTGCCGCTGCATCTTCTGAGTTCAGCCATGGCATATTCTTTTCCCGGCGCCGCCCTGTATGGCCTGTCCGCCATCATTGCATCAAAGGTGTCCGCAACACAGAGTACCCTCGCGGGCAGAGGGATTTCATCTCCTTTAAGTCCGTCAGGATAGCCGGTGCCGTCCATCTTCTCATGGTGCGCCCTGATTACCGGCAGGATATGCCGGAGTTGCCTGATGGGTCTCAGTATCTTCTCCCCATTTGCGGGGTGCAGTTTGACAAGCGCGAATTCCTCGGCGGTAAGCTTATCGGGCTTGTCGAGTATCACATCATATGTCCCTAACTTTCCCGTGTCATGAAGAAGGGCCGCAATCCTGAGGTCCTCAATCTCTTTTTCATCAAAGCCCATCTCCGTTGCGATAGAAACAGCATGAATGCAAACCCGCTCTGAATGGCCTTTTGTCCAGGGGCTCTTTGCGTCAATGGCATTTGCAAAGGCCAGGATGAGGTTATCATTTAAATCCTTTAACGCCGTATATGCCTCGCTTAGTTCCGCTGTCCTCTGTCTTACATCCTCTTCAAGCATCTCTTTATAGTGTTTCTCAAGGCGCAAAAGACCGGCATGCTTTGCCGCCTTTTCTACTGACCTGATAAGATGCTCGGGCTTGAAAGGCTTGGTTATAAAATCAACTGCGCCTTTTTTGGCCGCGTCTATTGCCATATCCAGCTCAGCATAAGCCGTCATCAGAACCACCGGCATATCAGGATTAATCTCGTGTGCCCTCTCAAGAAGCTCGAGCCCTGACATGCCCGGCATCTTGATGTCCGAAAGGATGATATTAATATCATTTTCTTCCATTATGTTTATCGCAGCGGATGCGTTTTGGGAGGCAAAGACGTGATAGCCGTGATCCTTCAATAACATTGATACAAAATCAAGGATATAGGCGTCGTCGTCAACTACGAGGATTGTGAAGACTTTATCAATCATGGACCCTCTTTCCTCATTATTTGTAACTACTCAGGTTGCTTAGCCCTTTAGTCTGTAGGCTGTTAGGCAAAAGACGAAGCATGTGCTGTACCCGACACGTCTCATATCTCATGTTTTGTTGTTGCTAACAGTCTAAAAGACTACAGCCTATAGACCTGAGTAGTTACCATTATTTTCCAAGGACTTTTTTCACCTTTCTGAGAATTTCGGTGGGTGAAACAGGCTTATAGATGAATTCCATCCCTTCTTCCAAAACGCCCCTTTTTGCAATATGCTCCTGCGTATAACCGCTTGTAAAGATCACCTTAACGTCAGGCCGCATCTCATTGATCCGGTCATATGCTGTTTTGCCGGACATCTTCGGCATTACGACGTCAAAAAGAAGCAGATCAATCCTGTCTTTATTCTCAATGAATTTATTCAGGGCATCCTCTCCGTCAATTGCCTCGATAACGGTGTACCCTGCCTGCTCAAGCACGGTCTTTGCCAGCCTTCTCACGGGTTCACTGTCCTCTGCCACCAGTATTGTCTCAGCGCCGCCCGTCTCCATGAAACTTTCCGCCGGCCTTTTCTCTTCAATCCTTTCCTTTGTTATCGGCAGATATATTCTGAATGTTGTGCCATGGCCGGGTTCGCTGTAGACGTTAATAAACCCGCTATGCTGCTTAATGATGCCGTATACTATGGAGAGCCCCAGACCCGTGCCCTTGCCGAGTTCCTTTGTGGTGAAAAACGGCTCAAATATCCTCAGACTTACCTCTTCATCCATCCCCACGCCCGTATCTGTTACGGATATAAGCGCATACCTTCCCGGCTTCCCGTAACCATGAGCAGTTACAAATCCTTCATCCATTTTTACAGGCTCTGTGCCTATGACTATATCGCCCCCGTTCGGCATTGCGTCCCTTGCGTTTGTCGCAAGGTTCATAAGCGCCTGCTCTATCTGCCCTGCATCTGCCTTGACGATTAACTCCCCCTCGCCCCCTCTTAAATTAAGAGGGGGTGGCGGAGCCGGGGGCGTTATTATCCTTAAATTTATATCCTCGCCTATGACCCTTTGCAGAAGCCTTTCCACCTTTCTTATCAGCTCATTTATATCAACAGGCTTCAGCGAGACTAGCTGCTTCCTGCTGAAGGCCAGGAGGCTCTGTGTAAGGTTGGCGGCCCTTTCCCCTGATTCAAGTATTATTTGCGCCATATGCCTGTTGGGGTCGTCCTCCTTTATTTTGCCCAGCAGCATACTTGAATAGCCTATTATGGCAGTGAGGATGTTGTTGAAGTCATGGGCAATGCCGCCTGCAAGCCGGCCCACAGCCTCCATCTTCTGAGACTGCCTGAGCTGTTCCTCAAGCTTTCTTTTTTCGGTTATATCAACAATTATCTCGATAACCGTGATAACCTTGCCTGTCTCGTCTTTAGATAAAGGATATGCCTTTGTCTCAACATAAAGAGGGTTTCCCTCTTTGTCAAAATGGGTATGTATGGCTGTGCTGTGTTCTCCTGTCTTAAATACATGATTTACAGTGCAAGGATGATGTCCTTCTGATTCAAAACAGGGTTTATGGAAATGATGGGACACCTCATAACAATGCCTGCCGATAATGTCGCAATCAGGCGCGTTCACCTGCCTGCAGTAGGCCCTGTTTGCGGATATGATCCTGTATTCACGGTCTATGATGATAAAAGCCTCATCAACCGTCTCAAGGATGTTTTTTATCAGCTCCTCTGATTTCTTGCGCCCGGTGATTTCCTGTTCAATTTTCTCTGCCATGCTGTTAAAGACATTGGCATAAGATAGTATTTCCTTAGCGCCGTCCTTTAAGTTTGCGCGGGTAGTGTAATCGCCTGCTGCAAAACAGTTGGCAACATCCCGAAGCTCTTTGATAGGCTTCATGATGTATCTGTTGCTGTACATCCTTGCCAGCAAAATACCAAGCCCTGAAGCTAAT
>CAMTXX010000093.1:0-23548 GCA_947085825.1 uncultured Nitrospira sp. | reverse complement strand
GGGGGATAAAGGGGGTTGTGAATACGATATGGAAGAAGAAAGCAAGAAACAACCCCCTCCGCCCCCTTTACTAAGGGGGAATTTTTCCCAAAACTCAGGACATTTACCGTGTCCAGCGGGACTTATGGGTAAAGATCAGTTAAGATAAGAGGGGAAGCCGACAGGCAGGGGCGTTATGAAGGGGATTTATATCAGGTGGAAGTCCTTGGCTTTGATTACTACAATCCGAAAACCGGCACGGTTGAGAGCGGGGGCAAAGGCGACATTGCCATGTGGATGCTGGATCATGATTATGACGGAAGAAGTTTATTCCCCTCACAGGTCTTCTTCCCGATGGCAGGGGCAAAAGAAGGCTGGGCAACACTTGCAAAGAACCTGAAAGCAGAGATTGATGAGGAAAAAATTCAGGCATTTGGCGGCACAACATCATTGCCATTCGCGCCGGGCAAGGCTGTTGCAGTAAAGATTATTGACGCAAGAGGAATAGAGAGTTTGAAAATAATTAGGCAGAATGCATAAAAAAGGAGGCCTTTATGGGTCAAACGATTATGAGACGTTATAAACTATCTGGTCCTAATGAAAACGACATTCTTGAATCCGCTATCACAGAGGCAGCAGACGCAGAAAATGCCGAATTAACAAGGCTTCAGGCACTATTGTCTCAGTGGCTTCGCATGGAAAATTGAAGAGGTAAAAGAAACTGAATCATCTGAGGAAATATGAGGAAAGAATAATTGGGTTATGCGGTTACTGGGCCTTCGAATATTACTGTGAAGCATTATATAAAAGAGGATAACGGAGGAAATTATGGGAACAAGGGCTGAATATGAAAAGATGATCCTTAAGGAAGTTCGGGAAATGCCCGGCGAGGCGCTTCCACAGGTTGTGAAGATCATCCACTCGTTAAAGGAGAGTGTGCTTTCTGTAAAAGTACATCACAAGAAGGGTGAGGCTAAAGGGAGCGGTCTCTGCGGCATTTGGGAGGATGATCGTCCGGCGGCAGAGATAATTAAGGATATTCGTTTGCACAGAACAGGCTTCGGCGGTAGAAAAGTAGCGCTATGAACTATCTATTGGATACCGATACCTGCATATACTGGCTTAAAGGCAATGAAAATATTGAGAAAAGGGCTTTAAAGGTTGGCCTTTCGAAAATATCCATTTCATTCGTTACCTTAAGTGAACTGTATTACGGGGCTTACAAATCAAGGAAAGTGGAACAAAACCTGGCAAATATAGGCGTTTTAAAGAACAAACTAAGTTTAATGGATTCGAACGCATCGATATGCGACGTTTTTGGAAAGCTAAAAGCGATGCTTGAAAAAGATGGAAAGATTATCGATGATGCCGATCTATTTATAGCAGCCTGTGTGCTTGAGGACAACGCAACCCTTGTAACTAACAATGAAAAGCACTTTAAGAGAATCAAGGGATTGAAAGTTGAAAACTGGGTTTGAAGTCATGAGGTCTGAGTGAAAGGCAAGATAGACAAGCTCATAATCAATTCCCCTTACGAAGAACCCCTGCAATATTGGGAATACATCAGAGACACGCGGGAATTTGTCTTACAGGGAGGCAGAAGACCTGCCGGTTACGTGGTCGCCTCTGAAAGCTCAAGGGCGTTTGACGATCCGGGGATATTTATTGAAATTGATTTGGTAAATGCAATCCGACCGAGAATAAAAAAGTGGAGAGAACAGGGTTACCCCGGCGTTACAGGCATTACAAAACGCTTGCTGCAACACTGGCAAGACCCGGAAGAACGCAAAGACCGCAGGTTTTTCTTTTGTCAGTTAGAGGCCATTGAAACGTTGATTTGGCTTACCGAAGCGCCGGAAGCAGACCGCACAGGCATTGAGATTGACAGTGATGGTGGGGCCTTTTCCCGCTGGTGCAGTAAGATGGCAACAGGCTCAGGCAAGACAATTGTAATGAGTATGCTTATTGCATGGCAGGCATTGAACAAGGTAGCCAATTGCAAGGACACAAGATTTTCAAAAAATGTATTGGTTGTTGCGCCGGGGTTAACAGTTCGCAACCGTCTGAGTGTTCTTAACCCTTTCGACAATGAAAACTACTACGAGGAATTCAATATCGTTCCTTCGGGCTTGATGGAATCATTACGACAGGGCAAGGTGAAAATCATTAACTGGCATACCCTTGCATGGGACAGCGAAGAAAGACTGTCAAGAAAAAAATCCGTTGATAAGCGGGGAGCCAAAAGCGATGAAGCCTATGTGCGCGAGGTGCTTGGCGACATGGCAAATGCGACTAATTTGATTGTCATCAATGATGAGGCGCATCATGCCTGGCGTATCCCGGCTGAGAGTAAAATCAAAGGCGTAAAAAAGGAAGACATTGAGGAAAGCACTGTTTGGGTAGGCGGAGTAGACAGGATTCACAGGGCAAGGGGCATAATTCGTTGCTTTGATTTATCGGCAACTCCGTTTGCGCCTTCCGGAAAAAAAGCGACTGAAGAAGCATTGTTTTCATGGATAGTCAGCGATTTTGGCTTGAACGATGCGATTGAGTCAGGCTTGGTAAAAACACCGAGGGTAGTTATCCGTGATGACGGAAATGTGGATAATAACCTGCGTTCACGTTTATATCACATTTACATGGATGACACGGTGAAAGATGACATCAACCGCAAGGCTGAAGACAGCGAACCGCTTCCGGACCTTATTAAAAATGCCTATCTGCTTTTGGGCAAGGACTGGCAAGCCACTAAAGACGATTGGGAGAAGGCAGGACATAAAATTCCGCCGGTAATGATTACCGTTGCGAACACTACTTATACATCGGGACGGATAAAAACTTCTTTTGATAGAGATTCATTTTTGCTTACCGTTGCAGGGTTAGGGGATTTGTGTAATCCGAAAAGGACGTTACAAATTGACAGCAGCATTCTTGAAAAAGCGGAAGCAGAAACAGAAGAAGTTAATATTGCCGTTGAAGAAACTGAGGATGAAAATGATGAGCCTAAAGAGAAGAAGCTTACCAAGAAACAACAGGCAGACTTATTAAGACGCACAGTTAATACGGTTGGAAAGATTGGTGAACCTGGCGAGCAGATTCAGAATGTGATTTCCGTAGGTATGCTCAGTGAAGGATGGGATGCCAAAACAGTCACACACATTATGGGCTTGAGGGCATTCAGCAGCCAGTTATTATGTGAGCAGGTAGTCGGCAGGGGCCTGCGTAGAACTTCTTATGATGTAGGCAATGATGGTTTGTTTGAACCCGAATATGTAAATATCTTTGGTATTCCGTTTACATTCCTTCCTCATGAAGGCGGAACAGACGGCCCGCCGCCCCCACCGCCCCCGCCAAAAACAAAGATTGAACCCGTTAAAGAAAAGGCTGAGCATGAAATTTCCTTCCCAAACATTTTGAGGATTGATCATGTTTATAAACCACAGCTTACAATCAACTTAGCAAATGTGAAACCGCTTGATATTGACCCATACGAATCAATAACAGAAGCAGAGTTGGCAGCTATCATTGCAGGCAAACCGAACCCTGCTGCATTGACAGAAATTGATTTAAAGGAAATCGGTGAAAAGTTCCGCTTGCAATCCATTGTTTTCAGAATTGCTTCTACAATCTACAATTCAGAGAAAAAGCCTGACTGGAAGGGGAGCAAGGAATCCTTTCTTATTCAACTCATCGGCATCATTGAGCAGTTCATTTATTCGGATAAGATCAGAATTAAAAATCCATTATTCAATCAGGACGAAGCAAGAAAGAGAATTCTAATCATGCTGAACATGAACAAAGTAATTCAGCATATCTGGAATGAGATTAGAGCAGTAAACACTGCTGAACTTACGCCAGTATTTGATAAAGAACACCCAATTCGTTCAACGTTCGATATTCGCACCTGGTGGACAAGCAAACCCTGTGAAGACTTTTCTAATTCACATATCAACTTTACTGTTGTTGACAGCAAATGGGAATACCTTGAAGCCAAAACCATCAACGACTGTAATGTTGTCGAATCTTTTGTAAAAAATGACCACTTAGGTTTTGTTGTTCTTTACAATTATCAGGGAGTAATCAGAAGGTATTTCCCGGACTTTATCATTAAACTAAAAAGTGGAGAACATCTTATCCTTGAAACCAAAGGACAGGACAGCGAACAGAATAAAACCAAGAGGGCATTTCTTGATGAATGGTGCAGGGCAGTAAATCAGCATGGCGGTTTTGGTAAATGGAGTTGGGCTGTTTCATTTGACCCCAATGACCTTGGAAGCATTTTACAAGCTCCGTTTGAATTTTAAGCGGCAAAGTTATCGAGGTGGAACATGACCGTCTGAGTATGCAAGCATCTAATTCCGATAATTTCCTGTTGATTTTGCTGAGAGGGTGTGATATAAACTAATAAAGAAGGGAGATATATAATTATGAACCTAAAGCCTATCAAGGAAATCGCCCAAAAAAGTGGTGTTAAGGCCGGCAAGATGAGGAAAGACGAACTTATACGTGCAATACAAAGGGCTGAAGGCAATTTTGATTGTTTTGGCACAGCTATTTCAGCACACTGTTCACAGCATGATTGTCTTTGGAGAGAAGACTGCATGAAAATATAGTCAGCCGTAAAATTCCTGCATCGCCTCATGTATGACTTTATCCGGACAATCCCTGTATTTTGAAGAAAAATGCATCAATTCCAGTTTCTTTACTCCTGCCTTTTTTGCTATTGTTCCCGCTGTTTTAGCTGTGAGATGAAACCTCTTAATAGCTCTTTCATAGTCTTTTTCGAGAAAATAGGCTTCGCAGAAGAAGATATCAGACTCTTTTATTAAGTCGATCAATCTGCTGAAATTGCTTTGATTTAAAGCTATATCTGTTGCATAGGAAATTTTTTGTCCCCTGGTTATCCTGGCAATATCCGATATGTCCGACACTGCGAAATATTTGTCGCCGATACGGATTGTCTGTTGTTTGTCATCTTCATGTGGTTCTCTTAAAATCCTCTTGAAATCATTCAGCCATGTCCCGACCGTAAGCCCTTTTCTGAGAAGGAGCGCTTTATCTATATTGATATGAAATTCCTCTTCAAGGGAATAAGCAAGACATGGGATGCCGTGGTCCAGTTTTACTGCCCGTACTGTGAACATGGGGTTTTGAAGCAGGAGACCGTCTGATTTGGATCTTGATACAGTCTGTTTCTTAAACCTGGTTTTTGCAGCAAAAATTGAATGTGTTACATATCTGCCGTCATATGCAAATACATGTATTTCGGTCGGATAATCCTCTATGAGATTCCATGTGTAACCTTTCAGCTTTCCCTCAATACACGACAGGATACTGGAAGGTCCGTAAATATGTAAAGGGATATCCCTTCTTAAGATTCCTCTGAGGAGTGTGTCGAACCCTATAAAATGGTCCATATGGGTATGAGTTACAAAAACGTCGGAAATCTTATTTAAATCAGATGGGTTTAATGAATGTATGGTGCCAAGATCAAAGAGAATAAGCTGTTTTTTGTGAAGTATTCTGACGAGAAGGCAAGGATCGTCGAAATAACTATTGAGCAGTTTGAGGTGAAAAATGGGTTTCATAAGTAATTATATCTTCTTGTGATATAATAGTCCAAAACTGTTATTAATTGTTTTTATATAAAAAAGAAGAGAAGAAGTGAGTTATAAGCTTCTTATTTTTTTAATTTTTCTTCGGAGGATATATGCCTGAATTAAGAAAAGACCCGATCGTCGGAAGATGGGTCATCATATCTATAGAGAGAGGGAAAAGGCCGACTGATTTTATCTCCCCTTCACAGAGAAAAAAAGGAGGGTTTTGCCCTTTCTGTCCCGGAAACGAGTACACAACACCACCTGAGATAATGGCGTTCAGAGCTGTAGGTTCTCAGGCTAATGCCCCTGGCTGGACCCTAAGAGTTATGCCGAATAAATTCCCGGCGCTCCAGATTTACGGCGAACTGGGAAAAACCGGTGAGGGCTTATTTGATAAAATGAATGGTATTGGCGCCCATGAAGTCATTGTTGAGACACCCGAACATAATCTGTCTCTTTCTACCATGTCACAAAAAGCTGTTGAAGATGTTTTGTGGGCCTGTTTCATGAGGCTTGCAGACCTTAAGAAGGACCAGCGCTTCAAATACGCCCTGATATTTAAAAATGAGGGTGAAGTTGCCGGAGCCTCTCTTGAACATACGCATACACAGCTCATAGCGTTGCCGATTGTGCCTAAGCTTGTTAAAGAAGAGCTTGATGCCGCACGCCGGCACTTCGAAATTAAGGAAAGGTGTATTTTTTGTGATGTTATAAATCAGGAGCTTTCTGACGGCAAACGAGTGATATACGAGAATGCAAAATATGTCGCGCTTGCGCCTTTTGCTCCCCGGGCGCCGTTTGAGACATGGATACTTCCTAAAAAGCATATGTCCATGTTCAGCCCTCCGGAGAAAAATTATTCAGAGCTGGCCGGGATACTTCAAAGAATACTCAAGCAGATGGATAAAATACTTGACACCCCTCCATATAATTTTGTTATTCATACCTCTCCTTTTTACGATGAAATTAATGATTATTATCACTGGCATATGGAGATAGTCCCCAAGCTGACGAAGATCGCAGGCTTTGAGTGGGGTTCGGGATTTTATATTAATCCAACGCCTCCTGAGGAGTCTGCCAGGTTTATGCGTGAGGCGAAAATTCCTTGAAGATTCTTATCGCAAGTTCAGAGGCTGTCCCTTATGCAAAGACCGGCGGACTTGCGGACGTTGCAGGGTCCCTTCTGAAGGAGTTGCGCAAAAAGAATGAGAAAGCTTCATTAGTGCTCCCCCTGTATGCAGCGATAAAGAGCAAATATAAACTTCATGCAACAGGCAGATCGATAACAGTCAGCATGAATAATGTTGCGTATACAGGAAGGATATTTGCTTCATCAAAAGATGAGAATCCCGAAGCCTATTTTATTGAATGCGATGAACTATACGGGAGGTCTGAACTATACGGGACATCTGCCGGTGACTATCCTGACAATGCACTCAGGTTCATTTTCTTTTCCAGGGCTGTCCTCGAATTATGCCTTGCAATGCGTATTAACCCGGATGTTATCCACTGCAATGACTGGCAGACAGCATTGGTTCCTCTCTATCTTAAAACCATTTATAAAGGCAATACGTGCTTCGCTAAAACATCCACACTCTTTACTGTTCACAACCTGGGCTATCAGGGCATTTTCGATGCGTCAACACTGCTCTATGCCGGATTGGGAAAGGAATATTTTATTCCCGAAAGACTGGAGTTTTACGGTCATCTCAACTTGATGAAGGCAGGGCTTCTTTATGCTGATCTCATAAATACAGTGAGTGATACTTATGCGCGTGAGATACAGCAGGTCGAGTACGGATTTGGTCTTGATGGAGTGATGAGGAAAAGAGCCAATGACCTCTCAGGAATCATGAACGGGATAGACTACGGGGAGTGGGACCCTAAACAGGATATGTTCATCCCGTCACATTATAGCGCCGATGCTTTGAAAGGCAAGGCCCGATGCAGGAAAATACTCTGTCAGAAGACTTCATTTGTCAGCGAAAAACTGCCGGTAGTGGCGATTGTCAGCAGGCTTTCGTCACAAAAAGGGGTTGAGCTTGTCCTTAGTTCCCTTGAGGAATTGCTTGCCATGGGCTTGAATCTCATTGTGCTTGGAAAAGGTGAGGATGAAAATGAGAGACTCTTCAGAAAAGCTGCTGAAACGTATAAAGGCAGGATTTTCGTGAATATAGGCTTTGAGGAGCATCTGGCCCATCTGATTTATGCGGGCTCTGATTTTTTCCTGATGCCTTCACAATATGAACCCTGCGGCCTTGGACAGCTTATAGCCATGAAATACGGGACTGTCCCGATAGCAAGAAAAACCGGAGGGCTTGCTGATACGATACAGGATTATGACCATATGACACATACCGGGACCGGGTTTCTCTTCAGCGAATATTCATCCTATGCGATGCAGGATGCTGTCAAGCGCGCGCTATGTGTTTTTACCGGCAAGGCAAATATGAAAAAGCTTGTCTGTGACATTATGAAAAAGGATTTCCCCTGGAGCAGATCAACAGACAAATATCTTGAGCTTTACAAAAGAGCTGGCAAAAAGGTGAGAAAATGAATCTCAGGTCAAGATTGTCTCTCATGTTTTCAATAATATTTATTTTAATCGCGATTTTGTCTGTGGGCTCGATAGTGATATTTGAGAGAATAAGTGAACATATGGGGGCGCTACGCTCGGGAAGCGAGGAGCAGAAGCTCTATCTTGAACTGGACCGGAATATCGGTGATCTCGTAGATGCAGTGAAAGGATGGGGGCTGACCGGAGATGCAAAATACAAGAAACAGTATTTCAAAAAAATATCAGAAGTGCACAACAGCTTCGATACTTTAAGCGCAATCCATAAGAATAAAGAAAATATCGCCATGCTTGGTAAAGAATTTCAACAAATTATCGAGCTTGCAGAGAAGGTCATAAGAAACAGGCAGCCCTTTGGAGATCCCGAAGTGATTGTATATCTTCAAAATATCGACTTTATAGCTGTTGACATCACAAAAAAGATTGACGTGATGCTGGAAAAATCAACTGATAAAATATTGAATGTTGCGGAAGTTGCCGACGAGATAAAGAAAAAAATGTTTTATTATCATTCCGCACTCATTGTTTTCAGTTTTCTTGCAGCCGTGTTTCTTATTTTAAATATCAGGCGGGCTATTTCCGTTCCTTTTAACGAGCTTTTGAAGGCAACGGAGCGCATAAGCAAGGGAGAATTGTCTTATCGCATAGGGATGGACCGCGCCGATGAGTTTGGAACGGTCGCCAGGAGATTTGATATCATGGCAACAGAACTGGAATCATCAAATGTAAAGAGAACTCAAAAACTCAAAGAAACAGAACTATTGCTTGAGGTTGCAAGGGTGGCCGGAACAACTCTTGATTTGAAAGATTCCCTTCAGTATATTACTGAAACAATTTCCTTGAAGCTGCAGTATGATAATTGTGCTATCTATATGCTGAAGCCCGAACAGAAGGCTTTTTGCCTTGAAGCTTCAAATATAATGGATGGGAATGCCGGCAAACGATGTTTTTCATTTGAAGACGATATCATAAAGGAAATGCTTGCAACTTTGCGTCCTGTAATTATTGAGGGTGAAATGCAGCAAAAAGGGAAATCAGAGCTTTTGAACCACTACTCGACTGCTCTGTGCGTACCGATTATTTGCGACAGCAAGTGTCTGGGCTTCCTGCTTGCAAGGAGATCATCTCCCTATATATTTTCTATTGACGAGGTTGATACGTTTACAATTCTGTCACATACGATCGAATCTATCGCAAGAAATGCGGAACTTTTCCAGGCAACCGGAAAACAGCTTCAAAAACTCACTGTTTTATATGAGTTGAGCAGTGCGGTCACATCTGTATTGAACCTGGATGATTTGCTGAAAAAAATTGCAATGGAAATATCCCGGCTTTTATCTTCCAAAGGATGCATTATAAGATTGCTCGAAGACCAGAAGCTGAAGGTAAAATCTTCTTACGGCTTGCCGGAAGGGGTTGTGCAGGAGATGGAGCTTTCCCTTGGAGACGGCATTGCCGGATGGGTGGCTGCTAACAATAAGTCCCTGCTCGTGGAAGATGCGGATAAAATGCCTCTCAATATGAGAGTGCCTGTAATCAGCGTAAAATCCGTCATATGCGTCCCTCTCACGTCAGGAGAAAAAGTAATCGGAACGCTTGGGCTTTATGACAAATACGATCTTCACGGAAATTTGATTCCTTTTAATGTCGAGGATCTCAATACAGTGGAAGGGTTTGCCTCAATTTCATCGATAGCCATAGAACGGTCCAGGATTTACGAAGACGAACTCAGCAGGCAAAAGAGGTTTGCGGAGGACAAAAAACGGTTGAATGTGCTTTTTGACAGTGTGCAGGGCGGTATTATTACTCTTGACAGGGACTATACCATACTGTCAGTAAATAAATATATTGAAGACTGGATAGCCGCTACGGCTGATAATCTTATAGGGCATAGCGCACTTGAGGTATTTCATGAAAAGATAGGCATTTGCCCGCATTGCGCTGCAAAGGCGACTTTTGAAACAGGCGACATTAATTCGATCACGCAGTCAAGAGGCTTGAATTATGCTGAACTTACTGCATATCCTATCAGAAATGAATCAGGTGAGACTATCGAAGCTGTTGTTTTTATCATGGACATTACTGAAAGGGTGCTGTATCAGGAGGAGACCTTAGGGCTTTACCGGGAAGTGATCCAGACAAAAGAATATCTGGAGAGCATTATCAGTAATTCTGCAGATGCGATTGTCACCTCCGACTGCGATGGATTGGTTACCTCATGGAACCAGGGAGCGGAAAAAATATTCGGTTTTTCCGGAAACGAGGCTGCAGGCGCTTTTTTGCCGTTTATTCCTGATTTTATTCTTGAAAAAGAACGTGAAAACATTGAGCGGATAAAGAAGGGAGAGGTTTTAAAGGACATTGAGACCCTGAGAAGAAAAAAGGACGGGAGCATTATTGAGGTCAGTCTGACCTTGTCTCCCATAAAAGATGCTGCCGGAGATGTTATCGGCATAAGCGGAATATCAAGGGATATTTCAGAGAAGAAAAGAGTGGAAAAGGAACTCATCAGAAGAAACCAGGAGATATCCAGGCTTTTCTTCATCAGTTCAGCCATGAGAAGTACTTTGGAGCTCGACAGGCTTTTAAGAATGGTCTTGACTGCTGTCACCATGAGTGACGGGATGGGATTCAACAGGGCAATTCTCTTTCTTGTAGACGAAACAAAAAATGTATTAAAAGGAGCTATGGGCATTGGCCCTGCAAGTCCTGAAGAAGCCTGGAAGATATGGGCTGATATATCACTGACACATAAAACACTGAATGATATTATGCAGGAAATAGCTACGACTTCTTTTAATAAAGATTCATTTCTTGAGAAACTTACAGTTGGCATTGAGGTATCACTTGAGGAGGATGGCGCATTGAGCCGCGCGGTTAAAGAGAAAAAGCCTTTTAATATCGCAGATGTCAGAGAAGAAGCTCTTTCAGATACGGTGCTTATACAGCAGCTCGGCACCCAGGCTTATGCTGTAGTTCCCTTGCTCTCACGTGACAAAGTCATCGGCTTGATTTGGGTTGATAATTATTTTAATAAAAAGCCGATTATGGAAGAAGATATGCAGTTTCTCGAAAGTTTTTCCAACCAGATTGCCTCGGCGATTGAGAGCGCGCGGTTGTTTGAGCAGGTGACCAGGGCGGAGCAGCAGCTTGAGAATATTTTCGAATCCATATCGGATATGGTTTATTTTGTGAATAAAGATTACGAAATTCAGAATATTAACCGGGCGGTAAGCCTTAAAATAGGGAGGCCGCAATCGGAGATCATAGGGAAAAAGTGTTACGAGATCTTTCACGGAACGAATGGGCCTTCGATAAAATGTCCGCATCACAAGACAGTAAATACAAAAAAGGCCTATATCGAAGAGCTTGAGGAGCCACATCTGGGAGGAACATTTCTTATCTCAAGCTCACCGATCTTTGAATCTGCCGGGGAATTTATCGGTTCGGTCCATGTGGTAAGAGATATCAGTGAGTTAAAAAATCTGCGTGAAAAACTTGTTATGTCTGAAAAAATGGCTGCCTTGGGAGAGGTGGCTGCAAAAGTTGCCCATGAGATCAGGAACCCTCTTGTTTCTATTGGCGGTTTCGCCCAAAGACTTGAAAAGAAACTGCAGGGGAATCTCAAGGAATATGCAGGCATAATCGTGAAAGAAGTTACGAGACTTGAAGGCATTTTAAAAGAGATACTCGGTTTTGTTAAAGAGGTCAGGCTTTCAAGAGAAAATATCAGCCTTAATGTACTCGTTGATGACGTTTTAAAATTAATGGCATCTGACATTAAGGACAGGGGGATCGTTCTCGTGCGCGATTATGGCCCGTCTCCCGAGCTTTTTATTGATCCCAACAGGGTCAAAGAGGCTATTGTAAATATTATTACGAATGCTATTCAGTCGATAACCGGTACGGGTTCGATATATATCAGAACGTATACGGAAAAAAATGATGCTGTCCTGGAGATAAAGGATACCGGCAGGGGGATATCCGAGGAGGACCGGGTTTTTATTTTTAATCCGTTCTTTACCACGAAACCTTCCGGCACAGGCCTTGGCCTGGCTATAACACATAAAATCATACAGGAGCATAACGGCAGCATTGAGGTTGAGAGTGAGATTGATAGAGGAAGCATATTTAAAATTTTTATACCAATAAAGGAGGAAGAGAAATGAAAATTCTGATAGTAGACGATGACCAGAACATTTTGAGACTCTATAAGGAAGAACTCGAGGATGAGGGTTACATAATTGTGACTGCCTCGAACGGTCAGGAGGCTATTGAGAGATTTGAAAAGGAAGATCCCGACCTTGTTACCCTTGACATACTCCTGCCGGATATTGACGGCATTAAGCTGTTAAGACAGATGAAAGAAAAGAAACCGCGACTGCCGATTATCATGTCCACGGCATATGATTACAGAGATGATTTTGCTGTCTGGGCATCTGAGGCCTATATTGTAAAGTCATCAGATCTGACCGAACTGAAGGCAACTATCAAGAAATTGACGGAATAGAGAAAAAGCGAGTGATACTGAAATCTTTAATGCCGGCATACGGGGGGTATACAATCGCCCGCGAGGAAAAGGTCATCCTTATTAAGGGCGCAATACCTGGTGAAGTTGTAGAGGCGACCATTGAGGAAAAGAAGAAGGATTATGCTATTGCAAGCGTCACCAATGTCCTTGAAGCCTCAGAATACAGAATTGAGCCGGGATGTCCT
The DNA here is from genome assembly GCA_947085825.1 of uncultured Nitrospira sp. GTDB lineage: Bacteria > Nitrospirota > Thermodesulfovibrionia > Thermodesulfovibrionales > UBA6898 > JAOUFP01. The sequence continues at coordinate 10,678 of CAMTXX010000093.1, read as the reverse complement.
GTGTTCGGCATTTGCGGAGGCTGTCAGCTTCAGTTTATAGCATATGAAAAACAACTGATGATGAAGGATGAGATTATTCTGGACACCCTCAAAAGGCTGGGAGGCATAGAAATCACTACGGAACCTGCGCTGACTGATCTGCCATGGAACTACCGGCACAGGGCGCAGTTTAAAGTTTCACGAGATGGAGAAATAGGATTATTCAGGGGAGCTTCAAGGGATATCGTAACATTTCAGAATTGTCCATTGATGAATCAGGAGATCAATGTACTGCTTCAAAAAATGAAGGAAACCGATTGTGCCCGAAATATCAGTGAAATACATATATCGGTCGGTAATTCTGCCGTAGTGTTCTTAAAGGGGAGAGACTATGACAGGGCCTTGGCCGATAAATATCTGGAGATTGGATTTTCCGGGGTAATGTTCGGGGACGGCGCCTGTACCGGCGCCGGATATACTAATTTTGATCTCAATGGCCTGCGATATACTGTTGCGCCAAGGACTTTTTTCCAGGCACATTGGAGACTTAATAAAAAGTTAGTGGATTTTGTTGTACAACAACTCTTGCCCTTAAGCGGCAAACGGGTTCTTGATCTGTATGCGGGCGCAGGAAATTTTTCTCTTCCCCTGGCTGCTTATGCGGATGAAGTTGTTGCAGTTGAGGAAAATCCTTTTGCTGTTGAGGATGGAATACGGAATATGGAACTGAACAGTTCAAGGAATTGCACGTTTGTCAGCTCATCGGCTGAAAAATACAAGATTAAAAAGAAGTTTGATGTTCTTATGCTTGATCCGCCGAGACCCGGACTTACCTCAGATATGGTAAGCAGGATTTTAGCGAATCCCGCTGATACTATCATATATATATCCTGTAATCCTGCTACCTTGGCGAGAGACCTTAAAAAGTTGCATGAAAAATATGAGATAAAGACAGTGCGTCAGATTGATTTTTTTCCAAATACCTATCATATTGAAACGATCGTATTTTTGCAGGTCAGGTAGTGCGATAAGCTGATTTGATTCAAAAAGACATAAATAAATTTATATGGTATTTTATATATGTTGAAAACCTCAGTTAACAAAGACGGGAATGATTTTTTCAGGGAAATAGTAGTATTCCAGGACGAGATAGCGAGGGAATCACATAAAATTCTTTTTTCTTTAGATGACTCGTGTTACAAGCAGAGTTGTATAGATATTCTTGATACTATTATGGATGTTACTCAGGCCGGCTTATCCAGGCTGCATATATCTGCTGGATGGGAAAATATGCTGAAAATAGCTGTCTGGGCCTGCGAAAGACCCCCGATTCATGAGGTTATATCTCTTATTAAAAAAACCGGTGTGAGTGAAGCAGATCTGAGACCTTTTAATGATACTGATATAAACGATATATTCCCCTGGCTTTATTACAGCAATAGATTTGATATTTTGAGAAAAATCTGCAATGCAGCAAAGTCAAGAATTGAATCAAAGATAGACAGCAGAAAAGCGTTGATTTATTGTCATTTGGTTTCAGAAACAGGGAAAATAGTTGCAAGCAGTCTTTGAAGGTGTTAATATCCGCCCGTGAAGGCGGAAATCAGTTGAACCTAAAAAAAGCATTTAGCCACAGATTTACGCAGATTTACACAGATATATCAAAGACTTATGCAAGCAGAGTGAATAACCTTTTTGCGCTTAAAGCGCCTACTGTTGGGTGAAGCCTTTTATCTTTTCAGATGTTTGCTTTATCAGTGTTTATCCGTGTTCATCCGTGGCCAACTGAGGTTTTTAGGTTTAACTATAGGCAGGAAAAATGAGAAAAGGCATATATCTGGACAATATTCCCTTGAGTGGAGCCATACAAAAATGGTATGAAAAAATCAGGTCCGAAAAGGTCAGTCCTCTTGAAACTGAAATTATTTCTGCAGGGCAATCCCTCGGAAGAATAACGGGTGAAGCAATATTTGCAAAGCTGTCTTCGCCGTTTTATCATTCTTCTGCTATGGACGGTTACGCGGTAAGGTTTGCCGATACCTTCGGAGCTTCTGAAAGATCGCCGAAAAAACTTCATATTTGGACACAGGCTGTTCCAGTGAATACCGGAGATCCTGTCCCCGAGGGTTTTGACTCAGTGATTATGGTAGAAGATGTAAATATCATTAAAGAGAAGGACCTCGAAAATACGACGCAGTGCACCCACCATAGGGTTGGAGAATATATAGAGATAATTCAATCCGTAGCACCCTGGCAGAATGTCAGAGTAATCGGTGAGGACATTGTTTGTACTGAGCTGATAGCGCCGGAAAATCATAAAATAAGACCGGTTGATATCGGTGCGATAATCTCCGGAGGACATACAACCGTACCTGTCCGCAGAAAGCCAAAGATTATTATTATTCCTACGGGTTCTGAGCTGGTAGAGCCTGGCAGTGTGCTGAGAAAGGGTGACATAATCGAATCAAATTCCTTCATCCTCTCAGCGCTTGTTCATGAATGGGGAGGCGAGGCCCTTAGGGCCAAGCCTGTCCCGGACTGCATTGAAGAAATAAAAAAGGCTATTGATGAAGGATGCGCCCTTGGTGATCTTGTAGTCGTGAATGCCGGATCTTCAGCAGGCTCTGCTGATTTTACTGCAGAAGCCATTGCAGAACTCGGAGAGGTCATTCAGCATGGCATAAATATCAAGCCCGGCAAACCGGTAATATTAGGCTGGGTTAAAAATACTCCTGTGCTGGGGATACCTGGATATCCTGTTTCAGCGTATATAACCTTCAGTATTTTCGCAAGAATGCTAATCTGCACCTTACAGGGAAGAGATATGCCTGGTACTGAGTTTATGACGGCAAAGTTGTCCCGGCAGGTTGCGTCTTCCTTGGGACAGGAAGAGTTTCTCCGGGTCAAACTCGGCAAAGTAGGAGAAAACATGATTGCAACACCTGTCAGCAGGGGAGCTGGTGTTCTCATGTCGCTGGTACGGGCCGACGGAATTGTAAGGATATCTTCAATGTCTGAAGGTATCGGCGCAGGGGCTGATGTAAATGTTGAACTCCTCAGGGAAAAAGATGAGATAGGGAATACTGTTGTATGCATTGGAAGCCATGACAACTCATTGGATCTGCTGGCCAATGTCTTGAAGAAAAATCATCCGGGATTTTCCCTGTCATCCGCCCATGTCGGGTCAATGGGAGGTCTCATTGCACTTAAAAAAGGTGAAGCACATATGGCGGGCACGCATCTTCTTGATGAAAAAACCGGTGAATATAATGTCCCTTTTCTCCTGAGGCTTCTTGGTGATAAGGGGATTGTGCTGATAAATCTTGTGTATCGTCAGCAGGGACTTATGGTGCTAAAAGGTAATCCCAAAAAGATCGGATCTTTTGAGGACCTATTACGCGATGATATTGTATTTATAAACAGGCAGGGCGGGTCAGGCACGCGGCTGCTTACCGACAAATACCTCAGGGAAAATAACCTGTCTTCAGGAGATATCAAGGGGTACGAAAGGGAAGAATATACGCATATGGGAATAGCTTCTGCTGTTCTTACCGGTATTGCTGATACCGGTATGGGTATCCTGGCCGCTGCACGGGCGCTTGAGCTTGATTTCATCCCACTGGCAAGAGAAAGATACGATCTGGCTATCATGAAAGACTATATGAATACCGGCCCTGTTGCTGCTGTCATGCAGATAATCAGAGAAAATAGAGATTTCCGTATAGCAGTAGAAAATCTTGGAGGTTATGATGTCAGTGATATGGGGAAGATACTCTATGAGTCATAAGCCTTTTGTTTCCCTGCCTGGATAAGGGGACAATTAAAAGAGCTGTGAGTCCATCGCCTTGGATGTTTGATTTAAGAGTCTTTTGGCGCCTATGAATCTTTTCATATAATAAGGCGCATCCAGGTTGTCAACCTTAACTTTTTTCCCTTTTGATGACGCATGTATGAAGAGATTATTGCCGAGGTAAATACCGACATGGGATGGAAAGGAGGCATAGGTCCTGAAAAAAACGAGATCGCCTATCGATAACTCTTCCTTGTCTATTGCTTCTCCTTCGTTGAACTGTTCACGCGCAGTTCTGGGAAGGTCCACCCCTATAAGACCGTAAACCTTTTTGACATAGGCTGAACAATCAATGCCCAGGATACTGTTGCCTCCAAATTTATAGGGGATATGCAGTAGTTTTTTAGCAAAGAGAGTTATCTTTTCCTGTAAGCTGTTTTCCCGAAATTCGTCGGTTTCCGATACTTTTTTCAGTTCTTCTTCCAGGTTCTTTGTGAGTATCTCATTATCCCGTAGCTCGGACAATACCGGCTGATTTTCTTCAAGGTACAGTTTCTGTCCTATTTTCAGAGAAGTTGACTCCATATCATTTATTTCCATTAATGCTTCTGCGTCAAGGTTGTATTTCCTGGCTATTTTCCAGATGGTATCGCCTTTTTTGACCGCATGCATTTTGGGTCCGCCGGATTTCAGAAGAAGTTTCTGTCCTATTTTTAATTTTGCTGATTTATTGAGATCGTTTAATTCTCTTAGTTCGATGACACTTACAGAATATCTGCGAGCAAGAGAGGAGATGGTGTCACCTTTTTTTATAATGTGGTAAATATCCTGGGAAGAAGCCTCTGAAATCCCTGTTGTTGTATCAGCAGTGATAGTTGTCTTTGGTGTTTTCTCTTGAGAAACGCCTTCTTTTTTGGAATCAACGGATTTTATTTTTTTATCTGCTTCCTTTTTTTGCGAAGGTATGATCAGCTTGTCTCCTGGTTTAATGTTTTTGGCAGAAACTGTATTGAGTTTTTTCAAATCGTTTATTTTTACATTATGTTTTTTTGCAATAGCATAAAAATTATCACCTTTTTTTACTTTATACTCGATTGCGGCCTCAACTTTTGAAACAAAGGATGTGAGGAGCAGAAAAATCAGAACAAGTTTTACAGATTTAAAAATATAAGTTTTCTTCATGCAGCTTCCTCTCTTGCAAGTTCTTTCAGGGTAGGAAGTTCAGTCAAGTCCTTTATGCCAAAGTATTGTAGAAATTCCAGAGTTGTTCCATAAAGAAGGGGTTTTCCAGCAACTTCTTTCCGTCCCATAATTTTAATCAGTCTTTTGTCTATGAGTGTTTTTATGACCCCGTCTGAATTAACTCCGCGTATCTGTTCTACTTCAACTTTGATTATAGGTTGTTTGTAGGCGATTATGGCAAGTGTTTCCAGTGATGGCATTGATAGCTTACTTGAAGTATTGGTATTGGTAAATTTCTTAAGCCACTGGGAATAAACTGGATTGGTCACCATCTGATAACCGTTGGCAATTTCTATAATCCGGAGGCCGCTGTCTTTTTGTTTATATTCCATAATAAGTTCATCAAGGAATTGCCTGAGATCGTTTTCAGGCAATTCCGTAGTATTTTTGAGGGCGGAAAGCGTAACAGGATCGCCTGAAACAAACAGTAACGCCTCGATAAGTGATTTTTTTTCCTGGCTTGTCATCATCTTTGGTATGAAACTATACCAAAAAAGATCTGAAAAATTCAATTAAAAAAGATACCTGAATTCACCATCAAAATAAATAAGGAAACTCGTTGGCCCTGTCCCGAATGCTTTCGGGACAGGATGTTAGAATAGTTCTGCAAATCCCGAAAGCATTCGGGACAACACCAACGAGGTGAAGATATTATGGCACAAAGAGGACTTTCGTATGAATATGAAATCGAAGAGGGGAAATTGGGACTGACTGCGATGGGGGGATTACCAACCTATCTGGATCTGGCAAAGGCAATCCCGAAAGCCTTCGGGACTGAAATCAATAGACAGGCATCTGAAGGTATGCGGGGATCAGGGATGGACAGACCATCAGATGGTCATGTCTGTGGTGTTGCTGAATCTTGCCGGGGGTGAAAAAGTTGATGATATAAACAAGTTAGAGCCAGAAGTAGGTGCTTTAAGCAGGAGACGAGGGTTTCTGCCGGATACTGAGGAAAGTTGAGGAATAAGGCTTAATGCGCAAGGAACGGCGGGAACTGAAGAAGCGTTGGAGGAAAGGCCGGAGCCGGACATTACCGTCGGCCTCGGCGTTATTCCGGTATCTGGAGAACTTTCATGATGCCGGGCAGGAAAAATATCGTCAGGAGGGGAAAGCGTTTATCCCAAAAGCCAATGACTATCTCAAGGCCCTTGGCAGAATCAATAAAGAACTGCTCGGATTTGAAAGCAGCAGGGAAGATACAGCCACCCTGGATATGGATGCGACATTATCTGCAACCTGGAAGAAGGTCAAAGATGAGTTGGTACCGGCAGGCCGGCAGTGGGCAGAGGTTTGTTTTGTACCGGACAAGATAGGACCTAGCAAGAAAGGCCCTGAGTATCGGTATCTTGCTACCCGTGAAGAACTCAAGCAGACGGAACTGCCCGGCATGGAAAAAAGGGACGATGAATATTTATTTCCTGTAATGAAGATTCAGGAGCAACGGTATAAGGTCTTTGGCATTGTGACCAATATGGACTGGGCAGGCGCTGTTTTGATTCCATGGCTGTATCAGCGCTGCGGTAAAAGCGAAGAGGCGCAGGCCGCAATGAAGAGTGATTTTGCCGGAGGTAAATTCCCCTCTGGCGACTTTGGAGAAAATGCAGCATGGTGGTTGATCATGGTTTTGTCTCACAACCTCAATGTTCTTATGAAGCGGCTGGCGCTGGGAGGTTCATGGATAACAAAGCGTATGAAGGCTGTACGCTTTGGGTTTATAAATATAGCGGGGCGGGTGATAGATCATGCCCGTAGATTACTGGTACGGATATCTGGAAAGCATCCGTCAGGTCCCGAACGCTTTCGGGAATAGAAGCACGTCAGAGAATTGCCCGAATGGTGGTATCTCCCGGATAAATCAGAGGTGTGACGACAAAAAAAGTTTCTCAGAAATTAAGATTAAGGGGGGGGGCGTCTTATTGCTGTATTTTCGGTAGCACTTTGTTAGTTTTGATGGTCGATTCCGTCACTGTAAAAAGAACTTTCACAAAATGTGCCCCTGTTCGCTTCAAAATTGCCCGGCATCGGGGATTCACTTATTTTGATGGTGGATTGTGGTTGTTTGAGACAGGTTTTACTCCGCTATGACGAATATGATATTCTACTTGACCATTTCTATCAAAACACAGGAGAGGTGCCAGAGCGGTTGTATGATTAGAACTGGACTGTAGCGAGCCTTTAAATACCAAAAAAGTCTTTATTATCAAGTATCTGCAAGGTTTTTTATCCACTTTTAAAACTGCCTAATTATTAGGCATTTTGACCTTTTTTGACCCTGTTTTATGACAATTTTATGACAGTGTTTTTCCATGCCTTTTTTCTGGTTTATAAGCCCCTACTGTTGGTCCATGTTTTCTTTTCGCTTAAAGCGCCTACAGTTGGTTCGATCCCCGTCCGCACAAGAAAATATAATCACGCAAAAAACGAGGAGATTTGATGAACTGAAAAATTATTTCTGAAAATTTCGCTATTTGTTCCTTGAGGAGCTTCCCGACCAAGAGAAGGCTCCTCAAGGAGGAAACCAATATGTCTAATAATAGCGAACTTGCCGGAAATCTTTCAACTCTCAGAAAAGCCTACCTCAAAAAGTTTCACACGTCTAAGGACTCTTTTTTCGTTGCTTCGATTTTTGCAGGCTTATTCTTTTCGGAAAAATATCGAGCCCGAAGCAGTGATCTTGAAAAGCTCACTCATTTTACTCCGAACTCGTGGGACTGGCGGCAAAGCCAGACCCACAAGAAAAGCGGCTTAAAAGTCATCAAATACCTTGATCTCGATATTGATTTAAAACCAGCCGATCCAGAAACACGCCAAGACTATCTGCGGTTTTTTTCTCAAAAATGTAAGGAACTGCAGATAAAGCCCTTAAGTATTCTTAGATCCCCGAGTGGCTACAGGATTGCTTTTCAGCTTAAATACCCTGTTTTTGCTAATAACTGGCAGGTTTTGACACTATGCGAAGAGGCCTTGAGCTTGCTTAAAGATGTCTTCCAGGCGGACAAATCCCCTGGACTGCATAGCTTTACAAGGTTGCCAATTAATCATAACTCGATAGTGATGTTAGAGAGCTTTAATACCATTAGTTTAAGAGATATCCTAAAGCGCACTCTAAAGCCTGTTTTGAAGCACTTCGAAACAAAACCAAGCCCAAGCCCTGCCAGAGAGAAAAATGCAGGATTTTGGGCGCTCAGGAACAACACTGCCTATACATTAGGGCTTATTTGCAGGTCTTACGGACGCGATATAACCTTTGCCCGGGATCTGGTTCAGGGTTTAGGCAGTTTGGACAGCGACAGGCAGTTGCAGGACACGCTTAAAAGCGCCTATGCTCACAAGCATCACGCTACTAATCGTTGGTGCCAAGACCTTTGCCTTGGCGAGTCTGTTGGCGAGGTTGCCCGGCGCTTTAGGATACTTGAAAGATGTACAAAAGAGGAAACAAAACTAAGACAGAGCGAGGCAGCGAGAAAAACCAACGATGCAAGGAAGAAAAACACAAGACAAAGGATTTTTGAAGCTATAGAGACTTTAAAAGCGCAGGGGGAAACGCCTACATACCGGCAAATAAAGAAAATAACAGGCATTGCTCTAACCACGATCAACGCTAATAAAAATATATCTTGTTAGCGTACGCTCCCCCGTAATTACAGAGTATTAATGTTTACTCTGTAATTACGGGGGTTTTAAGGGAAGGAACTGACCCTATAATTAAAACAAAAAGAGGGAAGTGTAGCGAAGCGGAACTTCCCGCATAATCGGTATTAGTTTTACTAATACCGATTAAACATTGTGTTAGACGATAGTATAACACAATGTTTCTCTTGTTTCCCAGGAAAGGCTGTTTGGCTGTCCAGGGGGTCTGGGGGAACCCCCAGGGAATGGTCAGGAAAAAAGATCATCCTTTTAAGAAATTGCTATTAAAGGAGAATCATGGAAATTATAGAAAAAACAGAGGACGAAAGGTACTTAAAAGCAATAAAAGAAGTGTTGGCAGGTAAGGGACTAAACGAGACATCTCGTCAGCTTGGGCTAAATCAGGGGACATTATCAATCGCTGTCCGATTTTATCGCATTTTTAACGCTCAAAATCGTTTAAACACCAGTTTAAACGCGGGTTCCAGCCAAAAAGTTACGGAAGTTGAGGAACTTGACATTGTAAAAGTGTGGATTGGCATAGCGGTTGCCTTTTTTGCCGGGTTTTTGGTGGGGATTTTAATCGGCAGGTGGCTATTTTGATAAGCTCGGCTGTTGCCTGCCAGGCCAGCAAAAAGAGGCATAAAAACTTTCTACACGAAAGTTTTTACTGAAGGCGCAGATAGCCTCTTGTCCGTACTTGCGTACGTCCAAGAGGTCTGCGCCCCCTTTGGGGGAATACATAAAACAGAAAAGACTGACAGCCAGAGCGCACCCTTACCAGGGGCCCCGCTCTTAAAAGAGGAGGTAAAGAAAAATGAAAAAAAAGCGAATTGAAATTAGAGTCAGCGATTACGAGCACAACATGATTATCAGCCGGGCAAATGAGACAGGGGTAAGCGTGTCCGATTACTTGCGGCAAGTCGGTACCGGAGGCAAGGCCGTCAGTGCCTCAGCCATCCAGTCTCTTACCTATGAGTGCCGGGCAATCGGAAACAACATAAACCAGCTTTCCAAAAAAGCGAACATTGAGGGCATGGACACTTCCTTATATGATGAGTCCTTATCTGAGATAAAAACCTTTATCTCTTTTCTCAACCGCGTCCGTGGGGGCAAATAAAAAAATGAACTCTATACCCGTCATCAAAAAAACTTCTTTTGGCATCAGCGACCCTTCCAGGCGCGAGGCTGTCCGGGCGAGAGGATACACGAGCCTAAAGACCTCAGATCCGAGAAAACATATTCCTTATATCGACCGGTACGGAACCCTTAAGGACGAGATGGGAACGACTATCCCAAGCGCCGAGCGCATGGACGAACTCGAAAAGCGACTTGCCTTGAGTGTCGATCCAAATCGTGATATTTTTTGCCTGTCAGTGTCTTTACCGCACCAGCGGACAGCAGAGGCGCAGGCAATAGTTGAGAATTATTGCCGCGAAAATTTCGGGACATTTCTTAGCGCGCACCATGAGAAAAACCATGCCGGCCAAAGACAAGAACACATTCATCTTGCCATTTTTAACGATCAAAAACACCACCCTTTAAACAGGTTAATTTTCTTGCAGGGCATGAGAAGAGAAATCGGAAAAAGGTTTCAGACAGCCGGTATCTCTTTTTCACCGGCAGTTCCGAGGGACGAAAGACCGGATCAGGTAGAGCGGATACTTGATCGGGACAACAGGGCCGAGATCGAAAAAGCGATGACAGCCGCATTTGGCCATACATTATATATGTCGAGAAATATTGAGGACTGGGAGGATGCCCTTACCGTGCAGTCCCTTAGTATTACCAGGGAAACTAAAAGCACGATCACCCTTAAAAACCATGACGGCTACAAAATGCGATTGGAAAGACTTTCGGAGGGCAAACTCAAAACGCGAGCCGACATAGAGCGCTATTTAGTGTCTGTTTATAAACTAAACCGTCATATACTACAATAGGTTACAACGAGATTGGCAAAAAATCAAAATGGAGTAACCGAGGAGAGAATGAAGAAGATACTGAATGATCTGAAACTGAAATTCGAAGCGGCGC